>NZ_JAAIYB010000778.1 GCF_010894475.1 Myxococcus vastator
GTAACCGTTCAGGGCTGGTGTTGAGGCCGTCGTCGCGGTGTGCAACCCGTGGCGGATGCGGACGAAAACCCCTGCGACGCTGGAATCGAAAATTGAACGATTGCTCCACGAGCACCTGGTGGAGCAGCAACGCCTGGTGAAGGCGGCGGTGGAGAGAGCGTTCTCGGTGTTGGCTCCCGCGCCCTCCGTGGCGATGCAGCGGCAGGGGACGAGGGTCCGACGCTCTTCAGGTGCCGTCGCCAACCTCGCGAAGCGGTTGCTCGAGGCGGTGCAGGCGTGTCCGGGCGAGACGATGACGGTCATCGCCGCGCACGTCGGGGAAAAGCCTCGGGCGCTTCATCGGCCGATGGTGCGGTTGAAGCACGAGGGCCGCGTGCGCAGCGCAGGAGAGCGGAACGCGACGCGCTACTTCCCCATGGGCGGGAAGGCCACGTAGCGCTCAGGGCGCTGCGAAGAGCGAGGGCGGGGGCGCCCCCGTCTTGGCGGTGGTGCAGCAGGCCGTCAGGAATTCGAGCACATTCTTTTCCTGCTTGCGTGCGGTATGCGCCACCGTCATCACCCGCTCGGCGAAGAGGTTCCCCCGGGTGCTCTGCGTGCCGAAGCTTCGCTTGCGCCACAGGACGAAGGCCCGCAGCTCGCGCTCAGCGTGGTTGTTCGTGGGCTCGACTCCCTCCCTGTCGACGAAAGTCCACAGCGCCGCCCGGTGCTTGAGGATGTCCTCACAGGAGCCGGAGACGTGCGGCAGCCTCGCGGCCACCGCGCGCTCAAGCAGGGCTTCCACCTGGGCGCGTACCGGGGCCATGCGCCCTTGCAGCGCGTCCCGCTGCAATTCGCCGCTCCTGAGTTGTCCCCAGTAGTCGAAGAGGATGCCGATGTAGTCGAGGAGCTCGCGCCCAATCGCTCCGGCTGGCCCGTCGCGCTCCGAGAAGGAAATGGCCTTCCTCAAGAGGTGGGCCCAGCACACCTGCCGCGCTTCCATGGCCCAGAAATTCAGCGCGGTGGCGCGGTCGCTCACGAGGACGCCGAGCTTCAAGCCGAAGAGCGATGCGAGCGTCTGCGACTTGCCGTCCGTCAGAATCTTGAAGACGGTGGCCATTGACGAGGCGATGGTCCACAGCGCGCGCGCCAGGCCCCCCTCAAGCCACTGGGTGCCGTCCGTGTGCTTCACCGGCGCCGACAACACCTGGGCCCAGGCCTCGTCCACCGCGGGCTTCACGGCCTCGCTGACGCGCGCCTCGACGGCGCTCACCGCCCCCAGGGAAATGTCGATGCCCAGCACATCCCCCACAAGCCTCACCGTCGAGCGCCGACTCAGGTGGTAGACGCCCGTCAAAAGGCCAACGACGGCCGATAGCCGCGGGCCGAAGGGCGACGTCGGAATCGGCGCGGTGCTCGCCCACGTCTCATGCTGGCACCTGGGGCACTCCATGCCATGGCGCACCCACTGCGTGACGTGGGCCTTGAGCGGCGGCAACTCCACGGATTGGTAGCGCCGCACCCGCGTGCCACCTTCGGGCGAGAGGGGAGCCCAGCAATTCTCACACGCGGACGGGAAGAGGTGCTTGAACTCACTCACCTTCTCCTCGGCAACCAGCGCGCGTGTCAGGCCTTTGTGTCCCGGCTGCCCCCCGCGCTTCTTCCCACTCCCGCTCTGCTTGCGCCGCTCGGCCTTCTGCCCCGGCGTATCGCTCGACGGTGGCCGGTTCGAGTTGCCCGAGTTGCGCCGCAACTGCTCCCGCAGCTGCTGCACCAGTCGAGTCAGCTCCTCGACTTGACGCTCGAGCTCCGCGATGCGCGCATCCTTGGGGTCGACCTCGGCCACGACACGCTCTGTCCCATGCCCCACGCCGCGTCAGCGAGCGACGAGCCTCCCGTCGGCTGCTGGCCTGCTCCTTCTTCAACCGCCCATCCCACCTGAACGCTTAC
>NZ_JAAIYB010000779.1 GCF_010894475.1 Myxococcus vastator
CCCCACATGCGCAGGCGCACCGGAGCGCCTAGTTCGACTTGGAGGAAGCCTGGCTTGACGACCTCCAACCGTGGGTGGAGCTGCAGGAATCCTTCATCCGTCCCCGCCCCTCGTCGCGGCAGAAGCGCCCATGTCGTGGTCTCCACGCTCAGCCGGTTCGCCCAGCGAGAGCCCGAGCCAAACGTGGCCGGCTCCTCTTCGACCAGGCCGTTCCCCTCATCCATGGAAGGCTCGAGCAGCGCATCCCCGCCTGCCTCAACGGGGTCGACTTCCTCCTCGGCCACGTAGTCATCAGGATAGGCAATCTCCTCCGCCCACCCAGCTCCGGGTACCAGCAGCAGCAACACGACGGCCCAGCGCATGAACATCGACGTCTCCTGTGAAGGCCCCGAAGGCGGGGCAATGGACAGAGGCTTCCCGTTCAGCCCGGCAGGGCGCCGGGCCGTGGGGCGAATGCATTGCATTTCGGGAGTCGCCAGCAGGCCGACTGGCCAAGCCATAGGCAGACGTGTCACGTCACGGCGCCGGGAAGACTGGCCCCGCCCCAACGGCAGGCAGACGTTTCACGCCACGGTGCCAGGACAGTCCGGCACCGAGCATGACTCCAAACGTGCGAATAGGGATGGCTGAGGAAGGGCTCCTCAGCGGGCGTCAGGCATGAAGCCCGACGAAGCGCAGATGGCTTCTCGACGCACGACGACCATCCGCACGTGCCTCACATGGAGGTGCGGGAGGACCTCTGCGCGGCGCGAGAGCCCAACGCCTACTTCGATGCGGAGCTATGAAGGTGGCTCCGGCGCGCCACCCTCCGGGCGCTCTCCGCAGCCACCAAGGATGCGCGCAGTCGCACGCCTGCACTCCAGCACAGTGGGGAACACATCGCCCTCCAGGGCACGCCAGAATGAACTAGACCAATAGATATAGTCCATTGGACCCTAGATTGACATTCCGCACAAGCCCCCAACGCCGGAAACTCACGGGAGGCCGTGGCGGTAGCCGTTGCCGAGCTAAAACTACGATCGTAATTCACGAACGCCCTCAGGCGATGCACCTGAGGGCGTTCGTGAATCACGATCGTCAGCATTGCCAACTGCGCCGCGAAAGGGGCACGGCAAACGCTTACCGGTAGCTCGCCGACCGCTCCGGCAACGTACTGGCCAGGAAGCACGCACCTTTCGGCGCACCCGCCTTATCCAAGCGATGGCCTAGGGGAAGGGTCGACACGGCCCAAGAAAACGCTTGACTTCGAAGTCCGCCCACCTGGTAAGTAAAGTATCGCAATGACGAGGCGTTATCCTTGGAGGGGACATGATCGGCACTGAGAATGCGAGGCGTTTCAAGTGTGATGGCTGCGGCGCATTGTATTTAATTGCTCATGACAAAATCGGCCCGCTTGGAGTAAAGGTTCGCTGCCAAAAGTGTGGATATATCATCATACTCCGCCCGCAATTGCCGAGCAGCCAGATGCCTCAGCGCCAGCCGACGTTAGGAATTTCTCCGGCTGCAACAACTGCCTCTCCAATACCCCCAAAAACCATTGAGTCAACAGAGGTTCGATTGGGGCTGAGCGCAACTGGCGCTCCACTTCGGGCATCCTCGACCAAGCTTGCAATAGAGGAGCAGGTTGGCGACATTACCGATGAGACGAGAGCCAGGATCGCATTGATCCGCTCTGTCCTACACGCAATTCTTTATGCACTTAAGTGGGAGCGCATCGAGAGGCTAGGAGCGTGTCGCGGTAATCGCGGTGGGGCTTGCCCGGAGGGAGGCCCGCGTGGTGAATGCCGGGGATGAGAAAGAAGTTCCGCCCCTGGAATGTGCAGCAGGCCTTCCTGCTGCCGCCGTCGCTGCTGGACTGGCTGCCGGAGCACCACCTCGCGCGATTCGTGCTGGAGGTGGTTGAGGAGCTGGACTTGGGGCCCA
>NZ_JAAIYB010000077.1 GCF_010894475.1 Myxococcus vastator
AGTGGCTGGTGGGGGCGGGGGCGCGGCACCTGCTGCTGGTGGGACGGAGCGAGCCCACGGACGCGGCGACCGCTCGGCTCGCGGCGCTGACCGCGCGGGGCGTCAACGTCACCGTCGCGCGCGCCGATGTCTCACGTCAGGAGGACGTGAATCGACTGGTGGCGGGCGTGTCCGAGCGGGGCCAGCCCCTGCGAGGCATCATCCACACGGCGGGCGTGCTGGAGGACGGCGTCATCCTGCACCAGGAGGCGGAGCGCTTCTCGCGCGTGTTCGCGCCCAAGGTGCAGGGCGCGCTGAACCTGCACCGCGCCACGGCCGGGATGCCGCTGGACCTCTTCGTCATGTACTCGTCCGCGGCCTCGCTGGTGGGCGTGGCGGGACAGTCCAACTACGTGGCGGCGAACAGTGTCCTCGATTCACTGGCGCACCACCGCGGCCGACAGGGGCTGCCTGCCCTCAGCATCAACTGGGGACGGTGGGCGGGCGCGGGCATGGCCGCCAGGAGCGCGGACCGGCCGGAGACGTCGGATGCCACCAGCCTCTCCCCCGAAGTGGCGCTGCAGGTCTTCGAACAACTGCTGGAGCAGGGGGCCGTGCAGGTGGGCGTGGTGCCCTTCAGCGTCTCCTCGCTGGAGGCGGGGCCTTCGCCCGGCCATGGCCCGTTGTTCTCCGAGCTGATGCTCCGTGAGCAGGCCCGGTCCGCGGCGGCTTCGCGGATGCACGAGCTGATGGAAGAGCTGAAGCGGGCGGACGCGGAGCGCCGGCGCGCGTTGCTGACGCGCTACGTGCAGAGCCGGCTGGGGCCCTTGCTGGGCTTCGCCCCGGACCACGAGGTCCTCCAGAAGAAGATCTCCCTGAACGAGATGGGGCTCGATTCGCTGCGCGCGGTCGAGCTGAAGAACCGCATTGGCCGCGAGCTGGGCGTGGACCTGCTCATGGCGCGTTTCATCGACGGCACCACGCTCGACGGGATCGTGGATGCGCTGAGCACCCAGCTCGAGCTCAAGGAGCTGCTCGCGCGTGCTCCCGCGGCAGAGGCCGCGGCCGACATCGAGGAGTTGACGGTATGAACCTGGGGGAACTGCTCGCCGAGCTGAATCGGCGGGGCCTGGAAGTCCGGGTGGAAGGCGACGCGCTGCGGCTTCGCGGACCGAAGGGCGCGGCCAGCCCGGAGCTTCGGCAGGCACTGGCGGAGCACAAGCCCGAGCTGCTCGAGCTCCTGCGCGCCCATGACCAGGGCCAGGAGGAGGCGCCCATCGTCCCGGTTCAACGCACCGGGCCCGCGCCGCTCTCCTATGGGCAGACGCGGCTGTGGTTCCTCGACCGCCTGGAGCCCGGGAGCACCGCCTACAACTTGATGCTGGCGCTGCAGGTCGACGGTCACCTCGACGTGGCCATCGTGAAGCGCTGCTTCACCGAGGTCATCCGCCGCCACGAGGTGCTGCGCACGCGTTATGCCGAGCACGCTGGCGTCCCGGTCCAGATTGTCGACCCGGAGCCCCGATTCGACTTCCGCGTGCTCGACGAGCGCGAGGTGCTGGCCTCCGAACCCGCGGGCGTGGAGGCCTTCCTCCAGCGTGAGGGCAAGCGGCCCTTCGACCTGGCCACGGGCCCCGTGATGCGAGTGCTCGTGATTGAGCGGGGCGCCCAGGGGCAGTACCTCCAGCTCTGCCTGCACCACATCGCGGCGGACGTGTGGGCACAGGCCATCCTCGTCCGCGACATCGTGACGTTGTATGGCGCCTTCGCCAGCGGCCAACCCTCACCGTTGCCGCCCCTGACGCTCCAGTACGCCGACTTCGCCGTCTGGCAGCGGGAGTACCTCCAGGGCGAGGTTCGCCAGAAGCTGGTGGACTACTGGCGCAAGAAGCTGGAGGGAGCGCCGCCGCTGCTCGAGCTGCCCACGGACCATCCGCGCCCCAAGGTGCAGTCGGACCGAGGCGGCGAGGTCCGCTTCGAAGTGGGGCCCCCGCTCACCGCCGCCCTGAAGGCGCGGAGCCACGCGGCCCGCACCACGCCCTTCGTGGGGATGCTGAGCGCGTTCTTCGTGCTGCTGCACCGCCTCACGGGGCGCGAGGACCTCGTCCTGGGCGCGAACTCCATCAACCGGACGCGCACGGAGCTGGAGCCGCTGGTGGGCTTCTTCGTGGACAACCTGGTGATGCGGGTGGACCTCGGGGGCGGCCCGGGGTTCGCCACGGTGCTGGAGCGCGTGCGGGAGACGGTGCTCGGGGCCTTCGCGCACCAGGACCTGCCCTTCGACCTGCTCGTGGAGGAGCTGCGGCCCGCGCGCAGCCTGGGCTTCAACCCGCTGTTCCAGGTGGTGTTCGCCTGGGTCCGCGCCGCCGGTGAGGCCCAGGACGAGACGGGCATCCGGATGCGGCCGCTCGAGTTCGAGGCGGAGGCGTCACGCTTCGACCTCAGCCTCTTCGTGGATGACCACGGCGACCGGCTGTCGGCGCGGATGGTGTTCAACCGGGACCTCTTCGAGCAAGGCACCGTCCAGCACTACGTGGATTGCTTCCAGGTGCTGCTCGAAGGGCTCATGGCGGAGCCCGAGCGGCCCGTGGGCGAGCTGCCCGTGCTCCCCGCCGACGTCCGCGAGCGCGTGCTCCGGCAGTGGAACGACACGGGGACGCCGGAGGCGGAGGGCGCGTGCCTCCACGCGCTCATCGAAGCCCAGGCGCTGCGCACGCCGGATGCGGTGGCCGTCGTCGTGGACGACTGGGAGCTGACCTACGGCGAGCTCGACCAGCTCAGCGACCGGGTCGCCGCGGCGCTCCAGGACTTGGACGTGGGGCCGGAGGTGGTGGTCGGCGTCCACCTGGACCGCTCGCCGGAGCTCATCGTGAGCCTGCTGGGGGTGATGAAGGCAGGGGGCGCGTTCCTCGCGCTCGACGCGGACGAGCCCGCGGACCGGCTCCGTCACATCGTCGCGGATGCCCGGCCGCGGGTGGTGATTTCCTCCGCGAAGCTGTCCGAGCGCCTGTGGGGCATGGGGGGCTTCGTCACGCTCCACGTCGACGAAGACTACCGGGACATGCCCGCCGCGCCGGGGCAGCAGCTCCGCCGCGACGTGCTCCCCGACCAGCTCGCCTACATCCTCTACACGTCGGGTTCGACGGGCCGGCCCAAGGGCACGGAGGTGACGCACCGGAGCATCGTCAACTACCTGCGCTGGAGCGTGGACGCCTACCGGCTCCGCGAAGGGACGGGGAGCCCGGTGATTGGCTCCGTCAGCTTCGACGGCACGCTGACGAGCCTCTTCGCGCCGCTGCTCGCGGGCCGCGCGCTGTTCCTCGTGCCGCGAGGACATGAAATCGACCAGCTGACGTCCCGGGACAACCCCGAGCAGGGCTTCAGCTTCATCAAGATGACGCCGTCGCACCTGCGCGCCTTCAACGGCCTGGGGCGCACGCGCGAGGTGCTGGGCCGCACGCAGGCGGTGGTGCTGGGCGGGGAAGGGCTGCACGGCGTGGACCTGGCCGCGTGGCGAGAGCAGGGCCTCCCCACGCGCGTCATCAACGAGTACGGCCCCACCGAGGCCGCGGTGGCGTGCTGCTTCGAGACGCTGCTGCCAGAGGGCGCGCTGCCGCCGGAGCGCGTGCCCATTGGCCGTCCCATTCCGCACATGCGGCTGTACATCCTGGACCGGTATCTCCAGCCGGTGCCCGTCGGCGTCCCCGGCGAGCTGTACATCAGCGGCGTCGGACTGGCCCGAGGCTACCTGCGCCGGCCGGACCTGACGGCGGAGCGCTTCATCCCCAATCCCTTCGACGGGGGCACCGGGGGCTCGCGGCTCTACCGCACGGGGGACCACGCCCGGTACCTCTCCGACGGACGCATCGAATACCTGGGCCGCCAGGACGACCAGCTCAAGATTCGAGGTCACCGCGTCGAGTCGGGAGAGGTGGAGGCCGCGCTGGGCCGCCATCCCGACGTCGTCCAGGCCGCGGTGCTCCTGCAGCGGCTGCCTGGCGGGGCGCCGCGCCTGGTGGCCTACGTGCAGCCCCAGTCGATGGAGAACGAGGACTTGCGGGCCGAGCTGCGCAAGTCCCTGCGCGAGGTGCTGCCCGAATACATGATGCCGGAGGTCATCGCCGTCCTCCCGGAGCTGCCGCTGACGCCCAGCGGGAAGATTGACCGCAAGGCGCTCCCACCCGTGGTGTCCGAGGCCCCGGTGGCCAGCGCGCTGGCCCGCACGGAGGCGCGGACCGAGACGGAGCGGCAGCTCCAGGCGCTGTTCGCCGAGCTGCTGGGGCTGAGCACCGTGGCGCCCACCGACAGCTTCTTCGAGCTGGGAGGCCACTCGCTCCTCGCCGTCACGCTCATCTCGCGCATCTCCGCGAAGCTGGGCATCGAGGTGCCCCTCAACGAGGTGTTCGACCGGCCCACCGTGGAGGCCCTGGCGCACTGGGTTGACGAACACGCCAGCAAGGTCACCGCGCTGATTCGCCAGCTCCCTGCCTGTGTGGTGGCGCTGAAGCCCCTGGGGCACAAGCCGCCGCTGTTCCTCGCCCCGCCGTCCGCTGGCAGCCCGGCCGTCTACGTCACCCTGGCCCGCCACCTGGACGAGGAGCAACCCGTGTTCGGCTTCCAGATGCCTGGCGTCATGGATGACCAACTGCCACCGGAGACCATCGAGGACACCGCCGCGCTGTACGTGGCGGCCCTGCGGCAGGTCCAACCGCGCGGGCCCTACCGCATCGCGGGCTGGTCCTACGGCGGGCTCGTCGTCTGTGAGATGGCGCGGCAGCTCGAGGCGCTCGGGGAGCAGGTGGCGCTGCTCGGCTTGATTGACGGCGCGGCGCTGGACCGGCTGGCCGCGCACGACGGTACCCCGCAAGAGCTTCCCGCGGGCTCCCAGCTCATCAAGGTGCTGGGGGAGGCCCAGATGCCGCGGGACTATGCCAGCCTGAGATTGATAGGCGAATGGATGGGCATCAGCCTGCCCGAGGCCTGGGCAGACCTGCTTCGTCGGGATACAGATGGGCAGTATTCATACCTGTGGCGTTTCTTGCGAGACAGCACGCTGACGGCCCGGAATTTCCTGGCAACACGCCGCTCCGAGCAACTCTATACGTTCTCTTCGTACGGAGGCTCCGCCACACTTTTCAGGACGGGTCCGGTGACCATTGGCGGCGACCCGCTCGTCGACAGTGTGCGCAGGTTCGCGCTTGCGGGGACGGAAGTGATACCGGTGCCAGGCAATCACATGACGCTCATCATGGATGAGCGGAACGTGGTCGTGCTTGCAAATGAAATACAGAAATGTCTGGATAGGGTTTTGACGCTCCCGCCAATCGCAGAAATGTCTCGGGCGGAGATGCCAGCAACGGGGCTGGCTGCGCAGCTCCCCATGGAGGTCATGTGATGCCGCACCGAGTCCTTGCAATGGATGGTACGTCTATTTCCGGTGGTGAGGGGTATGTCACCGCGGGCTTGCTCAAGTCGTTGAAGGAGACGCTGACCAGCCGCGGAGGCGGGCAGAGCCTGCTGAACGACGTGGAGCTGTTCTCCGGCACGTCCGCGGGTTCCTTCAACGCCGCGTTCTTCGCCACCTACGAGAACCCCGACGACGCCTTCCCCAAGATCCTCGACTTCTGGGGTGAGGTCGTCCAGATGAACCGCAAGGCGGTGTCGCTGGGGCGGACCGCCATGGCGCTGACGGGCAACGCCGCGCTGCTCGACTCCAGCTACATGCGCGACTTCTTCTGCAGCTACTTCGGCGCCACGCTGCGCCTGGGGGACCTGAAGCGGAAGGTGGCGCTGCCGTCCTTCCAGCTCGACGGCCACCGCAAGTCGCTGCGGACCTGGAAGGCCAAGGTCTTCCACAACACCGGTCCGGACAACGACACCGACCACAACGAGCTGGTGGTGGACGTGCTGATGCGCAGCGGTTCGCCTCCGCTCTCCTATCCCGTCTACCAGGGCATCCGGGAGCAGGGCAGCGGCTACGTCGACGGCGGCATCTACGCCAACAACCCGTCGCTGGTGGCGCTGGCGCAGATCATCAACAACATCACCCGCAAGAGCCGCGCGGAGAAGGTGGAGACGCTGGAGACAGAGCCGCCCGACCTGACGAACATCCTGATGATGTCGGTGGGCAATGGCTGCATGTCCTCGTACCTCACGCCGCACTTCTGTCAGGGCGTGGCCAACTGGGGCTTCTCCAAGTGGCTGCTGGACTTCCACGACCCCATGGTGCTCGTGAAGATGATGCTGGAGGCCGGCTCGGACGCGGCGGACTACCAGTGCCGCATGATTCTGCGGAAGAAGTACTTCCGGCTGAATCCGGTGGTGGACCAGACGCTCTCCGCGGCGAACCTCAAGCAGGTGGAGTCCACCGTCCAGAGCCTGCTGAGCACCCAGTCCACCGTCTCGCAGCTCAACCGTGCGCAGACGTGGATCGGGAAGTCGGGCTGGGTGTCGGACGCGGCGAAGGCGGCCTAGCCCCAAAGGTGGATTGAGATGGCCAGGATCATTCTTGTCTCCGGTACCGGCGGCTCCGGGAAGACCACGGTGGCGGCCGCGACGGCGCTCGCGGCCTCCCGCCGGGGGCTCCGGACCCTCGTGCTCTCGTTCGACCAGTCCCACGGCCTCAGCGCCGCCATGGGCGTCGAGCGTCCGCTCTTCTCAGGGCCCCGGGGCGTGCCCGTGGGCGTCAACGACCACCTGTCCTTCCACGAGGTGGACGTTGGAGAAGAGCTCCGCCGGGGATGGAACGAGGGCCAGGGTGGACTGGCCGCGCTCGTGGATGGCGGGCTGGAGCGCGTGAATGCGGGGGAGGTGGCGATGACGGCCGAGGCGGCCCACGTCGTCATGCTCCTCCGGCTGGGCGAGTCCCTCCGCGAGCAGCAGCACGACCTCGTCATCGTGGATTGCCCGTCCACCCGCACGGCCCTCCAGTTGCTCAACACCGTGCCGGCGATGAGCTGGTACGCGCGCAAGCAGCAGGCGCCCGCGCAGCCGGGGCGCAGGGCACGCCTGCTGGCGGCGAGCCTCCATGGCGCGGACGCGAGCCTGGAGGTTCGCGACCGGCTGAACGCCGTGGACGCGCTGCTGCACGACCCGGAGGTGACGACCCTCCGGCTGGTGACCACCGCGGACACGGTGTCCGGGCAGGAGGCGCAGCGGGCGTACACGTACTTCAGCCTGCTCGGCCTCGCGGTGGACTGCGTCGTCATCAACCGGCTCGCACCGGAAGCCGCCGACGCCGGCTCCGACCGGGTCAAGACGCAGCAGGCACAACTGGAGAAGCTCCAGGGCGCCTTTTCGTCGCTGCTGATGTTGAGGGTCCCGCACCAGGCCACGGAGGTGGTGGGGGAGAAGCCGCTGGAAGTCTTCGCGGAGCAGCTCTACCAGGGAGAGGACCCCGTCCGTCTCACGGCCCCGCAGCCTGCCCTGGGCATCCGCAAGGACGCAGTGGACGCGTATTCGTTGGAGGTGCGGCTCCCCTTCGTGGCGAAGAGCGAGGTCGAGCTCTTCCGCCGCGGCGCGGAGTTCGTCATCCAGGTCGGGGCCGTCCGGCGCAACGTCGTGTTGCCTCGGATGATTGCACTCCTCCCGACGTCGGGCGCCCGCATGGAGGGTGACCGGCTCATCGTGAGTTTCCAAAAAGAAAGAGGTGTTTGATGTCCACGCAAGATGACCGTTATCCGCAGGGTTCCTTTGGCGCTTCACCGGAGTACGGCGCTCGGTTCGCCGAGCTCACCAACGCCCTGATTCCGGGCGGGCGAGGCCTGGTGCAGCAGCTCTTCCGCGCCAAGCAGGAGGCGCTCAAGGGCGTCGCGCACATCCTCGAAGCGCAGATTCATGAGCTGCAGCACATCGACGCGGCCATCGAGGACCGGGCGAAGCAGGCGCACACGGCTCCGGCGGCGGGCCAGCCGCACCGGTCCGGGGTGTCGTTTGGTGATGTGCTCCAGAAGGCGGGGGACCTGATCCTCGCGAAGCGGCCGAAGGGGGCGCCGACCTCCGAGGCGTGCGCCCGGCCCAGTGACCGCCGTGCGCCTCCGGCGAGCGTCACGAGCGAGGCTGCGACGGGCACCGCGTCCAGCCCCGCGCCGGAACCGCTGGAGAAGATTTCCATCAGCTAGTCGCAGCGAAAGGGGTGGGCAGTGTCTGATGAATCCATTCGAGTGAGGATGTCCAACGAGGAGAATGCTCTCTCGATGGAGTCGATGACGCCCTTGCAACGGGCGGCGTTGGCAATCAAGACCCTCCGGGCGCGCGTGGATGGATTGGAGCGCGCGCGCTCGGAGCCCATCGCGGTCATCGGCATGGGGTGCAGGTTCCCCGGTGGCGCGAACGACCCGCGCGCCTACTGGGAGCTGCTGCGCGGCGGCGTCGATGCCGTGAGCACCGTCCCGCCGGACCGCTGGGACGTGGACGCGTACTACGCGGCGGACCCGGACGCGGGCTGGAAGATGGTGGTCCGTGAGGGTGGGTTCCTCAACCAACCCATCGCTGGCTTTGACAGTGAGTTCTTCGGACTGTCGCCGCGCGAGGCGAACTACGTCGACCCGCAGCAGCGCTTGATGTTGGAGGTGTCGTGGGAGGCCCTGGAGGACGCCGGAATCGCCCCGGGCTCCCTGGTGGGCAGCGACACGGGCGTCTATGTCGGCTTCCTGAGCAGTGACTACGGGCGCGTTCCCTTCAACGCGGTGCAGACGCGGGACCTGCCGTACATGGGGACCGGGAACGAGCTGAGCTTCTCCGCGGGTCGTGTGTCCTACGTGCTGGGCCTCCAGGGCCCCTCCATGGTGGTGGCGACCGCGTGCTCTTCCGCGCTGGTCTCCGCCCACCTGGCCTGCCAGGCGCTGCGGCAGGGGGAGTGCTCCCTGGCGCTCGCGGGCGGAGTGAACGTGATTCTCCGGCCGGACAACAACATCGTCCTGTCGAAGATGCGGGCGCTGGCGCCGGATGGGCGCTCGAAGACGTTCGATGCGTCCGCGAATGGCTACGGACGTGGCGAGGGCTGCGGCGTCCTGGTGCTCAAGCGGCTCTCGGATGCGCAGCGGGACAACGACCGCATCCTCGCTGTCATCCGTGGCTCCGCGGTGAATCATGACGGGCTCAGCGGCGGCCTGACGGTTCCCAACGGGCCCGCGCAGGAGAAGCTGCTGCGCAAGGCGCTGGAGTCGGCGAGCCTGGCCCCAGCGGACGTGAACTACATCGAGGCCCATGGCACGGGGACGCCGCTGGGTGACCCGATTGAGCTGCGGGCGCTGGACGCGGTGCTCCGGCACGGGCGCGGCGCGGACGCGCCGTTGCTCGTCGGCTCCGCGAAGACGAACCTCGGGCACCTGGAGTCCGCCGCCGGCGCCGCGGGGATGATCAAGGTCGTGCTGTCGCTGGGACAGGATGAGATTCCCCCGCACCTGCACTTCCGCACGCCCAACCCGGCCGTGGACTGGCAGCAGCTGCAGATCGCCATCCCCACGCAGGTGACGCCGTGGCCCAAGGGCGACAAGCCCCGCGTGGCCGGAGTCAGCGGCTTCGGGCTCAGCGGCGTCAACGCGCATGTCCTCATCGAGGAAGCTCCGCCCGCGCCCGCGCGAACGTCGGAGGCGACGCCGCGGCCGATGCACGTCCTGACGCTGTCCGCGCGCAACCCCCAGGCGCTGAACGAATTGGCCCAGCGCTATGCGCAGGCGCTCGGCGGCCCGGGGCTCGCGTCACAGTCACTGGAGGACATCTGCTTCACCGCGAACACGGGGCGGGACGCCTTCCGGTACCGGCTCGCGGTGCTGGGGAGCTCACAGGAGGCCATGCAGGCGCAGCTGACGTCCTTCCTGGCTGGGCAGACGTCATCGTCGGTGGTGCGCGGGAAGGCGGACGGGGCGCCCCGGCTGGCCTTCCTGTTCACCGGGCAGGGCGCGCAGTGGCTGGGCATGGGAGAGGAGCTCTTCCGCACCGAGCCCACCTTCCGCGAGGCGCTCCTGCGCTGTGACGCCGTGCTGAAGCCGTTGATGGGCCAGTCGCTCATCGACCTGCTGCATCCTCCCGAGCGCGACGGGCAGGCGCGAGCCCGGCTGGACGAGACGGGCTTCACCCAGCCCGCGTTGTTCGCGCTCGAGTACGCCCTGGCGCAGGTGTGGATGCAGTGGGGCCTTCGCCCGGACTTCGTGATGGGGCACTCCGTGGGTGAGTTCGTGGCGGCCTGCGTGGCCGGCGTCTTCACCCTGGAAGAAGGACTGGCGCTCATCGCCACGCGCGCCCGGCTGATGCAGTCCCTGCCCGCGGGCGGGACGATGGCCGCCGTGTCCGCGGAGGCCGCGGAGGTGGAGGCGCTGCTCTCCCGGTATGACGGGCAGGTGTCCATCGCGGCGCTCAACGGTCCCCGCAACGTGGTGATTTCGGGGCGCGAGGCCGCCGTCAACGACTGCGTGGCCGAGCTGACGCGGAAGGGCAAGCGCGGCACGATGCTGCGCGTCTCGCACGCGTTCCACTCCGCGTTGATGGACCCCATCCTCGACGCGTTCTCAGCGGCCGTGGCGAAGGTGAAGCTCCAGCCTCCGGCCATCCCGCTGATTTCGAACCTGAGCGGGCGCGAGGCGGGGAAGGAAATCCTGACGCCCCGGTACTGGGTGCGGCACCTTCGTGAGCCGGTGATGTTCGCTCGGGGCATGCAGACGCTGGAGCAGGCCGGCGTGAAGGCCTTCCTTGAGGTTGGCCCGAAGCCGACGCTGGTGACCATGGGCCAGTCCTGCGTCACGAAGGAGGACGTGCTCTGGGTGGGCAGCTTGCGGCCGGAGCGCTCGGACTGGCAGCAGCTGCTGGAGGGGCTCGCGGCCCTTCACGTCGCGGGTGTGCCAGTGGACTGGCGGGGCGTGGACCAGGGCCGCGAGCGCCACAAGGTCGCGCTGCCCGTCTATCCCTTTCAGCGGCGCAACCACTGGATGGACCTCAACGGGTCCACCTGGGACATCCCGGGCGTGAGCACCGCGCCGGAGACAGGGGCCTCGCCAGGGCATCCGCTCCTGGGCCATCCGCACGCGTCGCCTTCCCAGGTGCGGCAGTTCGAGTCCTCGGTGGGGGCCGAGAAGCCGGCGTTCCTGAAGGACCATGGCGTCTACGGACAGATTTTGATGCCCGGCGCGGCCTACGTGGAGATGGGGCTCGCCGCGGGAGCCTCGCTCTTCGGTTCGGCGGGCGGGACGGTGGATGAAATCACCTTCTCGCAGGCCCTCTTCCTTCCAGAGGAAGGGGCGCGCCAGGTGCACCTGCTCTACTCGCCGGAGGGCGAGCGCGCCGGCCGCTTCGAAATCCACAGCCAGGAGGAGCGCACGGGAGAGGGCGAGCCCGCGTGGATCCTCCATGCGCACGGAAGGCTCTCCGCGTCGACGGCCGCGCAAGCTGAGCGTGTCGACGTGGAGCGGCTGCGCGCCTCGCTGACTCGCGAGGTGCCGGTGGAGGGCTACTACGCGAAGCTGGGGCAGGCGGGGCTCGCGTATGGCCCCAGCTTCCGAGGTATCCAGGCGCTCTGGCGGGGTGACAACGCGGTGCTGGGGCGCCTGGCCCTGTCAGGCAGCGCGGCGGCGGACGCGGGGCAGTACCAGCTTCAGCCCGCGCTCCTGGACGCGTGCTTCCAGATGGTGGGCGCGGTGCTCGACGAGGAAGGGGATGCCGCCTACCTCCCCGTGGGGGTCGGCAAGGTGCAGGTGCGGCGCGGCGGGCTGGGCGAGGTGTGGGCCCATGCGACGCTGGCGCGGAGCGATGACCCGAAGGGCCCTGGCTACGTGTGCGACCTCCAGTTGCTCACGGCGGATGGGGAGCGCGTGGCCACGGTGGAGAAGCTGCTGCTCCGGCGCATCACCCGGGAAGGACTCCTGGGCGCGAAGAGCAAGCGCTACCAGAGCTGGCTGTACGAGCTGGAGTGGCAGCCCCGTCCGCTGGAGGCTCCCGCGGAGGCGGCGAACGCTGCTGGGACACAGTGCCTCATCCTCGCTGACGCGGCGGGTCTGGGCGCGCGCCTGGCCGAGCGACTGACGAAGCAGGGCTGGCACGTGGTGACAGTGGCTGCTGGAGCCACGGTCGATGGTCGCGATTCGGCGCTCGCGCTCCTGGGCCCGTTGCGCCCGGAGGCGCTGCAAGGGCCGCTGCATGTGGTGGACCTGTGGAGCCTCGACGGTGGTGGAGACGACGTCCCCGCACGGGCCCTTGGACACGGCGCGCGTGTGCTCGCGCTCGCCCAGGCGCTCGTCGAGGCCAAGGGACAGCGCACCTCGCTCTGGCTGGTGACCCGCAGTGCCCAGGCGACCTCGGAGAAGGAGCGCATCACCCACCTGGAGAGTTCGGTCCTCTGGGGCCTGGGAAAATCCATCACCCGCGAGCATCCGGACCTCCATTGCCGACGCGTGGACCTGGACGCCAGCGCGCCCGAACACGAAGTCGCCCAGCTTCAGGCCGAGCTGCTCGGTGCGAGCGCCGAGGACGAACTCGCGTTTCGCGGAGCGACGCGCCGGGTGCCTCGGCTGGTGCGCAGTCGGAGGCTCCGTGGGGCGAGCGGCGAAGCCGCGCTGAAGCCGGACGCGAGCTATCTCGTCACGGGTGGCCTTGGCGGACTGGGGCTTATCGTCGCGGAGCGGCTGGCGGAGCGCGGCGCCCGTCACCTGGTCCTGATGGGCCGGCGTGAGCCGGGGCCCGAGGCGCGCACTCGACTGGCGGCGCTGGAGCAGCGCGGCGTCACCATCCACTGCGTGCAGGGCGACGTGGCCGTGGCCGCCGACGTGGAGCGCGTCCTCGCCGGGCTCTCCGGGAGCGTGCCGCCCCTGCGTGGTGTCATCCACTCCGCGGGAGTCATCGATGATGGCCTCTTCGTGCAGATGACGCCGGAGCGGCTGGCCAAGGCCTTCGCGCCCAAGGTCTCCGGTGGCTGGAACCTCCACCGCGCGTTGCAAGGCACGGCGTTGGATTTTTTCGTCGTGTTCTCCTCGGCGGCGTCGCTCATCGGCTCGGCGGGACAGGCCAACTACGTGGCCGCGAATGCGTTCCTGGATGCGCTGGCCCGCTCCCGCCATGCCGACGGGCTGCCCGCCCTGAGCCTCAACTGGGGCGCGTGGGCCGAGGTGGGCGCGGCCGCGGAGGAGCAGATTCGTCGCCGCATGGAGCAGCTGGGCTTCGGCGTGATTCCTCCGGAAGACGGGCTCCAGGTGTTCGAGCAGTCCCTGGGGCTGAGCGGTCAGCTCGGTGTCCTCCCCGTGGACTGGGCGGTGCTCGGGCGGCGCGGACGCTCGCCGCTGTTCGAGGCCTTCATCGAGAAGGCCAGCCCCGCGGCGAGCGAGGGGATTCGTCAGCGACTGGAGCGGCTCGAGCTCAAGGAGCGGCGCGGCGCCTTGCGTGCGCACGTGGGCGAGCTGGTCAACGGCGTGCTGGGGCGCCCCACGACGGAGTCGCTGGACCCCAACCAGGGCTTCTTCGAGTTCGGCATGGACTCGCTGATGTCCGTGGAGCTGCGCAACGTCCTGCAGCGGAGCCTGGGCACCTCGCTGCCCGCGACGGTGGCCTTCGACAACCCCACCGTGAACGGGCTGGTGGACTACCTGGCGGCCGAAGTCCTTGGCCTGAAGGAAGAAGCAGCCGCGCCCGTGGAGGAGGCCCCCGAGGACGCGGAGCTGGAGGCGCTCCTGGCGGACGTCGACAGCCTGGACGATGACGCCGTCCAGGCCATGCTGCGTCGGGGCCGCTGAGCGGCTACGGCTGCCGGGGCCTCGCGTCGTAGACGAGGTCGGCGATGGCGGAGATCGTCTGAAGGTTTTCGACCTTCAGCGACTCCGAGGGAATGGAGATGCCGTACTTCTTCTGGACGAAGCCCATCATCCGGGCGGTCTCCAGCGAGTTCAGCACGCCGAGCTCCAGCAGGGGCGTGGAGGAGTCGAGGTCCTCCGCGTCCCCGTCCAGGAGCTCCTCCGCGACATAGCGGGTCAGGTCATCGAGCAGGTCGTCTCTGTTCATGGCGCTGGGGTTGCTCCAACTGCGAGTTCGGCATGGACGGCCTGAACCACCTGGGCCGTCAGCTCGTTGAGAAAGAAGTGGCCGCCTGGAAACATCTTCATCGAGAACGCTTGCTGGGTTTGCAGTCGCCACGCGTCGAGCGCGGCTTCCGAGACGCGAGGATCGCGCGTGCCCCCGAAGGCACACAGCCGCACCGGAAGCGGAGGCTCCTCCTGGTAGGTGTAGCGCTCTGAGATCTTCAAGTCCGCGCGCAGGATGGGGAGGATGAGGTCCAGAATCTCCGGCTGCGCCAGGACCTGCCGCGGAATGCCGTCGTAGCGCGCGGACAGCTCGCGGATGAAGTCGTCTCGTCGCAGGCCGCTCAGTGGGGGAAGTCCGCTGCGCTGGGAGGGCGCCTCGGAGCCGGAGACGAGCAGCGTGCCAGGCAGCGGCAGTCCCCGGCGGCGGAGCTCGCGCGTCAGCTCGAAGGCGATGAGCGCGCCCAGGCTGTGGCCGAAGAAGGCGAAGGGGCTGTCGAAGAGCGGCGACAGCTCCCTTACGAGCGCGTCCAGCAACTGCGGGAGCTCTTCCACGGAGGGCTCATGCAGGCGGCTCTCCCGGCCGGGCGGCTGCACGGCGCACACCTCGAGGTCCGCCTCCGGGAGCAGGTCCGGCCAACGGAAGTAGGGGAGGCTGCCCGCGCCCGCGTAGGGGAAGCAGAACAGCCGGAGGCGAGGCGACGCCTGGGGTTTGCGGCGGACGAGCCAGGGAGACTCGGCCACCGCGATGCTGGATTCAGGATTCATTGACGATGGAGGGGGTGACGG
Organism: Myxococcus vastator; assembly: GCF_010894475.1. Lineage (GTDB taxonomy): Bacteria > Myxococcota > Myxococcia > Myxococcales > Myxococcaceae > Myxococcus > Myxococcus vastator. Next base: position 14,766 of record NZ_JAAIYB010000077.1, read on the forward strand.
CCAGAGGACCTATTTCCCGCAGCCGGCGCGGACTCCGCGGGCCGTCGCCGCGAGCGTCTCGATTCCCAGCGCGAGCCAGTCCGCGCCGTCGCGTGAGAACCGCTCGGCCAGCTCGGCGTCCACCACGGGGCCCCGTCGTGAGCCTGGACGAAGCTGCTGGAGGAAGTTCTCCCGGGCGGTGACGGAGTTCCGCGCGGTGCGCTCCGCGAGCTTGCGCCCGCTGGCGAACACCTCCGACAGGTTGGGGTCGCGCAGGTTGGACGGAGAGCCCTCGGTCGACTCGCGGCAGCGCCGCGCGAAGTCCGCCGCCGTGTGCTGGGAGGGCGAGGCCCGCAGCACGCGCTCCAGCACGGAGGCCTCCGGCCCGGGCGCGTCGAAGTTCGCCGTGTCCCCCTCCGCCTCGCAGGCACCCATGACCTCCAGGGCCACTTCGGGCGCCAGCGCCTGAGGACAGCCCCCGAGCTGTCGCAGCTCCCGCCGGCAGGCCTCCACGTCCACGGGGGGAAGCGGCAGGGCGGCGATGAGGGAGAACAGCGAGTGCAGCACGGGCAGCTTCACCGTCTCCGAGCCCGGCAGCGCCTTCAGGACGCGCTGCACGGAGTCCCAGGGCCTGGGGCTCCCGGGCGGGTAGAGCTTGAGGGAGCCCTGCTGGAGGAAGCTCAGCCAGCCCTCCGCGAAGGACTGGGCGCGCTTGCGGCTCTCCGGCGAGGCGATGCGAGAGGCCTCGTCATACACCGCGAGGAAGTACTCGAGGCAGATGGCCTTGCGCATCTGGATGATGCGTTCCCCCGCGGTGGTGGCCAGCGTCGCGGGCGGCGTCGAGGACAACCCCAGCAGCTCGAGCTCCTCCGCGCTCAACCACAGGCGCCCCCGGCCGAGGTCCGCCTGGAGGTCCACCCCGTCGTCGAACATCTGCAGTCCCACGGCGGAGAGCTTCGCGATGCGCCGCACCGTGGCTTCGTCCACGTCCGCGAGCTGGAGGCGCTGCGCCATGTAGGCGCCCGGCACGGCCTTCAAATACCAGAGGGAGAACAGCTCGCGCGCGGTGAGCGGACGGCCCTGCGCCAGCGCGTCCCGCTCCGCGGCGAAGGCGCGAAGCTGCTCCACGAGCCTCCGCTGGCCGTCCATGAGCGGGGGCGCGGCGGCCATGAACGCCCGCAGCGCCACGATGGCGTCCAGGTCCTCGGTGAGGACGGAGGCGTCGTCGAGGACGGCGTACCCGCTCGTGCGGACGGCCTCCTCGATGCGCCGGACGCCGAACCCGTAGTACGTCCAGAGGCGGGCCTCGGACTCCGTGGCGGCAATCTGTGGCAGGTAGCCCAGCACATCGGCTTCGAGCAGCCAGCGCCGCATCGCGGCGAGCGAGATGTCGCTCAGTGGGTTGCCCTGCAGGTCGACAGCGCTTTTCATGTCACGGCTCCTCGGGAGATTCCGGAGGGTGACAGGATAGTGAGAGGGGCTGTGGGCTCCAGAATGCCTTACATCGGTTCCGCGAGGCACACTGCGCAGGTTGGAAAGCGGGCCGCTGGGACGACCTCCAGCGGCCCGAGGGCTTCAGTAGGGGAAGCAGTAGATGCGGACACAGGTGCCGGCCACGGCCGTCGTGGCGGCGGGAACCGTGGTCTTCTCCATGACGTTCATCAGCTTCACAAGCTTCTGCTTGGCCTGCTTGGACGACCGGGGGGCCTTCGCCTTCGTCTTCGTCATGACACTCCTCCATCGCTGGATGTGGACTGCGGGCCAAGCCTGGGCGCTGACGGCGGATGCGTCAAGCGCTGAGAGTGATTGCGTGAAACGCGTGTAGTTTTTTCAGGAGGTCACGCATTCCCTCACGCGTCGCGGCAATGATTTCCGAGTCATGTCTCGCGGTGCGTCGTGTCCGAAACGGCCGCAGCAACGCCTCGACGCCTACAGCCGCGCCAGAGTTCAGCTTTCGGAAGAATATTTCAACGGCGCGTCCACCATCCACGCCGCGCAAGGCATGTCCATTGGCGGAACAAATCCACCGGGTGGCGCCGTCACGTTCGAAGAGGACGGGGAAGCTCGGGTCCACCCGCACGAGGTGTGAGTCACACAACGGCTTTTCACGGGTGGGAGGCGGCACGGGCTCGAAGCCTCCCGAGGTCAACCGCTTGAGCCAGGTGGCCTGGAGGTGTCGCCGCGCCTCCTTCGGGTGGCTGACCTCGCGAAACGCGCTCACGGCTTCGGTGAGCGCCTGGGGCAGCTTCGTGGCCAGGACACCGCTCTTCGTGAGGGCACCGCGAGCCAGGGGCGACGCAGACACCCGCGCGAGCCGCGTCTGCTTCCACTCCTGGTCAGCGAGCGACGTCTCGTCGAGCATCCCGCGCAGCAGGTCGTCCACGGAATAGATGGCGTGGTGTTCGGTGATGGGGATGCCGACATTCACGCTGCTGGCCACGCCTGTGCCGGCGCTCTCGCCCACGTGGTAGTACGTGGAGGGCCAGTAGAGGATGTCGCCGGGCTCGACCTCCGCGACGAAGGACGACGCCAGGTAGGGCTGGTAGTCCAGGATGGTGGAGACGTCCTCGCGCCACGGCCGCTTGCGCCAGAAGCGCATCCGCTTGCGTCCACGCAACGCGAACAGGAACGTGGTGAAGCGGTCCAGGTGGACCCCCACGGGGCTGTGTTCGTACGTCCCATGGAACAGCGTGGTGATGCCGCCCGTCACGGGCAGGCCCACGCGCTGCCACAGGCCGGAGAAGAAGGCGCGCTGCCGTGACCAGAGCGGGAAGCCGGAGGCGTGCAGGGTGGCGATGATGAGGGCGTAGCGGCGCTCGCCCAGCTGCGAGGCGATGCGGGCGTCATACCCGTCCAGGGAGCCATCGGACGCTCGGGGCAGCCACTCCCGGGAGCGGAGCTGCCGCAGCCGGTCCACCGTGAAGGTGACGTCTGGCCGTGAGGTCGGCGCGTAGCTGCGGGACAGGTAGCGCTGGGTGGCGCCGGCCGACGCCTCGAAGACGTCGTCGACGGTGAAGGGCGAGGCCCGCGTTCCCTTGAAGAGCACGGGGCGCTGGTTCCAGTAGCGCCTGACGAAGGTGTCCCAGTCGAAGCGGGTGGCGATTTCCAAGGCGGGCATGCGTCAGACCTCCGCTCCGGTGATGACGTGAATGCCGCGCAGCCGGACGAGCGCCGCCAGCGTGGCGCGAAGGGCCTCACGCTGCGGACCGGGGCGAGCCAGGTTGCACAGCTCACCGACGCGAGGCGGCGCTTCGGAGGACAGGGCGTCGAGGAGCCGCTGTCCCCCGGCCTCGTTGGGGCCGGGAAAGGCATGTCCGTTGACGGCCCAGATCCACAGCCCCGACGGGTCCTTCATCCGGATGATGTCCGTGGCAGGCGTCGTCCTCCGCACCCGGTCTGTGTCTGAGAGGTTCGGAGCCGGGGCCGGCGGCGGAACGGGCTCGAGCGCGCAGGCGCTGACCCTCCGGGCCCAGATGAGACGGAGGAACTGCTGGACGTCTTCTTCCCGAGTCAGCGCGTGGAGGGTGTCCGCGGTCTGCTCGACGGACGGAATGGTGGCCTGTGCGCCCTTGCGTGGCCGGCGCCAGGGATAGGGATGGTAGGGCACGCGCTCGTCGTGGGGGTGCTGCGCTTCGAGGAGCCCTACGAGCACGTCCTTGACCGCGTCCGTGGGCCGGCTCCCCTTGACGGGAATCCACACCCGGACGGCCATGCAGTCACCCTGGGCTTCCTCGAGCTGCCAGTAGCGAGAGGGGACGTAGAGGACCTCCCCCGGACCGGCCTCCAGCGTGGTGGCCTTGTCCAGGTGGCGGTCGAAGTCCTCTGTCTCGTTGGGGGGCGTGCCCCAGAGCTTCTTCCAGAGCCGGACGCGCAGCCGACCCTGGAGGACCAGCGTCACCAGCGAATGGTGGGGCCGCTTCGCGATGCCCTGCGGGCCTCGTGTGAAGCGGCCCAGCAGCAGGTCGGTGGCCATGGGTAGCACCGGGACGCCCACGCGCTCCAGGAGCCCCCGGAGGAAGTCGCGCAAGGCGCTCCAGAGGGCGAAGTCGAACATGAACGGCTGTTCGATGTGGAGCTGGAAGGACGCGCCGTCCAGGTGCGTGGAGGCGCGGCGGGAGAAGGCGGCCAGGGTCGCGTCGTCTTCACCGGGGAGGAGCGTCCCCGGGGCCGCGAGCCTGGCGGCCTCCACGAAGAAGCGCGCGTCGGGGAGGGCGCGGAAGCGTGTCCCGTGGCGGAAGGGGGCACAGGCGGAGATCGCGGCCTGGAAGACCTGCTCGGCGGGGAGGATGGGGGCAGGCAGTGCCAGCCGCGCGGGAGTCTTCTCCCAGTGTTGCTTCACGAAGGGCTGCCAATCGAAGGCGCGGTGCATGGCAGCTCCCGTCAGGACGGTTGGAAGGCGCGGCGGAGCTTCCGCGCGTAGGCGGACAGCGACGGCAGGTTCAGTTCCTTCCTGCGCGAGTCGACCGAGGCCTCTTTTTCAATGGGGTAGGGGACGAGCTCGCCCTTCACCTTGCGGAACTTCGTTCCATACAACTGCTTCTTTCCCTCGCGCATGCGCACCACGTCCGTGAGGTAGGCCACCTGCTGGAGGGGAACGTCGCCGCGCGCCGCCGCGTCCCGCAGCAACTTCAGGCAGCGCTTCTGAAAGGCCAGCGAGCACTCGGCATGTTGAATCAGCCGCCAGGCGGCTGCGGCCCCGCTTCGGCCCACGAGGCGATGTCCGGGCCAGCCGTGGGCCTTGATCGTCTCGCGCAGCCATTCAATGCCCGCGTCGGTGAGGGCCTGGAGCTTGCGTTCGAGGTCGCGGTCCTTGAACTCCGTTGCCACCCACGCCGAACGCAAGGTGCTGTCGATGCGGTCCAGCCGCAGCAACTGCCCGCGGAGGTCGCGATTGACGGTGGGTCGGGGAGCGACGCCCGGAGTCCGAGCTGCGCGTGGGACCTTCCGGGACGGCCGTCCTTGCCGCTGCTTCGTTGTCCCCGTGCGAGTCGACGTCATGGCGACACCTGCGCCGCTGCGGCGTGAATCCTGCAGTCGTTCAACGAGGCTCATGGCCGCCTACATTAGCAGCCGGTCGCGGTGGAACGGTCGTCACCAGAGGGGAGACACGATGAACGTGGAAGACAAAGTCTCAGCAACCTATTCACACCCGAGTCTCACAGTGTGGAGGCGGCGGGAATCGAACCCGCTCCGGACGGTGCGCAACTCCCAGCAGAATCGCGCCCTTACCTCGTGACCGTCCGGAACGCCTCAACTTCGATGTCCCGCCGCGTCCCCTGGTGTCCCGTCCCGGTCCGGTCCGCAGTGTCGTGCGATATACGTGCAACATGGCGGGGATCGGTCGAGGGGGGCCGAGCAGCGGATGACCCGGCCCCTCTTTCGCACTACGGTTGAGCCTGGAGCGGCTTCAGCAGTCCCGCTCGGTCCAGCAGCTCTCGCACCCGCTCAGCCAGCGCCACATGTTCCGGATTGCTGGCCGTGAAGCGCTCGGGAGTGAGGATGATGATGGTTCCCTTGTCCTCTACCTGCTCGATGCGCACCGGGGCAGGAAGGGGAGGCACCGGCCCTCGATGCCGCGCGAGGTAGGTCACCCATCCAACATAAGGGGATTTTGCAGCGCGCCTAGGCTCAGCGATGTTCCGGTGGGCGTGCGACATCGCCACTCCCCAGTCAGGCTCCCACGCTACAGCCGTTGCTCGCAGCAACTTGGAGAGAACAGGTCCAGTGAGCACCCGAGATGCAACAGCGCCCTGAATGGGCAAGTCGAATAGCCAGTAGTTATTGACGCGCGCAGAACATCCCCCGCACGTAGCATCGAAACTACTTGCATCTCGGTCATCGGGAACACCGTTCCAGCCTCGGAGGCGATATCCAAGTTCTTCAACCACACAATCTTTGCCGCGGTTGACCCACCTCTCCATTTGCGCCGCACTCGTCTCAATTGGTTTTTTCAGAGCGGACTTGCGTGACTTGCCTTGCTGAAACCATCGATCAAAGGAAGGATCAACATCAGGCAGATGTGACAACAGCGCCTCAGCACGCACAGCACATTCGCTCGCTGATTCTTTCCGCGCGCCCCAGTAGGTTCCTAGATAGTAAGCTTCGTCCATGGTCTGATTTTCCTCATGGCAGCGGAGGCGTGAAGACAACTTCGATTTCGTCTAGGTTTCGGCTTCCCAGCAGCTTTCGGATGGCATCGGCAGCCTCTCGCTCCGCGATGTGCCACCGAATAGGCACACCCGAAGGAGCCTTTTCGAGCTGCCGTTGCGCTTGCTGGATAAGTGCCTCTGCCCCTGAGTTCTTGAACCAGCGTTTCGGGTCGAGGCCATCAAAGAACTGCGCATAGCCCGGTCCCTTCGCCTCCAGCAGTATGCCCTTCTCGAACCCATCGAATTTTACGCCTCCGTCCTTCGTACTCGTGCCACCTACCCAGTATGCCTCGTCTGTGGAGTGACCCGTGATTTGTTCCTGGTAGCGCCGCGCTCGGGGCTTCATGGACTCCTTTGCCGGACCCCACTGTCCTGGCCCCTTGGATGGCCCCGTCTGCCTCTCCGCTGTGCCAACCCGCTGAAGGATGATGGCGGCTCCTGGGCCACCTCCAAGTACCGACGCCGCGCGTCCTACGGGCACCGCCACGCGCTCGATGGTCAGTGCCCCCTGTGCCGACAAGGCCACCCTCGGCACCATGGCTTCTGCCCCCGCCAGTGCCCCTGTTACCGTGCGTGTGGTGGCGGCGGCGGTGCCTGTCGTGAGAACGAGGTTCGTGGCCAGTTCGGCCACGGCCTGAATCTGCTCGCCCCGCGTCATGTAACGGAAGCGCTCGAAGTATTCCGGTGACGACGCGATGAGCGTCGCCACACCAGCGGGCAGATTCTTGAGGGCCGCGATGCTGTCCAGCGGATAGGTGAGGAAGTGGCCCACGGAGAGCGCCAGCTTCACGAATGCCGCTTCGGCCCCGTCCAGGGTGCGCCCCACATAATCCGCGTCGTCGTGGACGTCCGCCAACGGTCGCCCATCCACCTCTCGCAAAGCGTCGTCCAGCAACCGGTAGACGCCCGTGCGTCCATCGTAGAATCGGCCCAGCTCGAAGCCGTGGGCGCGGAAGCCACCGTCCCGCCACTCGACGGGAGCCACGCGCTGCTGTGTCTTCCCGCTGCGCACCCACGCGAGGCAGCCGTCAGGCCGCAGCACCGCCACGCTGGAGAAACGCTCAACCTGGCGGAGCAGTTCGGCGCGCGATAGCTCGCCCACTTCCAGCGCCTTGCGCAGCAGGTGGCCCACCGCGAGGCGTGAGGGGAACTGCGCCAGCGTCACCGGCTTCCCCAACAGCGCTTCCAACAGCCGCGCCGCCTGAGCTGGGGTCAGCGAACCTCCTGCAATCGGGCGCGCGTCCCGTTCCTCAATCCCCGCGCGCGAGAGCAGCGCGTCCCAGGCATCCGCCCTCGCGGGGCCACTCGGGACGGAACCGCCCACCGCTGGCGCCACGGTGCCCGCTCTCGCTCCCGTCGCGTCATCTCTGAGGACTCGGCGGCGATTGAGCCGCGCCGATTCGTCGGGCCCTGCCACGCCGAGCGGCGATGACGGCGCAGGGAGAGCTTCCACAAGCGACGCACTGCTACGAGGCGCGTTGCTCATGGGGCGAGCTTGGGTCGTGGCGGGGACCAGTGAGGCGTATCCCGTGGCCAGCACCGCCACCACCAACAGCAAGGGGTTAGCGCGCATTGTCCACCCCCAGGCCCACCGACGCGAAGGCCCCCGGTCGCAGCGTCCCTTCCGCCGTGGGGAAGAGCAGCGTGCCACCCGTGCCCATCGCGTAGAGCTTCCCGTCCAGGAATCGCCAGCGAACTTCCGCCGCTCCAAGGTAGCGCGCTCCGGGTTGTCCCAGGCCCACGCGCAGGCCCTTCAACGCCACTTCCAAGCTGCGCTCGAAGAGCTGCACCGCCACGCGCCCGTCGACGTCGAAGCGCCCCCAGGAGAACGCCTCCGCGCCCAGCGACAGCTTCAGGTGCTTGTAGAGGCCCCCGTAGCTGACGGCGTCCCAGCCCACCACCGCCTCGCCATAGGCCGAGTAGCCATCGGGAAACGAAGCATCCGCGAGCGGCACGTCATCCGGACCCGCGGCTTTGAAGCGCGCCAGCTCGTAGTCGGGACCGAAGAACCCTTGTCGGAAACCGCCTTGTTGACTCCGCACCTCCAGCCGCAGGGTCATGTCCAGTGTCGGAGTCACCGCGTCCGCGCCCACGCCGACGACCGCCCCCCACGCGACATCCTCTCCAGGGCGACCGCCCCATCCCGCAATCACGAGGGCTTCAAACCCTGGCCGCACCAGGACGACCGCCGTTGCGTCCAGGTGCGCCAACGTCACCGAGGGCGCGCGTCCACCCGCTCGTCCCCAGTCATGCACGGCTGACAGCGCCAGGGTGTAGCGCCCCTGCTGCCTGGGCTTGCCGAAGAGGATGTGCTCCATGTCCAGGGAGAACTCCGCGCCCATCAGCCGCGCGCCCAGCACGTCCGAGACGAACGCTTCCGTATAGAGGGGCCCCACTGTGCAAGTGAGGAAGCCTCCTGCCGGGCGGTAGTCCGGATTCGCGCGGTTGGAGTAGCGGCGGACCAAATGCCCGGTGAGGAGGCTGTAGCTGTCCAGGCCACCGAACCACACCCCCAGCGGCGCGTTATTCGAGCCGAACTTGAGGCCACGGACGAGTTGCCCCCAGTCCGAGAGCGTGTCCCAGTCCTCGCGACGCACGAGGGCCCCGCCATCGTTCCCGCCCCACATGCGGAAGCGCACGGGAGCGCCCACGTTGACGCCGAACTCGGGGCCCCCATCGAGGATGAAGGTGGGCTCCACCTGCATGAAGCCCTCGTCTTCCCCCACGCCAGCACGATGCAGGAACGCCAGCGTCGTGGCCTCCATGCGCGTCAGGTAGTGCCACTTGCGCGCTGGAGGTGTCGGTGGGGTGGATGATGCCACTTCCTCGGGAGCGGGGGGCTCCGAGGCCCATCCCGTCATCGGCAGCAGAAACACCAGCAACAGCGCGGCCAGACATATTCGCTTCCTGTGCATACACGCCTCCTGTGCGTGCCCCGGAATGAGGCACGAGAAACACACGTCTCCCGGTCGGCTTCTCGGTTGGCGCCGTGCCGGCAGTGAATCTGCAGTGGTGAGAGTGATTGAGGGCCGCCGTTAAGCCATCCGAAGTAAGTCATTGTGGGGTAGAGTGGCATCGCCGGGCGGCACGAAGGGCCCCAAGGAAACGGTGATGGCTTTCGCAGCGGGAGGTATTCGGTTGAGCATCCGGCAGCGCCGCGCGCTGCAGCGACTGGTCCACGAGGGGGCAGGAGGTGGGGCGGGCTGCGCGCCACCAT
>NZ_JAAIYB010000780.1 GCF_010894475.1 Myxococcus vastator
GAGAAGCCCTGCGCGCCTCGGGGTGTGAAGGCTCCAGGGGGAGGTAGGCGGCGCCCGCCTTGAGGACGGCGAGAAGCGAGACGAGGAGCGAAGCGGAGCGCTCGACGCAGACGGCGACGACGGACTCAGGGCCGGCGCCAAGGGCGGCCAGGTGGCCCGCGAGAGCGGAGGCGCGAGCGTCGAGTTGCTGGTAGGTGAGGGCCACGTCGGAGTCGGCGACGAGCAGCGCGGTGGCCTCAGGCGTCCGCGCTACCTGGGCGTCCCAGAGGGAGACGAAGGTGGCGAGGGAGTCGAAGGGCCGCTCGGTGGCATTGAAGTCATGCAGCACCTGCTGGCGCTCCTCGGCGGAGAGCAGCGAGTGCGAAGCCAAGGGCGCCAGAGGCGCGGCGAGCGCGCTTTCGAGCAGCCGCAGGTAGTGCCCCAGCATTCGCTCCACGCTGCCTGCTTCGTACAAGTCACTGCTGTACTCCGCCCCCACATGCAGGCTGTCACCGTCCTCGAAGACATGCAGTGACAAATCCAGCTTCGCACTGGATGGGGAGACGGGGACAGAACGAGAGGACAGCGCCCCGAGGTGGAGCGGAGCGCCCGCGCGATTCCAGACGAAGGCGACCTGGACGAGCGGCGCGTGGTTGGGGCTGCGCTGAACACCGAGGGCGTGAACGACGCGCTCGAAGGGAGCGTCCTGGTGAGAGAAGGCGTCGAGCGCCGTCGCGCGCGTGCGTGAGAGGAGCGAGGAGAAGGAGTCGTCGGAGAGGAAGCGGGTGCGAAGGACGACGGTGTTGACGAAGAGCCCGACGACGTCCTCGGTGGCGGGGTGCGTGCGCCCGGAGACAGGGACGCCAACGCAGACGTCCTCCTGTCCAGAGTAGCGGTGCAGCAGTCCGGCGAAGGCGGCCTGGAGCGCCATGAAAGGCGTCACCCCGTGCTCGCGGCAGAAGGCTCGCAGCGCCTGGGTCAGGACTGGCGAGAGGTGCTGCCCCTCGATGGAGCCTCCCTTCCCGGTGAGGACGGAGGGGCGTGGCTTGTCGGTGGGAAGCTGGAGCAGCCGTGGCGCGTCGGAGAGCTGGCGCACCCAGTATTCGCGCTGGCGTTCTTCGCGCTCCTGGAGCCGAGGCGTGCGCTGCCATACGGCCACGTCGGCCCAGCTCAGGTCCACTGGCGCGAGCGCGGGAAGCGAATCCTGGGTGAAGGCGAGATACGCCTCGGCCAGCTCTCGCAGCAGGACGGACAGCGACGTCCCATCCACCAGCAGGTGGTGGAAGACGAGCAACAAGACATGCCGCCGCGGCGTGAGCTGCCACAGACGGAACCGGTACAGCGGTCCTTCCGCCATCGCGAAGGGGCGATCTGCTTCATGTCGCAGATGTGCCGTCAGCGTTGTGGCGGATGCGTCTGGCTCCAGATGCTCCACGGTCAGCACGCGTGGGGCGGCCGGTTGCAACACCGGGACGGGGTGTCCGTCGCGTGAAGCGGGAACCGCCAATCGCAGCACCGTGTGTCGCGAGACCAGCCAGTGGAGCGCGGCTTCCAGGGCCTCGATGTCCAGGGGCCCCGTGAGCTCCAGTGCTTCGGGCAGGTGGTAGGCGCTGGAGTCGGGCTGCAACTGGTGCAGGAACCACATGCGCTCCTGCGAGTACGACAGCAGCGCGCGCTCATCATCGCGACGAGGCGTCGGCGCTGGCAGGGACGTCTCGGTAGCGCCCTGGATTCCCTCCAGCTCACGAGCCAGCGCGGCGACGGAGGGGGAGGAGAAGAGGGAGGCGAGGGGAAGCTCGACGCCGAAGGAGGAGCGGATGCGGGCGGCAAGGCGAGTGGCGCTGAGGGAGTGTCCGCCGAGGGAGAAGAAGTCGTCGTGGCGAGAGAGGGAGGAGAGGCCGAGGACCTGGCAGAAGAGTTGAGCGAGGAGCTCCTCGACG
>NZ_JAAIYB010000781.1 GCF_010894475.1 Myxococcus vastator
CGCCCACGCGGCGCAGCAGCACGTAGCGCCCCACGCGTGCTCCAGGCCCCGGTGTCCCTCCCTGCCGAGTCGCCGCCAGGGGGCCCCTGCCTTCCGGGGACGGGACTCCGTCTCCCCTGAGGCCTGCCACCACCGCGCAACATGCCGCGCACCCATCCAGGTGGGCCTCCAGGCGGGCCACGGCCTTCGCGGACAGGCGCTCCTGCTCCCAGTCCAGCAACTCGTTCTCGTCAGGACACGGAGTCATGAGGAAGTCCGTCAGACCGACTCAGCCGGAAGTCTAGCCCACCAGGAAACCCGGCTGGAATGTGGAGGACTTCCCGTGGGGCCGAGGCCGACCTCGGCATCTCCTTTCGAGCTGGGCCTGCCGTTATTACCAAGATTTACATGGCGGCAAGGGGAGCTGGTTTTGCTTGCTGAAAATTTCGCCAGGATTGCAACAGAAGCGGGTGAAGGGCCTCCTGGGATGTTCGTGGGCTCCTCCGAAGCTGCAACAGACCCGAGGAGTGACAGACCGGAGGGGTTTGGCTGAATCAGGTGGAACCGAAGGCTGGCGGTGGAGGACGGCGTGTTCTCGCGAGCCCTGGGAGATGCGCGCCGTCCGACCGCGCTGCTGGTGCTCGAAAGAAACGCCAGGCACCCGGCTGGGGCGAGACGCGCGAGAAGTGACGCGCGCGCTTGTCGGCAGACATGCGTGGAAGGCCCTGGCGCCCCCGGTACCGTCTTCGGCCCATTGGAGAGGACCGGGAGAGACACGGTGGCGCGACGAGGTATAGCCGCAGCGGGAGAACGGCGCACCGGCTCAGTCGAGGCCCGGCGACGACACGAGCGCGTCGAGCTGCTCCATCGTTTCGCGCAAGCCGTGCTCCATGCCGGACGCGAGGACGGCCTCCCGCACTTCCTTCGACGGATACAGCTCTCGCGAGACCATGTGTGTCTTTCCATCGCGCTCGTCGAAGGTGACGGTGATGGTGACCGAACCCGCGTCCGCCATCGGCTCGAAGACCTGCGTGTACACGAGCCGCGAGGGCGGAGTGATTTCCGTGTACTGGCCGGAGAAGGCCACCTCCCCGCCGTCCGGATTGCGCAGCACGTAGCGGTAACCGCCGCCAACGCGCACGTCCGCCTCGCAGCTCGCCATGGTGACGCAGAGGGCCTTCGGCGCCCACCAACGCTTCACCAGGTCCGCGCGAGTCCACGCGTCGAACACGATGCGCGCGGGCGCATTGAACTTGCGAGAAATGACGATGGTGCGGTCCGACTCCAACTCCACTGACGTAAGGCTCATCACTTCATCCCTTCTTCTTTCGAGCATGTCGCTGCGCTGTTTCCAGGTCCTGCGTCTTGAGCTCTTCGAGGAGCGAGTCGAGCTGTCCCAGCCGCTCGTCCCAGATGTCGCGGTAGCGCTCCAGCCACGCGTTCAGCTCGCGCAGCGGCTCGGGCCGCAGGCCGTAGAGACGCTGCTGGGCGCGCGCCTCTACGTCCACCAGCCGGGCCTGCTTCAGCACGCGCAGGTGCTTCGACACTTGCGGCTGGTTCAGGTGCAGCGCTTCTCCAATGGCACCCACCGAGCGAGCGCCCCCCAACAGGTATTCCACGATGCGAAAGCGGTTCGGGTCGGCGAGCGCCGTGAAGGTCTCAATCACGAGGACATATATTCCATGCGGGGAATATGTCCGTCAAGGAATATGCGCGGGCAAGCCGAGTCGAGAGTTCGAACCGCGGGCCGTGGCGTCGGCGGAGGAGTCCGCCGCGGACTGAAGGCCCTGGGCGTGCGCCCACGCACCAGGGCCTCCTTGCTCGCGTTCTCGTTCAGCGCGAGGGCGGTGCCCCCGATTTCCTCTTCGCCCGCGAGCGTGAGAGGACGAAGAGGCCGCCAGCCACCGCGAGGAACAACTGCCCCGTACCCG
>NZ_JAAIYB010000782.1 GCF_010894475.1 Myxococcus vastator
GTATCCGCTGCACGAGCCCCGTCTTCCGTAAGCCCAGGCGGACGTTCAAGCTGACGGGGTGAACGGGACGCTTTCAGCGCGGCGACGACTGCTCTTCGGACGAGGCCAGAGCCGGCTCCGGGACGGTGAGTTCGCCCACCTCGGCGTCGAGTTCGGCGGGGAGGAGGCGAGCGCGCGTGGCAGCCCAGTACTTGGGGGCGAGTTCGAGGTAGCGCTGGTGGGGCCAGTGGGCCAGCACGCGCAGGACGTCGCGCAGGTAGGCCTCCGGCTCGAGGCCGTGCAGCCGCGCGGTGGCGATGAGGGTGAAGAGGTGGCCGGCGCGCTCGGCATGGTCGTCGCTGCCGACGAAGAGCCAGGCCTTGCGTCCGACGGCAATCCGCCTCAACTCTCTTTCGGAGCGGTTGTTCTCAAGCAGCAGCCGTCCGTCGTCGAGGAAGCAGCGCAGCGCCTCGCGCTGGCGCACGGCGTAGCCGAGCGCCCGGCGCAAGAGGCCGCGCTGCTCCCGCACCTTCTCGTACTCCTCCTGGGCCCAGGCGAAGAAGGCGTCCACGTGCGCACGCAGGTGGGCATGCCTCAGCCGGTGAATCTCCTCCGGGGGCTTGTCCCTCCATGTCGCTTCCAGTTGAAAGAGGCGGCTGATGCGAGCCAATCCCTCCCTGGCGACGACGTCCTTGGCCGTCGCCGCCTCCCAGAAGCCTCGGCGGCAGTGCACCCAGCACGCCACCTCCTGACACGTCTCGGCCTCTCCGTCGGCGGGCGCCCCTTCGGCGGGGCGGAAGAGGACGTTGTAGACGCTCTTGGCGTCGGCCTGCACGTAGCCCTTGAAGTCCTTGAAGAGCGCCACCACCGCGGCGCTCGTCTCCTTCGGCGTGTACTCGAAGAAGACGGCGTCCTTGTCGACTACCTGGACGAAGTAGTGGCCGCGTCGGCACGCCTGGCGCTGCCCCTCGGCGGGGGCCGGCTGCACCGCCACGCCCGTGGCGTCGGTGGCAATGCAGAAGGCGGTGGCCAGCGCCTCCTCGCGCATGGCGGCCACCACGGTGGTGCCCAGGGTTGCGCCCATGTCCTCCAGCCACCGCGCCATCGTCCCCCTGTCCACCGCCACTCCGTCCCGGGCCAGGCGCTGCTCCAGGCGAAACAGCGGCAGCCCGTCGCAGTACTTCTCGGTGGCCAGGTGGGCCAGCAGCGAGGGCGCCGCCAGGCAGCGGAAGAAGACTTCCTTGGGCGCCATGGCCGAGGCCAGCGTGGCCTCCCCGTCGGCCCCCACGGTGCGGTACTTCACCCGGGCGATGACGAGGCGCCGCATACCGCCGCGCTGCCAGGCCAGTTTGCAGCTCTCCTCGAAGCCGATTTTCTCCGCCTTCCCCTGGGCCACCAGCTCGTCGAAGAGAGGGTCCGCAATCTCCACCCGCCTCTCTTCCAGCGGCAGACGCTTCAAGTCCCGTCGGCCCTTGGGCTTGGACTTCTTCTTCGTCCCTGCGTCGCCTGACGCCTCACCCGAGGCCATGCCCAGCGTGCCGGCCACCTCTTCCAGGGCACGCAGCTTCTGGGCGAATTCCAACTCCAACTGCTGGGTGTCCACCCGCTCCGCCTTGGCGACGAAGAGGCGCTGCTTGAGTAACTCCAACTCCAACCGCAGCCTCTCGTGCGAGGCCTTCAGCACGTCCCGCTCCCTCTCCAACTGCGCGGCGCGCTGCCTCTCGGTGGCCAGCGCCGCTCGCTCCTCGAGCAGCGCCGCCTCCAACTCGGCAATGCGCGCCTGCGCGCGGAAGGGGGACTGATGCGTGGACACCGCGGCCTTGTAACCACTCGCCACCGCGCTGTCGACACCCGCTTCAGGTGTCCCTGCGCGACGGCTCGTCCCACTCTTCTCAATGCGGGCGAGGGCCTCGCCTGGG
>NZ_JAAIYB010000783.1 GCF_010894475.1 Myxococcus vastator
GCGTGGTGGGGCGCTCCCGGGAGGGCCTGCAGCGGGAGTTCGGGGCGGACCCGCAGGCGGAGCTCGTCACCTGGAATCCCGATGACGAGGCCTCCATCCGGGCCGCGGCCCGAGGCGTCCAGACGCTCGTCTACCTGGTGGGCGTGCCGTACTGGGAGTTCCACCTCCACCCCGTGCTGATGAAGCGCACGCTCGACGCCGCCATCGCCGAGGGCGTGGAGCGCATCGTCTTCATCGCCAGCGTGTACCCCTACGGCCGGCCGCGCACGGACACCGTCAACGAGTCCCACCCCCGCGTGCCGCACACCTTCAAGGGCCGCATGCGCAAGGAGCAGGAGGAGCTGCTGCTCGCGGCGGACAAGGCGGGCGCCATCCAGGTCACCATCCTCCGCCTCCCGGACTTCTACGGCCCGGGCGTGGAGAACAGCTTCCTCCACCGCGCCTTCGTCGCCGCCTCACAGGGCAAGCGCGCCGGGCTCATCGGCCCCATCGACACGCCCCACGAGTTCGTCTTCGTGCCCGACGTGGGCCCCACCGTGACGGCGCTCATGGACCACCCGGGGGCCTACGGCCGCTTCTGGAACCTCGGGGGCGCGGGCGTCACCACCCAGAAGGCCCTGGTGGAGGACATCTACGCCCAGGCCGGCCACCCCGCGAAGTACGCCGTGCTGGGGCCGGGGATGGCGCGCCTCCTCGGCCTCTTCAGCCCGTTCATGCGCGAGCTGGGGGAGATGCACTACCTGCACACGACGCCCGTCATCATGGACGACTCGGCGCTCAAGGCGCTGCTCGGCGACCTCCGGAAGACGCCGTACCACGAGGGCATCCGCCAGACGCTCGCGGCCCTCAGTCCAGCCCCCGTTGCCACAGGTCATCCTCATCCAGTCCCATGAGGTGACCGACCTCGTGCATCACCGTGATGCCAATCTGCTCGATGAGCTCCTCGCGGGTGTGGGCGAAGCGCTCCAGGTTCTTCTGGTACAGCACGATGGACGCGGGGACGTGGTCGAACGCGTTCGTCACGCTGCGCTCGCCCACCGCCAGGCCCCGGAACACCCCGAGGATGCTCGGCGACAGGGGAGGGTCCTCGCTCAGCAGGTCCTCGTCCGCCGGCAGGTCCTCCACCGCGATGGTGACGTTGTCCAGGTACTGCTTCGCGTGGCCCGGCAGGGACTGCACCGCGGCCTCCACCGCGCGGTCGAACTCGGCCTCGCCCAGCTCCACCGGGGGGAAGAACTCCGTCGGCACCAGCGCCTGGGCCTTGACGAAGCGGCGCTGGGCCTCCTTCTCATCGCCCCGGCGCTCCGCCAGCAGGCCCAGGTACTGGTGGGCCCACGCCTCGTCGGGCGTGTCCTTCAGCACCGCGTCGAAGGCGGCCTTCGCCTCGTCGAAGCGGCACAGCTCGAACAGGGCGATGCCCCGCTCCAGCTGCGCGTCCACCGAGCGCGGCAGGTGCCCCAGCGCCGCGTCCAGGCTCGCCAGGGCCGCGCGGCAGTCGCCCACCTGGTTCAGGCCCATGCCCTCCAGGAGGAGGAACTCGTAGAGCAGCTCCACGTCGCCGGCCTTCTGCGCCAGGCGCTTGCCCTTCGCGCAGAAGCCCAGGCCCTCCTCCACGGCCTCGCGGTCCTCGCCCGCGCGGCAGATGAGGCAGTCCGCGGTGCCCAGGAGCACCTCCAGGTCGTCCGGGGACACCCTCAGCGCGGCGCCAAAGGCCCGGCCGGCCTCCCCCAGGCGCCCCAGCTCCACCAGGGCGGCGGCGCGCAGGTGCAGGGCGTCCACCGAGTCCGGGGCCTGGGCCACGACGCGGTCGGCGGCGGCCAGGGCCGCCTCGAAGTCGCCCCGCTCGAAGGCCTCCGCCGCCACGTCCAGCGCCTCCATCC
>NZ_JAAIYB010000784.1 GCF_010894475.1 Myxococcus vastator
CTGCAAGGGACTGCTCCAGGCGCTGGGCGGCACGTTAGGACAGGCGCTGTCATTGCCCGCGCCTCCGGCGTTGGGGAGCAAGGCCACCGTGCATCCGCTGCGCACGCCGGGGGGCGCGGAGGGCACGCTGGCGTGCGGGGTGCTGGCGGACGGGCGGCTCGTGGGGCTGGCGGTGGTGGCCGCCCAGGCGAGTGGCGGCGCGGACGAGGTGGCCTTCACGACGGTGGGCGCGGGACTCACGTTGCAGTAAGGGGCTCGTCGCCATGAACGTCCAGGTCCTCTTTCACGACAGCTGCTTCGACGGCGCCGCGAGCGCGGCCGTGTTCTCCCGCTTCTATCGGGAGCGCATCCGGCCGGACGCGGCCTTCCGGTACCTCGGCCTGAACCACAAGCCGGGCGCCGAGGGCATCGACCCGGCGGTGTTCACCGGCGAGGAGAACGTCATCGTCGACTTCCGCTACAGCCAGGACGCGCGGCTCACGTGGTGGTTCGACCACCACGCCTCCGCCTTCCAGCAGCCGGGGGACGAGGCGCACTTCCGCGCGGACACCAGCGGGCGCAAGTTTCACGACGGGCACCGCAAGAGCTGCACGAAGTACCTGGCGGACGTGGCCCGGGAGCGCTTCGGCTGGGATGCGTCGCCCCTGTCGGACCTCATCCACTGGGCGGAAATCATCGACGGGGCGCAGTTCCCCTCGCCGCAAATGGCGGTGGCGCTGGAGGAGCCCGCGCTGCGCATCATGACGGTGCTGGAGGCCAACAAGGACCCGGGCCTCATCCCCGAGGTCATCCGCCGCATGCAGTCCGAGTCGCTGGCGGACATCGCCGCCTCGCCGCTCATCGCCACGCCGCTGGCGCCGCTGCTGGCGCGCCACCAGGCGAACATCGAGCTGGTGCGTGCCCAGGCGCGCTACGAGCGCGGCGTCGTCTTCTTCGACCTCGTGGATGAAGGCGTGGACAGCCTCAACAAGTTCATCGCCTACGCCCTCTATCCGGACGCGCGCTACACGCTGTGGGTGGGGAAGGGTGCTTCGCGGGCCAAGGTGTCCATCGGCTCCAACCCGTGGAAGCCGGAGCTGCGGCGGCACGACTTGTCCGCCATCGCCGGGCGCTACGGCGGAGGCGGGCACCCGGTGGTGGCCGCGGTGAGCTTCAAGGCGGACCAGTCCGACAAGGCGCGCGCCGCCTACGCGGAGATTCTCGCGGAGCTGTCCTCCGACGCGTGACGGCGCGGAGCGCGGGCCCTGAGCGCGACGAAGCGGCCTGCCGTCCGGCGTCAGCGGCGCTCGAAGAAGCGGAAGCCCGCCTGCCGCAGCAGCCGCACCACCGTCACCATGGGCAGGCCCTGCACGTTGGCGCGGTCGCCGTCGAGCCGCTCCAACAGGGCCTGTCCGGCCTCCTCCACGCGGTAGCTGCCGCAGCAGCCCTCCCATTCGTTCAGGTCGAGGTAGCGCTCCAGCTCCTCGTCCCCAACCCGGTAGAAGGTCAGCCGCGCCGTCTCCACGGCTTCGTGCGCCTCACCGCCGGGCCCCACCAGACACACCCCGGTGTGGATGGCGTGGGTGGTGCCCACCAGCTTGCGCAGTTGCTCCCGAGCCGCGCTCCGGTCCACGGGCTTGGAGAGGACTTCGCCCGCCACCTCGACGAGCTGGTCCGCGCCCAGCACCCAGGCCTCCGGGTGCCGCTGCTGCACCGCGCGGGCCTTGCGCGACGCGAGCTCCCGCACGGCCTCCGTCGCCGACAGGTGGGGTGCCACCACCTCGTCCACGCCGGGGGCCTCGGCGCGATAGGGAAGCCTCAGTCCATCCATCAGGGCCCGCCGAGCGCTCGACGTGGAGGCCAGAATCAATTCGCTCATGGGATGGGCAACCTAGTGCAG
>NZ_JAAIYB010000785.1 GCF_010894475.1 Myxococcus vastator
GTAACCGTTCAGGGGTAGTGTTGAGGCCGTCGTCGCGGTGTGCAACCCGTGGCGGATGCACACGAAAACCCCTGCGACGCTGGAATCGAAGATTGAACGACTGGTCCACGAGCACCTGGTGGAGCAGCAACGCCTGGTGAAGGCGGCGGTGGAGCGAGCGTTCTCGGTGTTGGCTCCCGCGCCCTCCGTGGCGATGCAGCGGCAGGGGACGAGAGTCCGACGCTCTTCAGGTGCCGTCGCCAACCTCGCGAAGCGGTTGTTCGAGGCGGTGCAGGCGTGTCCGGGCGAGACGATGACCGTCATCGCCGCGCACGTCGGAGAAAAGCCACGGGCGCTTCATCGGCCGATGATGCGTTTGAAGCACGAGGGCCGCGTGCGCAGCGCAGGAGAGCGGAACGCGACGCGCTACTTCCCCATGGGCGGGAAGGCCACGTAGCGCTCAGGGCGCGGCGAAGAGCGAGGGCGGGGGCGCCCCCGTCCGGGCGGTGGTGCAGCAGGCCGTCAGGAATTCGAGCACATTCTTTTCCTGCTTGCGGGCGGTGTGCGCCACCGTCATCACCCTCTCGGCGAAGAGGTTCCCCCGGGTGCTCTGCGTGCCGAAGCTTCGCTTGCGCCACAGGACGAAGGCGCGCAACTCGCGCTCCGCGTGGTTATTGGTGGGCTCGACTCCGTCCCTGTCGACGAAAGTCCACAGCGCCGCCCGGTGCTCGAGGATGTCCTCACAGGAGCCGGAGACGTGCGGCAGCCTCGCGGCCACCGCGCGCTCAAGCAAGGCTTCCACCTGGGCACGTACCGGGGCCATGTGCTCGCGCAGCATGTCCCGCTGCAATTCGCCGCTCCGGAGTCGTCCCCAGTAGTCGAAGAGGATGCCGATGTAGTCGAGGAACTCGCGCCCAATCGCTCCGGCTGGCCCGTCGCGCTCCGAGAAGGAAATGGCCTTCCTCAAGAGGTGGGCCCAGCACACCTGCCGCGCTTCCATGGCCCAGAAATTCAGCGCGGTGGCGCGGTCGCTCACGAGGACACCGAGCTTCAGGCCGAAGAGCGCTGCGAGCGTCCGCGACTTGCCGTCCGTCAGAATCTTGAAGACGGTGGCCATTGACGAGGCGATGGTCCACAGCGCGCGCGCCTGGCCACCCTCAAGCCACTGGGTGCCGTCCGTGTGCTTCACCGGCGCCGACAACACCTGAGCCCAGGCCTCGTCCACCGCGGGCTTCACCGCTTCGCTGACGCGCGCCTCGACGGCGCTCACCGCCCCCAGAGAAATGTCGATGCCCAGCACATCCCCCAGAAGCCTCACCGCCGAGCGCCGACTCAGGTGGTAGACGCCCGTCAAAAGGCCAACGACGGCGGATAGCCGCGGCCCGAAGGGCGACGTCGGAATCGGCGCGGTGCTTGCCCACGTCTCATGCTGGCACCTGGGGCACTCCACGCCATGGCGCACCCACTGTGTGACGTGGGCCTTGAGCGGCGGCAATTCCACGGATTGGTAGCGCCGCACCCGCGTGCCGCCTTCGGGCGAGAGGGGAGTCCAGCAATTCTCACACGCGGACGGGAAGAGGTGCTTGAACTCGCTCACCTTCTCCTCGGCAACCAGCGCGCGTGTCAGGCCTTTGTGTCCCGGCTGACCCCCGCGCTTCTTCCCACTCCCACTCCCGCTCTGCTTGCGCCGCTCCGCCTTCTGCCCCGGCGTATCGCTCGACGGTGGCCGGTTCGAGTTGCCCGAATTCCGCCGCAACTGCTCCCGCAGCTCCTGCACCAGTCGAGTCAGCTCCTCGACTTGACGCTCGAGCTCCGCGATGCGCGCATCCTTGGGGTCGACCTCGGCCACGACACGCCGTGTCCCATGCCCCACGCCGCGTCAGCGAGCG
>NZ_JAAIYB010000786.1 GCF_010894475.1 Myxococcus vastator
CCTTCAGCGCGAAGGCCTTCGACGCCTCCAACGCCGTGCGCTACACCGGCGAGATAGCCAACGTCACCATCCAAGCCGGGCAGACGACGGCCGTCACCCTGCTGCTGCAGGAGGTGAACGCGCCGCCTCCCTTCGACAACGCGGCGCCGCAGATTCTCTCCCTCGTGGCCAACCCCTGTTGGCGGTCATCGCGGAGCGCGGATTTCTGGCCATGGACGACCAGTAATTCGGCGGAAGCGGGTTGAGTGAGTCAGTTCGCGGACGACGCATCCGCCGAGGCCAGGGCCTGCTGGTAGTTCCAGGGCATCCACTCGCCCGGGGCACGCGCCAGCGCCTCCGGGTGGCGGAGCAGCGCCACCAGGTAGTCGACGGGGTTGCCCTCGCACAGCTCCACGGTGTGGATGAGGCTCAGTTTACTCGCCCAATCGGCAGACGTGCGCGTCAACACTCCTGCGAGCCGCGGCCTATTCGCTCCGCAGCGCCTGTATCGGGTCCACGCGCGCCGCCCGGAGCGCCGGCACCAGGCTGGCCACGAATCCAGCCAGGGCGAGCACCGCCAGCACCGCTATGATTGCCAGCGGATCGGCCACGCTGACGCCGAAGAGGAAGCTCCGCACGAGCTGTGAGAAGGCCATCGCGAGCGCGAGCCCGATCGCCATTCCCAGGCCGATCTGCCAGCCCGCCTCGCGGAGCACGTCCCGCAGGATTCGCGACTGCGGCGCCCCCAGCGCGGCGCACACGCCAAACTCGTGCCGCCGCGATGCGACCGCCACCGCCATCACCGCGTACAACCCGACCGAGGCCAGCAAGAGCGCCAGTCCAGCGAACAGTCCCACGAGCAACAGATTCAGCCGTTGCTCGCTCGTGGTGGACGCGACGATGGTCTCCATGGGCTGGAGATTGGAGATCGGCTGCAGCGGCGCGACCTCCTGGATTGCGCCCCGCAGCTCGCGCTCGTTCATCCCCAGGGTCGTGGAGCGCAGCCTGACCCCATAGCTGAGCGGTCCGAACTCGCGCAACAGCGCCCAGATCGGCGGTGGAATCTGCGCCAGAGGCGCGTAAAGCGTCGGCGGCATCGGCTCGCCGGGACCGAACTGGCGCATGTCGCCGACCACGCCAATCACCCGCATCGAGATGTTCGGCCCCTCGTCCATGGGCAGCGTGACGGTCTTCCCCATGGGCTCTCCGTCCAGGTAGGCACGGGCGAAGCCGGCGCTGACCAGGCACACCAGCTCGCCGCCCGCGTCGTCGCGGTCGTCGAAGCCGCGCCCGGCAATCACGGGGATGCTGAAGGTCTCCAGGAAGCCCGGGCTGATGAGCCGGTATTGACCGGTGATGGTGCGCTGGTCGGGGAGCACCATGCTGTAGTTGAGCTGGGAGCCCGTCGGCAGGTTCGTCGAAGCGCCGACGTGCTCCACCCCGGGGAAGGCCCGCAGGCGCTCGAGGATGCGGCGGGTCTGCTCGATGGCATCGTTCGCGACGACGTAGCGCTCCTTGACCGGCGCCAAGGTGAACGTGGTGACCGCGCGGCTCTGAAAGCCCATCGGTACGGACTCGAGCTCCTGCAGGCTGCGCATGAACAGCGCCGCGCCCAGCAGCAGCACCACTGCCACCGCGATCTGCGCGACCACCAGCACGCGCCCCAGCCGGCCACTCTGGCGGCTCAAGCCGCCACGGCCTCCTCCGCTCAGCTCGCGCGCCAGGTCGATGTGGCGGCTGCGGAGGATGCCCAGCGTCGCCGCGACCACCGCCGTCGCCAGCCCCGCCGCGAGCGCGAACGCCAGGCTGGCGCCGTCCAGCGAGACGGCCTCGCCGCGCAGCCACTCCGAAGGGACCAGCCCGCCCAGCAGCCGCAGGCC
>NZ_JAAIYB010000787.1 GCF_010894475.1 Myxococcus vastator
GGCGCGGGGGTGGCCTGGCGGCGCCATTCACCGTGGGCCGCCGTGTCCGTCATCGGCGTCGGGTGTGTGTCCATCTGGGGGTGGACCCAGACGGTGCGGCCCGCGACGCAGGCGGACTGGGCGCCGGACCTGGCGCGCTCCGCCCGGGCGGTGGTGGAGGGCCCCCGTGTGACGTTGCATGACGTCCGGGACTTCCGCTACCGCACCCCGTCGGACTGGGATGCGTCGTGGTACTCGGCCACGTACGACACGCGGGAGCTCACGGGGGCGTGGTTCATCGTGGAGCCCTTCTCCGGTGTCTGGGGCGCGGCCCACACCATGGTGAGCTTCGGCTTCGCGGATGGGCGCTACCTCGTCTTCTCCGTGGAGGTCCGCCGCGAGAAGGGGGAGACGTTCTCCGCGCTGGGCGGCCTGTTCCGCCAGTTCGAGCTCACCTACGTCGTGGGGGATGAGCGGGACCTGGTGCAGCTGCGCTCCAACCACCGCAAGGATGACGTCTACCTCTACCCGGTGGATGCGTCGAAGGAGCGCATCGTCAGCTTCTTCCTCGACATGGTGGCGCGGATGAACGCGCTGCGCGAGAAGCCGGAGTTCTACGACACGCTCACCAACAACTGCACCACCAACCTGGTGCGGCACCTGGAGAAGGTGAGCCAGAGCCAGGTGCCCTACGACCACCGCACCTTGCTGCCGGCGTTCTCGGACGCCCTGGCGTATGAGCTGGAGCTCATCGACCGGGACGCGCCGCTGGAGCAGGTGCGCCAGCGCCACCACATCAACGCGCGCGCGCAGGCGGCGGACGGGCGCCCGGACTTCTCGCGGCGCATCCGCGAGCCGCTGGCCGCCACCCCCGTGCCGTGACGCGCCAGGCCCCCTTACAGGGCGTGGCGCGCCTTCAGGTGGGTGTCGTAGTGCTGCTGCAGCGAGGCGAAGTAGCCGCGCTCCTCCCAGAGCGCGGCGATGAGGCGCTCCGTCAAGGTCTTCACCTCGGCGCTCTCATCCGGCTCGGGCGTGCGGGGGCCGGGGGCGCCGGAGCTGAAGAAGGCGCGGGTGGCCTCGGCCATGAGCAGGCGGCTGCCCGCGAAGAGCCGGCGCAGAACCTGGTTGACGGGGCGCGGGTCCAGCTCCGCGCAGGCGGCGACGATGGCGTCGTGCAGCTTCCCGGGCAGCGGGCCCTCCAGGTCCTCGGGCTTCAGGTCGCCACGGTCCAGGGCATGGTTGAGCAGGTAGCCGTGATGCAGCGCTGACGACGCCACGTCCACGCAGTCCTTCACCCACAAGACGAAGAAGAGCTTGCGGAACACCTTGCGCACCGGAAAGAGCGCCAGGGCCTTCAGGGAGCTCATCACGCGCCCGCCCGCCGTCCGGCCAAGGTGGGAGCCGGCGAGGACCTCCACCGCCCGGGCCGGCCTGGGGAGGCCGTGCTCGGAGAGGATGGTGAGGACCATGCTCTCGCGGGCCTGCCGGAGTGCGTAGTCATCCAGGAAGGGAACGGGGATGAGCGGCGTCAGGCCGGACACGACGGCGAGAAAGGCCACGCGGCCCAAAACGGGGGGCAGCTCGTTCTCGGGAGGACGGGGCTTCGGCTCGGTCATATGCCGTTCATATGCCCATCCGGCCCGGCGATTGCGCGGGCCCTGAAGGCGGGGCGGGTGTTGGCTGTCCTCCAGCCGGGCGTCGACCGTCCACGCCGCTCCGCGCATCCTCCGGCGGGTCACCTGTGTGGAGGCACGGTCGCGCGACGAGGCGGCCTGCTCGCATCGCCTCGTCGCGACGACTTCAGCCGTGCTCAGCGGGTCAACGACGCAGGGGCCTTGGGCTCCTCGGGAGGTGGGTGCCACGCCAGGGGGCTGGGC
>NZ_JAAIYB010000788.1 GCF_010894475.1 Myxococcus vastator
GCCCCGCCCCACACACCACGACGTGACCCTTCATCGTCTCGGAGACCACTTCAATCCACTCCTTGTCGTTCTTGTGCCGGGCGAAGAAGAGGTAGGCGAAGCGCACCACGCCGTCCGCCACCAGGACGATGCCCGCGGGTGGAATCACCAGGTTGAGCAACTCCAACAACCAGTCGTCCACGTAGGGCAGCGACGGCTCGCCGTAGAGCAGGAAGTAGGTGTGGTGCAGCGCCTCGCCAAACTTGAGTTGCTCGCCGTCCGGCCCCCGGAAGCGCCAGTGGAAGAGCAGCGGCCCTCCCAGGAACAGCACGGCGGACAGCAGCAGCGTGGTGCGAAAGCGCCGCACCAGCGCCCGCAGGTAGCGCAGATTGGCCCGGAAGTGCCGGCGGGACGGCTTCATGGAGGCTCCTCGACTACGACGCCGGGGTGATGCCCGTCTCCGCCGAGCTCCGCGCGCGACGCCGCTCCACCATCCACACCAACAGCACGCCCAGCTCGTAGCAGAGCAGCATGGGGCCCGCCATCAGCGACAGGTTCACCACGTCTCCCGTGGGCGTGATGATGGCCGCCGCGATGAGGCACACCACGAAGGCGTGGCGCTGGTACCTGAAGAGCCAGGACGACTTCACCACGCCCACCACGCCCAGCAAGGCCATGACGAGCGGCAGCTCGAAGATGATGCCGAAGGCCAGGATGAGCAGCAGCACCAGTGAGAGCTGCTCGTGCATGGACAACATGGGCCGCGTCCACCGCGCCGCCTCGTGCGCCGCGTGCGCCGTGGCCAGCTCCTTCTCCAGCCGCCACAGCCCCGCCAGCTCCTCGGTGCGCGCGGGGGCGATGTCCGCCAGCCGGCTCGCCGAGCCGTCCATGGCCACCGCCGCCGCCGCGAAGTCCTTCTTCTCGTAGGCCGTCACGGCCTCCATGCGCTTCTCCACCGCCTGCCGCAGCACGCCACGGGACTGCGCGCCGTAGCCCACCGACGCCGCGTCCAGGAGCCGCCCCAGGCCCTCCAGCCGCCCCGTCATCTCCACGCTGGCGGCGGGCGCGGCCTCCGGCGCGGGCGCCTGCCCCTCGCCCTCCGCGCGCAGCTGAGTGCTCGTCTCCTTCGCGATGCGCCCCGCCTCCTCCACTTCACCCAGGCGCAGGAAGCGCAAGGCGTCATCCGCGCGCAGCCGGGCCGTGTCCAGGCGCTGCTCCAGCGCGAGCGTCTCCTCCTCGTTGAGGAGGAAGGTGAACATGGAGGGCAGCACCGCGAAGTAGCAGAAGGCGGCGCCGAGGAGGAAGGCGATGGAGCCGAACGCCACGAAGGGCGCGGCGAAGCGGCGCTCCTCCGGATACAGGCCGGGCGAGACGAAGCCCCATATCTGCATCAGGATGACGGGCGTGGTGAGGAAGATGCCGCAGTACACGCCCACCTTCATCAACACGTTCAG
Organism: Myxococcus vastator; assembly: GCF_010894475.1. Lineage (GTDB taxonomy): Bacteria > Myxococcota > Myxococcia > Myxococcales > Myxococcaceae > Myxococcus > Myxococcus vastator. The sequence continues at coordinate 1,434 of NZ_JAAIYB010000788.1, forward strand.
CTCTTCGATGCCGGACGTGTAGATGAGCGAGCGATTCTCGGGCGGCAGCGCGTCCAGCACCGGCTGCATCAGCAGGCCAAAAATCGGCTTGGCGAAGACGAGCGAAATCGCCCCCAGGACGAGCACCGCGAGGGTGCACCGCACGAGGCGCGAGCGGAGCTCCGTCAGGTGGTCCGACAGGCTCATGCGCAGCTCGGAGTCGGCGCCGGGGTTGATGGGCGGGGGGCTCAGGGCTCAGCTCCGTTTCGGGGCGTTGCGCGCCACCGTCCCCGGGATGGGCGACAGCGTGGGCGAGGTGGCGGAAGAAGCAGCGGGCTCGGGCGACGCCTCGGCGGCGGGCTCCGCGGCCTGCGCGGGCGGCTCCCCCGCCTGCACGTCCGCGGTGGACACCTCGCGAGGCCCCTGCGCGTCCATTTCC
>NZ_JAAIYB010000789.1 GCF_010894475.1 Myxococcus vastator
GGCTTGGGGGGAAATGGGGCGGAAGCTCAGCCCAGCTTCTTCTTGTGCTTCTGGCGGTGCTGCGCCACCCAGGCGCGCGCTTCTTCGTGGTCCTTCACGAAGGTCGTCTCGAAGCGCGCCTTGCCGGTGAAGAGCATGCCCAGCGCGATGACCTTGCCGAAGGTCTGCTGCACCACGTCCGCGCCGACGTACACGGTGCCCTTGAACCAGTCCGCCTTGCCGTTCTCCGACAGGTAGCGCCGGGGCTCCGCGCCCAGCTGGGACTGGCCGATGTCGGCGATCAGGTAGTAGGGCCCGTATTGCTGGGCAATCTCCCCGTACACGTCGACCGCGCGCTTGATTTCGTCCAGGTCGATGGGACCGATGAAGGTCGCCTGCACGACGTCAGGCGCCTCATAGCGCACCGAGTGGGCACCGAATTTCCATTCCAGTTGCTGCATGTCACTCCCTCCAGAAACCCTGGTGAGCATAACGCTCACCAGGGAATAGCGCGAGATGCATGCCTGTCAATCTGGACTGGGAATTCCTGACCCGCTACCCTGCTTTGCTCTTGAGCCGGAGCCGGTGCTGGGCCACCCAGGCGCGGGCTTCCTCCTGCGTCTTCACGAACACCGTCTCGAAGGTCGACTTGCCGGTGAAGAGCAGCGCCAGGGCAATGGCCTTGACGAAGGTCTGCATGACGATGTCGGCGCCGACGTAGATGATGGCGTGAAACCAGTCGGAGCTGGCCTTCTCCGACATGTACCGGCGCCCGGCCGCTTCGAGCTGCGAGCGGCCGATGTCCGCGATGAGGTAGTACTGGCCGTGCTCGGTGGTCGTCTGGTGGTAGAGCGTCACCGTCTCCTTCACCTCTTCCAGGGTGATGAGGCCGTTGAACTCGGCGACCAGGGTGTCCGGCTCCTCGAAGTGGGCCCGGTGGGCTCCACACTGCCAATCCCGAGGCTGCTGTTTCATCGCTTCCCCCTCCCAGTTGTTCCTGCCTGGGTGAGAATACCGCTGAGGCAGCGTCCAAGCGAATCGTGGCTCTCCCTTGGTTCATGATGACTCACCGGGCGTGATTGGTTTTGCGGGACGCGCCTGGATGTCCGGAAGGTTTGTTTTCATTCAGTGCGCCAGACTTCCGGGGTGTTGACGCGCGGACCGACCTGGATTCCCGGGCTTGACGGGGCTGGGTGGGGCTGGAGTCATGCCCGCGCATGAGACGCCCGTCCTCCATCGTGCTCGCGCTGGGCCTCGTCGTGGGCCTGGCCACCTGGGGCTGCCGGCGGCAGGACGCGTCGGGCGAGGCCGGGGGGCGCACGCGGCTGGTCTTCAAGTATCAGCCGCTGTGGGGGCCGCCGGAGCCGTTCCGGGAGCTGCTGGCGCGCTTCGAGCGGGAGCACCCAGGGGTGGAGCTCGTCACGGAGGCGCTGCCCAACGCGTCCGACCTGGCGCACCAGTTCTTCCTCACGGCGCTGGAGGGCGGGGCGCGGGACTTCGACGTGCTGGTGGTGGACGTCGTCTGGGTGCCCGAGTTCGCGCGCGCCGGGTGGATTGCGGACCTGTCCGCGGAGTTCCCGCCCGGGCGGCTGCGTGAGGACTTCTTCCCCGGCCCCGTGGAGGCCGTGGTGGTGGAGGGGCGCACGTACGCGGTGCCCTGGTACCTGGACGTGGGGTTGCTCTACTACCGCACGGACCTGGTGCCGCGCGCGCCGCGCACCTACGCGGAGCTGGAGCGCTTCGCGCGCGAGGCGATGGCGAAGACGCCCGGGCTCCAGGGCTACGTGTGGCAGGGGCGGCAGTACGAAGGCCTGTCCTGCAATGTGTACGAGGCGCTGTGGGGGCACGGCGGCCGGGCGCTGTCGGAGGA
>NZ_JAAIYB010000078.1 GCF_010894475.1 Myxococcus vastator
GACGCGGGCACGGGCGGGGACGTCACCGCGCCCACCGTGGGCTTGAGCGCCAGCGCCTCGCGCATCATCGCCGCGGGGCCGTTGAGCCTGACGGCCACGGCGACGGACGACGTGGGCGTGACGCGGGTGGAGGTTCTGGAGAACGGCGCCGTCGTCGCCACCGGCTCGCAGTTCAGCCGGGCCTTTAGCGGCTGGGAGCAGAACGGCACGTATGTCTACGCGGTGCGCGCCTATGACGCCGCGGGCAACGTGGGGACGACCACGCTCACCGTCGTCGTGGAGATTCCGGGCGGGCCGCCGCCGGGAGGAAAGCGCATCGTCGGCTACTTCACCGCGTGGGGCATCTACGCGCGCAACTACCACGTGTCCAACGTGCAGCCGTCCAAGCTCACGCACATCAACTACGCGTTCTCCAACATCTCCGGGGACGGGCGCTGCGTCCTCGGCGACCCGTACGCGGACATCGACAAGGGCGGCGGCTGGCAGGGGGAGTGGGACCCGGGCCAGCTGCGCGGCAACTTCCGCGCGTTCAAGGAGCTGAAGCGGCAGCACCCGCACCTGAAGCTGCTCATCTCCGTGGGCGGCTGGTCCTGGTCCACGCACTTCTCCACCGTGGCGTCCTCGCCGGCCTCGCGCGCGGCCTTCGTGAAGTCCTGCGTGGACCTCTACATCCGCGGCCAGTACCCCGGCGTGGACCCCGTCAACGGCGAGGGCGTGTTCGACGGCATCGACATCGACTGGGAGTACCCCGTGGGCGGTGGCCTGCCGGGCAACAGCAACAGCCCCGCGGACAAGCAGAACTACACGCTGCTGATGCAGGAGTTCCGCAGCCAGCTCAACGCCGTCACCACGCAGACGGGCAAGCCGTACCTGCTCACCATCGCCACGGGCGCCTCGCCGGACCTGCTGGAGAACAAGCAGGAGACGAAGAAGCTGTCCGACGTGCTCGATTGGATCAACGTGATGTCCTACGACTACCACGGCGCCTTCGAGAGCACGGTGAACTTCCACTCGGCGCTCAATCGCGTCACGGGTGACCCGGGCGCGGCCACGGGCTTCTACACGGATGGCTCGGTGGGGAAGATGCTGGCGCTGGGCGTGCCGCCCGCGAAGATTGTCGTCGGCGTGCCCTTCTACGGCCGGGGCTGGGGCGGCGTGCCCAACGTGAACAACGGCCTGTTCCAGAGCGGCGTGCCCACGCGCGGCACCTGGGATGACGGCTCGTCGGGCCTGACGGGCGTGTTCGACTTCAAGGACATCAATGCGAACTACGAGCGCGCCGGTTCCGGTTACACGAAGTTCTTCCACCCGGAGGCGAAGCAGGCCTACGTCTACAGTCCGTCCACGGGCATCTGGATTGGGTATGACGACGTGCAGAGCATGAACGCCAAGGCGGACTACATCCTGGACAAGAACCTGGGCGGAGCGATGTTCTGGGAGCTGAGCGGTGATGACGGCTCGCTGCTCGATGCGCTGGCACGGAAGCTGCGCTGAGCATCTGACAGACATTGTGAGCGTGTCGTGAAGCCATACGCCGGGGGACTTCTGTTCCCCGGCGTGATGGCGTTAGGGTTTGCCGCATGTCCTTCGCGGCGGCCGTCCTGCTGGTGGCGCTCTCCAGCTCTTCCGTGTCCGCCGAGCCGTGGACCGCCGTCGTCCGGGTGGCGTCCGACGAGGACACCGCCTTGCTCGGGCGGGTGCGGGGGCAGAGCAGCGACCTGCCGGTGCGGCTCGAGGTCTCTTCCGGAGCGCCGCTCGGGGGATTTCGCGAGGGCCCATGGCTGGCGGCGGAGCGGCTGGCCGGGCGCCACCAGGCCCGCGCCGTCCTCTGGTTCGTGCGAGAGGGCAGCGACGTTCGCGTCCAGGTGGCCGAGTTCGAAAGCCGGCGTCTGTTCACCCGGGCCGCGCGGCTGGGACAGTCGCCAGGCTCGCTGGAGTGGTCCACGGGGGCGGAGGCGCTGGCGCTGGCCGCGCGCTCCGCACTGCGCGCGGTGGAGGCCGGTGCGCCGCTCGGTGACGTGGTGGAGGTGCCGCCGCCGCGCCAGGCCCTGAACGGCGAGGAGACCGACACCGGGGTGGGGCGTCGCAGCGGGGAGGCCGCATCCCGTGATGGGGCCACGCCGAGGCCGCCCACGTCCACGTCCCCGGGAGCGGCCGCTGCACTCGCGGAGGAAGGGAGCTCGGCTTCCGCGCGGGAAGGCATGGCGTCACCTCGCGAGGGGCGGGCGTTGGCTTCGGTCGAGGCACACCCCGCGCGCCCGCTGTGGCTCACGTTGGGGGGCCATGCCGCGCTGGATGGGTACACGCGCATGGGGCACCAGGGGTTGGTGGTGGGCGTTGGCGTGCAACCGAGCCAGTGGCGGCTGCGAGCGCAGGTCCTGGCCAGCGTGCCGGCCCGGCTTCGCGATGCCCGAACGGAGTTGACGTTGGGGCAGCACGCGGCGTCGGTGTGGGCGGGGCTTCCCTGGGCGGCGTCGGAGCGACTGGAGGTGGAGGCCGGGCTCGGCGTGGGGGCGGTCGTCTTCACTCGCCGGACGCAGGCGCTGACGGAGGAGGTGGAGGCGGCGCCACCGGGCACGATGCTGGCCCTGCTCATGGGCCCCGAGCTTCGCGCGTGGTGGCGGATGGGGGCGCGTGTCGGCCTGGAGGCGAGCCTGGCCGCGGAGGTCCTCCTGGGCCGGCCCGAGCTTCGCTACGCCATCGACGGAAACTTCGTGTCTCGCGGCGCGGGCTGGCCCGTCCGCCCACGGCTGGGGTTGGCGATGGTGGTTTTTCTGTGAGCGCGGATGACCCGAATGGCCCGGTGCCGTCCTCCATGGCGGCAATGAGGAGCTCGGGCTCACACGCAGCGGACCCACGTCGTGCGGCGGTAGATCCTCGCATCCAGGCGGCCATTCAGGGCGAGCGCGAGGCAACCGGGGCGTTGTTGATGGAACTGCTCCCTCGGGTTCGCAACCTGGTGCGCTACCTGGTGCGCGGGGATGGGGACGTGGAGGACATCGCCCAGGAGGCGCTCATCGCCCTGGTGCGAGGGCTGCCCTCCTACCGCGCCGAGGGCCGCTTCCAGTCCTGGGCGGACCGGGTGGTCGCGCGGACGACGTTCGCGTGGCTGAAGCGCTCCCGAGGCCGGGAGGCCCAGCACGCGGACGCGCCGGTGGAGCTGGTCGCGGTTCCCTCCGAGGAGGCCCAACCGGACGAGTATGTTCATCGCCGGCACATGGTGACACTCCTGGATCGGCTTTCAAATGAGCAGCGGCATGCACTGGTGTTGCATCACGTGCTGGAGTTGAGCGTGCCGGAGATTTCGACGGAGCTGGGCATTCCCTTCGAGACGGTGCGCAGCCGGCTCCGCTTGGGGCGGACGGCGCTGCGCTCAATGGCGTCCGCGGAGGGTGACGGCGGGGAGGAGCGCGGATGAGTGACTTCAGGGAAGAGGGGGATGACGCCCTGAACGCGCGGGTCCTGCCGTTGGACGAAGGCGCGGGGCCGGCCCTTCGCATCTCCCGGGAGCGGTCGGCGCAGATGGTGCTGGCCGCGCTGGAGGCAGGCGCGTTGGTGTCACGGCCCGCGCCCCGGCCACGCGGCAAGCGGCCTCCCGTGTGGTTGATGACCGGCGCGCTCCTCGTGGCGGGCGCCGCGGCCGCTGCGGTCTGGAGCTTCACACGCCCGGGCCCGTCGTCGACGTCGCGGCCTGAAGCGCCTGCGCTGACAGGGCCCCTGCGGTTGAACACGGAGTCACGACGGAGCGGCAGCGCGGTGGTGGACGCGGCACCCTCGCGGTCGGACGCCGTCCCTGAAGTGGCTCCGCCCGAAGCGCCGGTGGTGCCTGCCGCGCCCATCGCTGTCGCCAAGGTCGCATCCGTGCCGGTGCGTCCGCGAGCGCCAGCGGCCACCGTGAAGTCGGCTGCTCCGGAAGACCTCTTGCTCAAGGCCAATGGGCTCCGCTCGGAGGGGCGGTGGAAGGAAGCCGAGGCGCTCTACTTGCGCGTCATCCGCGCCGAGCCCGCGTCGCTGGCGTCCTATGTCGCGCGCGTCGCCTCGGGCTCGCTTCGACTGGAGCACCTGGGGGACGCGCGAGGCGCCCTGCGTCAGTTCAAGGCGGCGCTTCGCATCCAGCCGCGTGGTGTGCTCGACCAGGAAGCGCAGCACGGCATCGCCGAAGCGCACCGTGTGCTCGGCGACCGGGACGCGGAGCGTGGCGCGCTGGAGTCCTTTCTCTCCACCCACCCGGATTCGCCGCTCGTGCCCTCGGCCCGTGCGCGCGTTCGGGAACTCACCGCGCCATGAACAGGCGATGGACGTTGGCGGTGCTGTTGGCGGCCTCGTTGGGAAGCTGCACGCGGGGAGACCTGGTGGCCACGGTCCAGTCGCGGGACGCAGGCCAGGTGGGCTCCTCGACGGATGCTGGCGGGCCGCCCGACGACTGGGAGGCGTACTGCGCGGGGCGCGGACCTCCTGTCGTCGTAGGGGGGGCCGATATCGATTCGCAGGTGTGCAGTGGACGTCTGGCGGAACGAACCTTCCGTCACGCGCTGTGCACCTGCGAGGGGCTCGCCCTGGGCGCGTCCTTCGAAACGGATGCCTTTCGCGGCACCGCGGGGACGTATCAGCCAGGAGGCGCGGGGGGCGATGTCGGGATGAATGGCGCGCTGTCGGCCAATGACGCGGTGTCGGTGGGAGGCGCGCTGAGTATTGGCGGCGCGGGAGGAGCCCGGCTCGGGCAGACGTTCCACGTGGGCGGGGCGTTGCACTGCGGTGGTCCGCTGACCGGCAGCCCCGTCTCGGCCACCGTGGTGGGAGACGCCCGCGTACTCGGTGACGTCGCGTTGCCCACCTTCAGCGTCGGCGGCGTGCTCTCGGTTCCCGCGGGCCATCTGCTGGGGCCGGTGGACGCGGCCGAGGTCCGCCGTGAGCCCGTGGACCCAGTCATCCCCTGTGCGTGTGATGCGGCGTCCCAGGTGGATGTCTCCGGGCTCATCGCGCGGCACGTGCTCGACAATGACAACGCGGCCATCGGCCTCGACGCCACGGCGATGGAGGACATCGAAGGTGAACGTGCGCTGGAGCTGCCGTGCGGCCGCTTCCACCTGACGCGCATCACCGGGACGGGCCGCGCCACGCTCACGATTCGCGCGCGCACGGCGCTCTTCGTGGAGGACATCATCGACCTGGGTGGAGGCCTGTCGGTGGACGTCCAGGCGCCCGGAGCGCTGGACCTGTTCCTTGGAGGCTCCGTCGCGGTGGCGGGACCGCTCACGCTGGGGTCCACCGCAACGCCTTCACGCGTGCGCGTGTACGTCGCGGGCTCGAACGTGCTGGCGCTGTCCGCGGGCAGCACCCTCGCGGGCAATCTCTATGCACCCCGTGCAGCACTCAGCCTGAGCGGGGGCGCGGAGGTGTTCGGTTCCGTGTTCGTCCGTTCCGTCGAGGCTTCCGGGCCGCTCCGCCTGCACTATGACGCGGACATCCGCGATGCGGGCGCCGAGTGCACGGATGACTGAGACACACGCCACCGCCCCTGCATCTCCGTGCCAGGCAGTCGTCGGTTGTTCGAAGGCCCTGAGCCCCGGAGTCCGGCGTCGCGCGCGAAGGGGCGGCGGCTCGATGCTCCTGTCCACCGCCTTATCCGGACTGCACCCCACGGGGGGCTGGTGACGTGCGTGCAGGTCCCCAGCTTTGCGCCGCTGTTCGCGAAGGGGAGGCTGCACATGAGGCGGGAAGTGAAGGCCGGCATCGCCGGGCTGCTGTTCGGGGCCGTGGTGGCTGGCTGCGGGGTGGCGCCGGAACAGGAAGCGCAGGTCGGAGTGGAGGACATGACGGCGGAGGCGTCCGCGAGCACCGAGGCTGGGCTCGATGCACCTCGTGGCTACCCTACGCCCGTGGCGGTGGCGCGCTACGGGCCCGCGGTCGCGTACGGCGGCGGCAAGTACTTCGCCGTCTGGACCGACGTGCGGACCGGCGGCATCTACGGCACCCGGGTGAAGCCAGACGGCACCGTGCTCGACGAGGAGGGCATTCGCATCAACATCGGCGACGAGACTGGCGTGCGGCCGGCCATCGCTTTCAACGGGAAGTACTTTTTCGTCGTCTGGGAGTCCCGGGACGGTGTCGACGGCGTGCGCGTGAAGCCGGATGGCACCGTGGTGGGCCCGGTGTTCCGCGCCATCCAGACGGGCGAGTCCTTCGGCCCGGTGCGCGTCGCCTGCTCTCCGAAAATCTGCCTGGTGACGTACACCATCTTCGGCGACTTTCCGGTTATCTACTTCACGCGGGTGACGAAGGATGGCGTTGTCCTCGCAACGGCCGACCGGACGCTCAGCGCCTCCCCCAACTCCGCGTATGACGCGTCGTCGACCTGGAACAACAGCAAGAAGACATTCCTGGTTGTCTGGTCCGACGAGCACGGCGAGGGCCCGGAGGACGCGGACATCTACGGCAACAGGGTGAAGGAGGACGGCACCATCCTGGACGGCAACGGCTTCCCCATCTCCACGGCGGAGGGCGCCCAGTCGACGCCCGACGTGGAGTGGACGGGCAAGAGCTACCAGGTGGTCTGGTCCGATGACCGGAATGGGACTCCGGACATCTACGGCGCGCGCGTGAATTCGAAGGGCACCGTGAAGGACCCCGCCGGCATCCCCATCTCCACCGCGGCAGGGGCGCAGACGGTGCCGCGCATCGCCCACCACAATGACAAGTCCCTGGTCGTCTGGGACGACACGCGCGACGGCCCTCACAGCGTGTGGGGGGCGCGTTGGGACGAGGAAGGTGACGTGTGGGACGGCTCGGGTTTCCCCATCTCCTACGATGAGCTGCCAGAGCAGTACCTGCCGGACGTCGCCTACGGGGCGGACAGGTTCTTCACCGCCTACGCCGCCCAATTCATCTATGACCCCGCTGAGCCGCACTACATCCTGGGCACGCGGGTGACGCACCAGGCGCAGGTGAAGGACGTTCCCCCCCTGACGCTCACGCGCTAGCGAGGGCGGGCACGCCAGGGCTGGCCACCACGCGGACCGCTGCCGTCAGGCCGCGTGCTTGCGCGGCGCGCCTCGGGGACTCGGGCCGGCGCATCCCCGCCGGCCCGGGACTCGGGCTCACGGGCTCAGGCCGAGCTCGCGGTTCTCCAGGGACGTCAGCCGAGCGGAGTCGTACAGGCCCCGGAGGGTGGGGTTGGAGATGCTCTCTCCGAAGATCACGTGGAACGGAATGGCATCCTGCGGATCATCCGGATTCTCCTTGAGCGCGTCCGTCACCCAGTCCTGGATCTGGTCGATGGTGAGGTCCTGCAGCGTGCCCAGCCCCGGGATGCTCGAGGAGGGGAGCAGGTCCTTGAGCTTGAAGAGCAGCCCCGTCATTCCCTTGACGGCCTCGTTGCGCTTGTTCAGCTCCTCGACGGAGAGGAGGAAGCCTCCTTCGATGGCGCCCACCAGGCTGCCCATGGACCGCGCCAGGCGCTGTGTTTCCTGTGACGGTGATTCTTCGTCCTTCTCCGCCTCCAGCTGCGCCTGCATGTCACTCAGCTTCGAGGTGATGAACGCGTGGAGCTCCTCCTGGCCCTCGAAGGAGGGCTCGGTGAAGAGCGTCCGGGTGAAGAACTCGGACAGCCTGCCCGCGCCCTCGCTGCCAATGGAGCCCGAGGCGTCGCTCGTCGCGGCGAGGATCGCGTCCGCGTGCTGCATGAAGAAGCGCGCCGCCGCCGCGCGGGACTCGGCGTTGTCTCCCAGGTGACCGATGCTGTCCATGAACAGCTTGATGGACTCCGGCGTGGCGGGCTGGATGGCGCTGGCCGCGTCCAGCAGCCTTCCAAGCGCCTCAGAGCCGGCGGCGTCGGGGGCGTTGAGGTTCTTGAAGACGTGGCCCAGGGCGTCTGGGTTGTCCTTCAAGAACGCCTGGAGCTGGTCCGGCGGCAGGCCCGCCAGCGCCGTGGCGATGGCCACCGAGCGCGCCGGGTCCGGAGCGTAGCTGTCCATCATGACGTCCAGCTCGCGCTGGGCGTAGGCGGTGATGAGCTCCGGGTTGCCCGTCCCGGCGATGATCTTCGCCAGCGTCTCATGCGTCTCGCCGTTCACGGCACCCGAGTGGTGCGAGCCGACGGCCGCCGTCAGTTCATCGAGCGTGACGGCACCCGAGCGGTAGGCCGCGTCGAGGGCGTCGGAGAGCACCGGCAGGTCCTCTTCGCTGGCCAGGTCGAGCAGCTGGCCCGCCTCGGTGCCGTACTCAAAGAAGCGATCCATGAAGGCCGCCTGCTGCGCCGGGTCGGGGTGGGCCTTCAGCCAGTCCGTGAGGTAGGACGGGTCCTGATGGTTGGTGGCTTCAACCTGCGCCTCCTCCGCCGAGGCCTGCTGCTCGGGCGTCAGCGCCGGGGTCTCCACCGGGCTCGTGTCGAGGGCCGCCACGCTGTCCCCGAGCAGGCCCCGCGCGAGTCCAAGCGGAGCAGCACCTTGGAAGACATCCGCGTTGCGCTGCGTCTGGTATTTGACAGCGGAGGCCGTCGCCGTGGGCGTCCGGGCCTGGGCCAGCCCGGCGTCCTTCTGGAGCTTCGAGCCGAGCTTCGAGAGCGCGCGCCGGTCGATTCGGGGGGACATACACACACCTTTCTTGGAGAGGGCTTGAATGTCGGGGGCACCGGGATTGTCTGCCGTGACGCGAACATGTTGCGTCTGGCGATGTGGCATCCCGGTGCCTTCACTCCGAAGCGGGATGTGTTTCGTCAACCGGCAGGCTTCAGGGAATGCGCTCCCAGGCGTCCTGCCAGTTCAAGCCCGTGCCCGGCGCGTAGTGCAGCGCGGCGCCCTTGCACCAGCCGGAGTAGGGGAAGGGCTTGCAACGATAACGCAGGCCGTCAGTGCCCCGCACCACGGTGCCCGCGGCATAGCCTTCAATCCCAGACGGGTAGACAGGCTCGCCACCGCCATCCGGAGGCGGCTTCACGATGTCGACCTGGAAGGTGTAGCCCGTCTCACGCGCGTAGACGCGGTTGCCCAGCGCGTCCTGCACGGGGTTCACGTGCCCCGTGGTTTGGAGCACGCCCACCTGCACGAGGCTGGACGCGCCGTTCACCCGCTGCGCCAGCGCGTGAATCCACTGGGCCGCGGGCGTGGCCGTGGCCAGGGGATGCACATGGGATTCGGCGTCAGCGCCCTGCGCGTCGAACACGCGCAGCGTCACCGAGCTCCCCGCGGGCAAGTCTTCACGCGCCTGCACCTGGCCCAGCTCCTTCCACGCCGTGGGCGGCGGCGGGGTGTTGGTGAACTTCACGTCGGTGCAGGCGTAGAAGGCCTCTGGGCTGTCCGAGCGCTGCCAGATGCCATAGATGACATGCGCGCCCGTCTTCCCCTGAGGGAAGGGGCAGTTGAGCCGGTAGCGGTTGTTCTGGGCGGAGACGTGGGTGATGGAGCAGAAGGGGTTCGCTTCCAGGTCCGACCACTTCAGCGGCAGCGCCGGGTTGTAGCCCTCGCGCGTGACGTAGAGGCGGAAGTAGCCGGTGGCGTGCACGGCGGTCGCGTGAAAGACGAACTCGAAGCGGCCCTGGGTGTCCGGAGTGATGAGCGTGGAGGGCCAGTCCGTGCGCGCGAGGTCCAGGCCCCGGTGGCTTTCATTCGCGGCGCTACACAGCTTCCCGTCTGGGATGATTTCGCGGTGCCTGTCATTGGCGTTGCCCTGCCGCACGCCATTCCAGTCGTAGAGCGCCTGCGTGCCGCCGGCCTGGATGAGCGCCTTGCATGCGTCGGACTTCGGCGTCTCCGGCCCTTCCTTGAAGCAGGTGTAGACGCGGCTGAGGGGTACTTCCATGGAGCCATGCGCCAGGGCCACGCTGGCGCACGACATGAAGACAACGGCGAGCGACGCGCCGAGACACCGCTGCACTGCTGAGGTCATCCCTTCCTCCTGTGGTGCGAGGAGAGAGGGCGCGGCCTCCGAAATCGGGTCAACGGCCTGGAAGCACCCTTTGTATCCTTCGCCAGGGAAGCACGCGAACCGGAGATGCCGAATGGTCGACTTGGTCCTCTACACCTTTGATTGGGTTCCCGAGATGCCTCGGGGCTATGTGCGTGACCTGCGTGTGCGTTGGGCGCTGGAAGAGGCCGGGCTGCCCTACCGGGTGCAGGGAGTGCCGTTCAAAAACCGCGGCGCCCAGCACTTCGCGCACCAGCCGTTCGGTCAGGCGCCCTGGCTGACCGACGGGGACATCTCGATTTTCGAGAGCGGCGCGATCCTGCTGCACCTGGGGGAGCGGAGCCAGGCGCTGATGCCATCCGATCCGCGTGGTCGGGCGGAGACCCAGCAGTGGCTGTTCGCGGCGCTGAACTCCGTCGAGATGCCGAGCGTGCCGTGGTCGCTGTTCAAGTTCTCCGGCGACGAGTCCGACACGCCGGGACGTCGCCAGCTGGAGATGTTCCTCAAGTTGCGGCTGGGGCACATGGAGACGGTGCTGGCGGAGCGTGAATGGCTGGCCGGCACCTTCACGATCGCGGACATCGCCATGGCCGACGTGCTTCGCCTCGTCGACCGCTTCGACGGGCTGGCGACGTACCCTGCCTGCCGTGCGTACGTCACCCGCGCCATGGGGCGGCCGGCGTTTCAGAAGGCGCACGCGGACCAGATGGCGCATTTTGCTGCGGCAGCGCGAGACGGCGGTGCGGCCTAGAAGGCCTTCCACGCCATCAAGAGCTTGGACGCCACTTCGGAGGTGATGAGCGGCAACACGCCGCCGCCTCCGACGATGTTGACGATTTCCGACATCGACCCGCGGCACACCCCGCCCCACGCGGGCTGCCGCGCCAGGCCCACGGAGGCATAGGCGGAGTAGTCCACGAAGAAGGACGTGGGCAGCACGGTGCCGTTGGGCTCGCAGAGCAGGTGCTCCTCGGGCGGCGAGTCCACCACCTCCTGCACCACGAAGCCTCCGCCGGCCCGGTCCGCGGCTGTGCGCGCGCACAGCTCCGCCCACGTCATCGGCGCGCCATAGGCCGCCTGCACCCGCTCCGTGTAGGGGACGGTGCCCGCGGAGCGGCCCAGGAAGACGGCTCGGCCGCCGTAGTCCCAGGACCGCTTGAGGACGAAGCGCGCCGGCGTCGCGGCGACCAGGGCCACCAGGTCCTCCACGCGCTCGCCGTCGGGGCCCTGCGTCGGTCCGGGCTGGAACATCCGCGTCCACGGCACGGACGCGCGCACCGCCTCCAGCTCTTCGCCCGTGAGCCGCGCGGCCTCCGCCAGGGCGGGCTCGGCCAGGGCCTGCGAGAGGCGCGCGAACGTCAGCTTCACCTCCACCTGCGAGGCGGGGGGATTGAGGAACACCGCCTTCTTGCCGGGCACCGTGCCCAGGAAGTCCTCCACCCAGGGGGAGGGGGACTCCTCCAGGCGCCGGACGAAGAGGTGCCGGTACACCAGGTCGTACTTCTTGCCATGGGCCACGAAGGCGTCGTCACCGGTCACCTCGTCCGGATGGACCAGGTCCGCGTCCGCACCGAAGTCGCGGAAGCGCTCGCACAGCCAGCGCAGCTCCGTGATCTGGGCGTCGTTGCGGCGGCACAGCAGGGCCACCGTGTCCGGCATCCTGCCGTTGCGCTCGGCCGCGTAGCCGTCCAGCAGCGCGCGGTACAGCGCCAGTGCGTTGCTGCCGTTGAGCGCCAGCAGGGCGGGCAGGGCCTTCTCCGGATAGCGGAAGTAGCGGCCCACCACCTCGATGAAGGTGCGGGCCGCGATGTCGGAGTACCCCTGCATGGCGGGGATGGTGGCGTTGACCTCCAACGCCCACGGCGTGCCGCCGGCGACGAAGTAGTCCACGCGGGTGGTGGCCAGGCGGGTGGACTGGCGCCAGGTGCGCTCGGCGAGCACGCGCTCGACGGGGGAGAGGGCGCCCAGCAGGGTCTCCGCGTCAGCGCCTTCGAACTGCGCCTGCGCCATCTTCACCGTGGCGGAGGACAGGCGGGAGGACAGCTCCGAGCGGCGGCGAATCTCCGCGGCGTCCAGCACCACGGGCGTGGCGGTGATGGGGATGGGGCGGGTGGTCCCGTCCGGTCGCGTGACGGCGAGGCCCCGCTGGTAGGCGATTCGCGCCAGGTCGGGAGCGATGTGGCGTGCCTGGCTCCGGAGCACGTCGATGAACTCTTGCACGAAGTCGTGACCTCGGTGGTACGCCCGGGGTTCTCCGGGCGGCGCGCACCCTACGCCTGGACGGGTCCACCGGTCCACGGGCCCCGAGCCTCCCGTCGGAACTGGACGCACCCCCGCTGGCCCGGGGACGCCCGCCGGGCCTGGGGCCGGCCGCTCCGGGCCCCCCCGGACAGCGGCGCTGGAAAGGGTTCTTTCGTTGCTTTTGTTTCTGGGTTGCTGTTGTTGCTTCGCCAGCGGGATGTTGACTGGCGAAGGTCACGTGAGACAGTCTGACTTGCGCGAACCGCCTGTCTGGCTTACAAGCGTAGACGCCGTTTGACCGGGAAAGCCCTGACGTGAGCCGCTCCACCCATCACCAGCCCGTGAGTTCCGTCCGGTCGCGCCGCCTGGCGCTGCCGTTCGCGCTCGTGTGCGTGCTGGCGTACATGGGGAGCGTGATGCACTTCGCCCTGGTCCAGCACGCCACGTGCCTGGAGCATGGCGAGGTGATGCACGTGGAGGCCGGTGACGCCCACGGCGCCGGTCACCTCGAGGCGTCCTTCGACGACGTGCGGCTCGTCTCCCAGAGCACGGAGGCGGACTCCCACGGCGCCGACGCCCACTGTGTCCACGCCTTCTTCCGGCGGGAGGCTCCGCCTCCGCACCAGGACACGCCGTCCCGCCTGGTCGCGCCCGCTCGCTCCGAGCCCGCGCTGGCGGTGTTCCGCTTCCACGCGGAGCCCGTCGCCCGGCTGCACCTGGCTCCCAAGGCGTCTCCGCCGCGCGCGTGAGGCCCGGGAGTCTGCTCTCTCGCGGGGCCTGTCGCGCCGCGTGAGGCTGCCCGTCCGCTAAAGCCAGACAGGCTTTCGTCCGCTCCGCGCGGGCTGTGAGTCATTGCGGCTTTGCGTCCACGCCGGCTGAGCTGTCTCACGGCGCCCGTGCTTCGTGGTCCGCGCACACCCCTTCCATTCCCACGCACCCGTGGCGGCCCCTCCATGTCCTGGCGGTGTCCGTCGCTGGCGCGCGGGCGTGGCACACCCGCAGTCCAATCCCGTGGAGTAGCACCATGACGAAGAAGCTCCTTGCCGCGTTCCTGCTGTCCACCGCCCTCGTCTCCGCCGGCTGCGGCGACGACGACCACTCCGAAGAAGAGGGGGTCGACGCCGAGGCGTGCGAGCACCTCCAGGAAGGGCCCGCCACGACCGTCACCGCCACCCTGGGCACGGACGCGGCCCCCGCGATTCGCGCTGACCACCGCCGCTACGACATCACCCTGGCGGACGGCCCGGATGGGAAGCAGGGCGCCGTGTCCTTCGCCGCGAGCGAGGCCGCCGACTACGTCATCTACACCAACGCGGACGTGCCCCTCTCCATCACCACCGCCAGCGGTGATGCGGTGGAAATCGAGGAGAGCACCAGCAGCTCCGAGGGCTGCACCGACATCAAGGGCCGCCACGTGGTGCCCCTCGCGGTGGGCACGCACATCCTGACCTTCGGCCCCACGGCGACGGCGACCGTCTCCGTCATCGTCGAGGAGTCGCACGACCACGGCCACGAGCACTGACGCTGTCCCCGGGCTCCCTGGCCCGTTCACCCGGGGGCCGGCGCTGTCGGTGCCGGCCCCTCGTTCCCTGAAGAGAGATGACCATGGGTTCCTTTCAGCAGTTCCTGACGGACAAGAACATCCCCTCCGAGAAGCTCCTCCGCCTGTCGCGTCAGCTCGAGTCCTACGGCTCCGAGGGCCGCACCCTGCTGAAGCAGCGGAGCGCCCGTCGC
The DNA here is from genome assembly GCF_010894475.1 of Myxococcus vastator. GTDB lineage: Bacteria > Myxococcota > Myxococcia > Myxococcales > Myxococcaceae > Myxococcus > Myxococcus vastator. The sequence continues at coordinate 13,876 of NZ_JAAIYB010000078.1, forward strand.
CGTGACAAGGACACGCAGGGCAAGAGCTACGAGTCGCTGTCCATCGGCAAGCCGAAGAGCGGCCGGGGCATCAGCACGCAGCAGCTCCAGGCCGCGCTGGGAGACCTGCCGCTGACGGCCAGCGTGCGCGGAAAGCTGGTGCGCGCCGTCAACGCGGTGCTGGGCAAGCAGGGCGGAAGCCCGGTGGATGCGCCCGCGCTCTTTGGTGCCAGCCCCGTGCGCCGTGGCGCCACGGCGAAGAAGTCCGCGAGCTGAGAGGAGACAGCGCCCATGTCCGGCAATGCCATGTCCACCGTGCTTCCCTGTGAGCTGCGACGCGATGGAGACCGGCTGTTCGACGTCTCCATGTGGTGCCTCGGGCGGGATGTCCTCTGCCCGGAGGGGAACCTCCTCGTCCGACGAGGACTCGTGCGTCACGCGCGCCCCGAAGGCGCGGAGGGACAGAGTCCCTATACGGTGGGCCTTCCGGGCAGCGGGCGCTTGACGCTGTGGGGCTTCGGCGCGCTGTGCGAGTGCGGCGAAGCCATCTTCGTCCCGCGGGCGGGCTTCGCGCCCGTCCTGCTGGATGGGGTGCCGGGCCGCCTGCCGTTTCGCGCGGAGGAGCTGGGCCCGGCGCGCCTGCCGACCACGGGGCACGAGCGGCGGGCGCTGCGCGCGGGGCTGGCCTCGCTGGCGGGGTGGCTGGCCGATCACGAGGACTGGGTGTCCTCCGAGGTGGGGCCGTCCTGGCGGCGCGAGTGCTTCGAGGCCCGGCGCAAGGCGCCCCCCGTCGCCGCGGACGGACTGGCCTCGGCGTGGCGGCGCTTCGCCTCCCGCCTTCGTTCCCTGGATTCTGGATTCAACGTCTGCACCGCCCCGGTCGCTGGGGCCTGAGGAGGACATCATGTTGGCGCGACTGCTCCGAGCCGATGAACCTTCCGTCCATGCCCGCGCGCCGTGGGAGGACGTCGCGGATGACGCGCTCCCCACGCCGCGCCTGCGCGAGGGCCTGGGCAACGCCCACCTGGAGGTCACCACCGCCCGGCCCCAGGCCCAGGCCTGGTTCGACCAGGGCCTGCGGCTGTTGCACCTGGGCTGGGGCGGTGAGGCCCGCCGCGCCTTCGCGCAGGCCACGCGGGAAGATTCGTCGCTGGCCATGGCCTGGTGGGGGCTCGCCCTCACGCGAGGCTCTGGCGCCCGCTTCGCCACCGCCCGCGCGGAGGCCATGGGCCGCGCGCTGGCGCTGAGCGAGGGCACGTCGGACCGCGAGCAGCGCTACATCGTCGCGGCCAGCCTGCTGGCGGAGAAGGGCCCGGCCAATGGGCGCCATGCCTTCGTGCGCGACATGGAGTGCCTCATCGACCGCTATCCCGAGGACGGCGACGCGCGGCTGCTGCTCGCGGGCTTCCTCCTGGACGGCTACGAGCCGGATGGTCGGCCCGGACAGGGGCAGCCGTATGCGCAGGCCCTGCTGCGCGAGCTGCTGCGCTCCCACCCGGACCACGCGGGCGTCCACCATGCGTGGGTGCAGGCCATGTTGAACAGCGGTCGGCCGGAGGTTGCTCGGGACAGTGCTCGCCGGTTGGTGACGTTGGCGCCTCGTGCAAGTCCCGCGCTGCTCTCCGCGGGGCGCCTGCTTCAGCGGGTCGGGCTGATGGCGGAGGCTCAGTGCGTGCTGGAGGCCACGGTGGCCGCGGATGATGCGTACCTGGCCGAGGAGGGATTGCCCACGTCCGATGCGCCGAGCGCCGAGCCCGCCATGCGGCTGCTCAGTCAGGGCTGCGCCGAGGTGGGGCAGTACGGTGAGGCCCAGGCGTGGGCCCGTCGCCTGCGGCAGCGGGTGGAGGGCGCGGGAGGTGACGACCAGGCGCTGCTGTTCGCCGCCGCCACGATGATGTCCGCGCACCTTCGCTTCGGCTTCTGGCGCGCGGCGGCGGATGTGCCCATGGAGCTGTCCGACACGGCCAGCACGGCGGAGCGGGCGCTGCGGGACGGGATGCGCCAGTACACGCGGGGCCTCAGCCTGTTGGAGGCCGCGCGGCTGGGCGAGGTGGAGCGGGTGTGCAACGCGCTGGATGCGCGGCATGCGCTGCTGGCGGAGGCTCGCCGCTCGGAGGACCTGTCCCTGTGCCCGCGGGATGTGGCGCGCGTGGTGGAGGTGGCCGCGCAGGAGCTGCGCGGCGCGCTGGAGGCTCGCAAGGGCGACGTGGGCCGCGCCGAGGCCACGCTGACGCGCGCGTGGCGGTTGGAGCGGCGGCTTCGGGCCGCGGGGCCCGTGGCCTTCTCCCGGCCCGCGCGCGAGGCCCTGGTCCGGCTGCGTCTGCGGACCCACCGCGAGGACAAGGCAGTGGAGCTGGCGAAGACGCTGGTGGCGGAGTGGCCTGGCTGTGGGCACCTCCGCCTGCTGTCCGCGGAGGCCCAGGTGGCGCTCGGCGCCTGGAGCAGCGCGGTGGAGGACTTCACCGCATTCCTCGACTGCTGGCGGGACGCGGACCCGCATCAGCCGGAGCTTCGCCGCGCCCGGGCCTTCATCGCCGGGCGGGGGCGCATGTTGCGGCTCGTGCGCCCGCCGGAGCTCCTCGCGCCGCGGGAGACCGGAGCGCAGGCGCTGGCCGCGCAGGCGACGGTGTCCTGCTGAACCGTGTCGCGGTGCTCGACTGGAGACACGCGCTACACCTTGTCGGGGTTCAGGGCGTCGAGGATCAGGGAGAGGCCGAACTCGAACTCGTCGGCGTAGTGGTAGCCCGGCTGGAGCGCGTGCTCGGTGATGAGCTCCTTGAGGTGCGGGTAGGCGTCGGCTGGCAGGTCGCGGAGGATGTCGGTTGCGACCTCGTCGAGTTCGGCGGGGCTCGTGAACGGCAGGCTCAGCTCCTGGAGGACGAACCCGTAGAGATAGCTGTCGATGACTGAGAAGGCGTGTGCGGCCATCGCGACGGAGAACCCTCCCGCTCGCAGGGCGCCCAGGACGGCGTCATGGTGGCGCAGGGTCGACGGGCCGGGCTGGCTGCGGGAGTCCATCAGTCCGACGGCCCAGGGATGGCGTCGAAGCACTGCGCGCGACGAGGCGGCACGGTCACGCATGGCCTCCTTCCAGTCCATGGTCGCTATCGGAAGGTCGATTTCTCCGAACACCGCGTCGACCATCCCGTCGAGGATGTCCTCCCTGCCGGCCACATGGTTGTAGAGCGACATCGCCTCGACGCCCAGCCGGGCGGCGATCGCCCGCATGGTGACCCCGGCCGCACCCTTTTCGTCGGCCAGCGCCATTGCCGCGGTGACCACCCGCTCCCGACTGAGCGGCGCCCGCTTCAGTCTCGCGTGCTGGCCGGTGCTGCGCTTGCGCATGGATGCTCCCTCTCGCTGACGTTTGACGGACTTACGACGTAAGTATAGCGTTGCTTACAACGTAAGTTCAGGCCGGGATGAGAGGCAGGAGAAAAACATGAGCACGCACCCGTTGCGGAAGGTCTGCATCGTCGGCGCCTCGGGGAAGCTGGGGCGATACATGGTTCGGCACGCCCTGGAGCGTGGCTACGAGGTCGTCGGCGTGTGTCGCGAACGCAGCGTCCCGAAGCTCGCCGCGTTCGCGGACCGGATCACGATTGTCCCCGGCCCCACGAACGACCGGGAGGTGATCCGGAAAGCGGTCGCCGGATGCGACGGCGTGCTGACTGTGCTGGCTCCCTGGGGCGTGCAGCAGTACTCGTCGGGCACGGCGCAAGCGGTGCTCGACTTCGCCGTCCCCGACGCGCGTCTGGTCTTCTCGTGTGGCTGGCACATCACCCAGGACGGCGAGGATCGGTACTCCTGGAAGTTCAAGGCGCTCGTCCGGAGCGCCACCTGGCTGGCCCGCCTCATGCGCGTTGTCGACATTGACGACCAGGTGGAGGCGTGCCGACGGATCTTCGCCAGCGATCGGCGGTGGACCGTCGTCCGTGGCAGCGACCTCGAGGAGGGCGAGAGCCAGGGCCTGCCCGTGTGGAGCCGCCACGTCGGCGATTCCGTCCTCGCGAGCAACCTGACGCGGCGCGTGGACTTCGCGCTGTTCATGGTGGAGGCACTCACCGACGACACGCTCATCCATGAGGCGCCAGCGATTGTCGGGTGCCGCTCACCCAGCGCGCTGGCCCACGCCGGCGGTGGTCGATCCTCCACGCTCGCTGGGAGCACGACCTCACCCGTGGGAGACACGCCCCGTTGACTGTCACCCGCTGGAAGTCCTCGCCGTGCGGGCGTCCACCATCAGCGCCGGCGGCTCCCGCCGCTTGACGGGGCCGCGCCGTTCGCGCGAGGAGGGGGCATGCCCACCTTCCGCCTCAAGCAGGACCAGGCCGCGTTGCTCGTCGTGGACATCCAGGAGCGCCTGTGCGCCGCCATGGACCGGGACGCGCTGGACCGGATGCTCAGCCGCACCGCCGCCGCCATCGAAGGGGCGCGCGCGCTGGGCCTCCCCATCCTCCTCACCGAGCAGTACCCCAAGGGGTTGGGGCCCACGCACTCGCTGCTCCGCATGCGCGCGCTCAAGGACGTCAAGGCGGTGGAGAAGCTGGAGTTCAGCGCCGCCGTTCCGGACGTGCTGGCCGCGCTCGGCGGGCGCACGCAGGTGCTGGTGGTGGGCATGGAGGCGCACATCTGCGTCTTCCAGACGGTGCGTGACCTGGCCGAGCGCGGGCTGTCCCCGTTCCTGCTGGCCGACGCGGTGCTGTCCCGCTCGCAGGAGGACCGGCAGGTGGGCCTCCAGCTGTGCCGTGACGCGGGCGCGCACGTCGTCACGGTGGAGGCCGCGCTGTTCGACCTGCTCGGGCGCGCCGGAACGCCCGAGTTCAAGCAGGTCTCCGCCGCGGTCCGCTGACGCTCAGCGCGCCTTCTGCACCGCGTGGACGAGCATCCGGAGGACGGTCGCCACGGCCACCATGGCCGCGGCGAACACCGTCTGCGAGCCCCCCACGGGGAAGTCGTAGAAGAAGGCGAAGAGATAGCCGCCCACGCCCGCGATGGCGCCGAAGAGCGTGGCGACGAAGAAGGTCCACGGCAGCCGCAGCTCCAGCATCAGCGCGGCGATGGCGGACAGCGTGGAGAAGGCGAACACCGGCAGCGCGCCCAGCGCCCGGGCGCACACGCCCACCATGACGCCGATGCTGACCATCAGCACGCCGTCCAGCAGGCGCACCGGCAGCCCCTGTACCAGCGCGCCCGTCCGGTCGAAGCTGGCGAAGGTGATGCCCCGGTACCACCACAACTGGATGAACATGACGGCCCCGCCCGCAATGGCCACCGTGTAGAGCTGCTCGGGCGTCACCAGCACCGCCGTGCCGAAGAGGATGCCCTGGATGTCGTGCGCCTCCTGCGCGATGCGGTCTCCCACGAGCACCGCCGCGCCGCCCGCCAGCGCGTAGGCCAGGCCCAGCAGGCTCTCCCGCGTGAGGCGCAGCTTCGCTGGCTCCGTCATCAGCAGCAGCGTGGCCAGCAGGGCCAGGGTGGTGGCGCCCAGCACGGGCTCCACGTGCGTGCCCAGGTGGATGGCGGCGTAGAAGGCCAGCGCCACGCCCAGGCCCGCGGATTGGGCCACCGCGGCGCTGACGAACACCATGCGCCGCAGCACCACGTACACGCTCAGGAAGCCCAGCACGCCGCCGGCGATGAGCGCGCACAGCAGCGGATCCCTGAACAAATCGAACGCCAGGTGGAACTGCTCCCACTTGGACGGTTCAGCGAGCGTCGTTTCCACGGTGAGGTCCCAGGGGCGCGCGTTGGCAGTACTCGTCGCCGTACTGGCGGCGGAAGGCGGGATGACAGAAGACGGTGCGGGCATCGCCCATGACGAAGGCGGACGTCTCGCGGTCCACGAAGACGAGCACGTCCGCGTGCTCGGCGGCGACCTCCAGGTCGTGGCACACCACCACCACGCCCAGGCCCCGCTCACGCGACAGCGTGCACAGCCGCTGCATCGTCTCGCGCTCGGCCACCGCGTCCATGGCGGCGGTGGGCTCGTCCAGCAGCACCAGGTCCGCCTCGGTGGCCACCAGCCGGGCCAGCAGCGTGCGCTGCTTCTGCCCCTCCGACAGCTCGCGGTAGGGCCGCGCCGCGAAGGCCTTGGCTCCGGCCGTCTCCAGCGCGCTCTGCACGGCCTGCCGGTCCGCCTTCCGGGCGAAGGGCCACAGGAAGCTCCAGCCGCGCAGGCGTCCCCACGCCGTCAGCTCGCCCGCGCGCAGCGGCAACAGCGAGTCGATGGCGGACGTCTGCGGCACATAGGCGCTGCGCACCTGCGCGGAGGCGCGGGAGATGGTGCCGGACACCGGCGGCTGCATCCCCAGCAGCGTCCGGAACCAGGTGCTCTTGCCGGAGCCGTTGCGGCCCACCACCGCCACGAACTGGCCGCGGCGGATGGTCAGGTCGATGGGCGGCAGGATGGCCTTGCCGTCGTAACCGATGACCAGCTTCTCGCAGGTGAGCAGCGCGTCACCCGGGGTGAAGGGGGTGGGCACCGCGTGCGCGCCGTCCGGGGGCTCAACGGTCTTCACGCTGGACCTCCGCCTGGGGCTCCAGGGTCGCCAGTGCCTCCACCAGCACACTCCGGAGGGCGGCGTTCTCGGGAGCGTTCAGGTCCACCACGCCGTCGGGGCCGGGCGTGGTGGACGCCCAGTCCAGCGAGTCGAACAGCGTGGGCGCCAGCGCCAGCCGCAGGGCCAGCTTCACGCGCGGCTTGTTCTCCCGGTCCGCGGGGATGTCCACCGTGCCACGCAGCACCATCAGCGGCGTGGCCTCCGCCGCCGCCGCCAACGCGAGCCGGAAGCGGCGCTCGTCGTTGAAGCGCGGCGTGGCGCGGCTGTCGCGCACGACGCCTTCCAGGTGCACCGACGACACGTCCCACTGGTAGCGGCTGACCTGGGTGCGGTCCAGCTCGCAGGACGGCTCGCAGCCGGGCGACAGCGTCTGGTCCGCCAGCAGGTCCAGGTCCGCGTCCACGTGCAGGCTGGCCACCGTGGCCTCCGCGCCGCCACCACCGCCATCCAGCTCCGCCTGGATGTCCTCGTAGTCCACCAGCGCGCCGTCGTCGCGGTGGCAGTGGCCGTTGTGGCAGTTGCCGTAGCCCGGCGGCGGGTTGGCCGGATCGAAGGTCGCGGGGCCGCGGGTGCCGCCGCTGGCCACCAGGTCGATGTGGTCCACGCCCAGCGCGGCGCCGTCCAGGCGAAGTTCGAAGTCGGAGGCGAGCCGCTGGAAGCCGTCGCCCACGTCGCGCCCGGCCACCGGCGTGTAGTCCGCGCGGACAGTGGGCTCCAGCACGGCGAAGCCCTCACCGGAGTCCAGCGCGCAGCCGGACAGGAGGAGCAGGGGAAGGAGGAGGCGGGTCCGCATGGCTCAGGTCCCCTTGCCAGCGAGCCCCTTCTCCAGGCGCTCGACCATCTCGTTGATGTGCTGGAGGTACGTCTCGTTCGCCTTGAAGTCCGTGCCGCCGTGCAGGGTGACCAGCGGCGCGGGAATCTTCGAGGCCACCAGCCGCGCGGTGGTGTCCGGGTAGTAGCTCTCCATCAGCACCATGCGCGCCTTGCGCTGACGGCCCTGGGCCAGGACGCTCGCCACGTGGGACGGGTTGGGCGGGATGCCGGGCTTGGGCTCCAGGTAGATGATGGTGTCGAAGCCCAGCCAGTCCGCCAGGTACGCCATGGTCCGGTGGTAGGCGATGACGGGCTGGCCACGCAGCGACACCAGCCGCTTCTCCCAGTCCGCGCGCGACTTCTCCAGCTCGGTGGTGAAGGTGGCCAGGTTGTCGCGGTAGGCCCGCGCGTTCTTCGGATCCAACTGCGCCAGCCGGTCGGTGATGCCACGCGCGACGGACAGCGCCTGGCGCGGGTCATAGAGGAAGTGCGGGTTGCCGCCCGGGTGGACGTCGCCCTGGCCCCGGTCCACCTGCACCGTGGGGACCTCCAGCAGCTTCACGAACTGCGAGGCCACCAGGTAGCCCGGGTTGCCCACGAGGATCTTCGAGTTGCGCGCGCCCACCTGGAGCGTGGGCAGCCAGCCCACCTCCAGGTCCAGCCCCACGGCGATGAGCAGGTCCGCGCGGTTGAGCGCCAGGGCGAGGTTCGGCTTGGCGTCCACGAAGTGCGGGTCCTGGCTGGACAGCGCCAGGGCCTGCACCTTGACGTGGTCGCCGCCCACGGCCTTCGTCAGCGCGGCCAGGTCCGGCAGGGTGGTGACGACGTTGAGGTCCGCGCGAGCGGGGGCGGCGACGAAGAGGGTGAAGGCGGCGCACACGGGCGCGAACAGACGGGAGAGACGCATGGTCATGGCTCCTGCGAAAAAGGTTAGAAGGCGTGGGCGCCGTGGGCGCCGGTCACCAGCTCCAGCGCGAGCATCAAGGAGTAGCCGGGCTCATCTCGCCACCCGGCCCTGTCACGGGCGCCCTGGAGGCGCAGCCGGGAGAACTCGGTGGGCCAGAAGGTGACGTTGGCGGACACGCGGTTGCGTGACTCCGTCCACTCCGGGTCCAGCGGGTCGATGACGCGCGCGCCGTCTTCGCCGCGCGCCGCGGTTCCCAGTTCGTAGCGCAGCGCGGTGGCCCACCGCGGCGAGAAGCGCCACGCGGCCTGCGCGTAGGTGTTGAAGTCCGTCAGCACGTCTCCGGGCACCTGGCGGCGGCGGTAGTAGGCCTCCGTCTGGAGCGTGATGAGCGTGGTGTTGTAGGCCTGGGTGATGGGCCGGTAGCGCAGGTACAGGTCCGTGCCGAACACGTCCGTGCGGTTGCGGTAGCCGGTGGGGTTGGGCCCGGTGGCGGTGGACAGGCCCCACATGAGGGACACGTCATCCGACAGGGGGAAGAACTGCTTCACCGCGCCGGTGAGCTGCAAGTCGAACGGGGACTGCACCCGCTCGTTGGTGGCGCCCAGGAAGCTGCGCGCGGTGGCCTCGCCGGTGGCGTCGGTGGTGCTGCCAATCACCTCCACGTACCAGGGCAGGGGGGCCAGCCAGGACACCTCGGCGCCCAGGCCGCGGTTGCCTTCGCCTCCGAAGATGCGGCCCACGGCGAAGGGCTGGTCCACGAAGTCCCACGAATGCGGGTGCGTGGGGTTGATGCGGCCGAAGCGCGTGAGGAACTGACCGGCGCGCACCTGGAGGTTGTAGGGCAGCGTCAGCGTGGTGCCGTAGGCCTCTTCGATTTCCACGCCGAACTGGCTGAAGACGATGTTGGCGTCGAAGCGGAAGTAGGGGTCCACCACCGAGCCGATGGACAGCTCCAGCTGCTGCAGGTTGAAGCCGTTGCGCGTGGGGTCATGCGCGCCGCTCTGCAGGGGCTCCTTGTCAGTGAAGGCCGCGGCGGCCACGTCCAGGATGAAGCTCAGGTCCAGGAAGTTCGCGCCCGTGTTGGGGTTGTTCACCCCGGGGATGGAGAGCGCGGAGCCACCGCCGGGGCTGGAGGCGGGCGCCGCCGCGGTGCCGGTGGGCGCGTTCTGCTGCGCGGCCGCGGCGTCGCTGCCAAGCGCCTTCTCGATTTCCTCCAGCTCCTCGGGCGTGAGCGCGGGCGCGGCGTCTTCCTGGGACGCCTGCACCGGGGCGTCCGCCGGAGGCGCGGAGGCGTCCTGGGCGCTGGCGCCGCTGGCGAAGAGGAAGGGCGTGAGTGAAACGACGATGAGAGCGCCGTGAGCACGGCGCGGACGGGTTGCCACCTGGAATGCTCCTCGAACGGGGCGCCCGCGAAGCGGCCACGCCCACCAATGACCTGCCAGACCTCAGACGACGCACGTCACGCGCGCGCGGGAGGCGAGGCCTTGGGGGCGGTGTCGAGGATGGAGAGGGGGGGC
>NZ_JAAIYB010000790.1 GCF_010894475.1 Myxococcus vastator
GGGCAAAGGGCTCCAATAAGGAGTCCGCTGCGATGACAAATACCCGCTCCAGCCCCGCTTCAAACCACCGCAGCGACTGCTGCACTGCACCGGCGGTACCGGCATGCCCCAGGGCGACCACATGCTGGTGCCGTGCGAGAATGGGCCACTGAAGGACCTTGAGCATCGGCCGGAGGTAGCGCTGCGCGAGAAACGCGTCGGGTGGTGCAGGCGGGCTCTCGACGGTGTGAATGGGATGGGGGGCCACGACCACCATCCCCGTCTGCTGCCAGGCACGAGTATCATCCGGCGCTGGCAATGGCGTCCCCACGAGCAGGTCGCGCAGTGCGCCCCGGGCCAACCGCATCCACCTGCCTGTCCCGACGAAGCCTTCCGTGAATCCGTGAATCGGGTGCGCGGTCAGCGGCACGGTTGCCTGGGAGCTCTCATCCAGCACTCGAACGTGGTGCAGCGGCCGAGGCCGGGTGACTCCGGCGCGGATGGCGGCGGCCGCTGCGGGCGCCGAGTGCCCCACGGAGGTCACGGCGCCCAACCCAGTGATGAGGATTTCCATGGAAGAATCTCCCGCCGTCAGCGAAAGGCGGATGGCCCCTCATCACCGGGTGATGAGGGAGCGAAAGGAGCGAGGCACGGCGCCAAGTGCCTTGGGTCGCAGCGCGGACAGCACACGCGTCTGGCTCCAGGCCCAGCTACGCGTGTCGAGATGAAAGGCCCCCGCCGTGCGGATGGCCATCTCCCACGCAAGCACCGCCCGGCGGTGCATGGGCTCCTGGAACAGTGACTTAAAGGCGACCTCTGGCGTCCAGGGAACTCCTCGGAGGTACCTCCGTCCTGGCTCAAAGCGGGACCGGGCCTCACGCCACCATGCCTCGATGGCCGATACCCGCCAAACGTGCCGCGGAAAGCGCGGAGGCCCGAGCCCGTTGGCCACGATTTCCTCTCCGGGTGTCACCTCTTCGTCAGCGTCGACGTCCGAATCTGGCGCGTGGGGCGCTCCGACAGCCAACGGCATGCCCGTGATGGCGGCGAACGCGTCCGCGGCAAGCCCGCCGGACGCCTCCACCTCCCCCAACAGGGCGTCCGCTGCCGAACGCTGGCCACTGAAACCCAACGCCCAGAGGGCGGCCTCCCGTGAGCCGGGCGCCACCAGTGCCGAGCCCAGCAGACTCAGGTCAGCGGCATCCCCGCCCATCGCCAGAGCCAGCAAAGCGTGGGTGACTCCAGGGCCACCGGACTCCGCAACCTGCCGACAACGAAGCCAGGCACTCTGGAAGCCCAACACGAGCCCGGTCTCCATGGCCGCTTCGAGTACGGGCGCTCGCGCGTCACGCAGCCGCCGCTCGGTCAGGGGCTTCGACACACTCCGGTCCGTAAAGCGCGCGGCCCTCAGCACGGAGGCCAACAGCGTCGGCTCGGCATCACTCGGAACGTGGCGAAGCAACCCACCTGGGTCGGCTCCCCGGGCCCCCAAGCAATCGAACACCGCAGGCCAGAAGTCCGGATTCAGCACGGGCAGCATGCGAGACAGCTCCGAATCCAGCCCGGCCCGCTCGCAAAGCCCGACCGCACGCAGCATGTCTGGCCCCGACTCCATGTCCCGCGCGCTCAAGCGTTCCCAGAACACCTGTGCATCCCGTGGCTCAGGCGAGGCCAGCAACACGTGAGCCGCGGCACGAGCTCGTCCCGGCTCTCCAGACTCGAGCGCCGGAAGCAGAAGTCTGTGGACTGCAACGTTCCCCGCCAATGAGAGCCCCTCCAGGTGGGCCAGGAGCCGCACCTCATCCCCCGCCGCCACCTCGGCGAGCACGAAGTCAGGTGAACTCAGTGACCGCTG
>NZ_JAAIYB010000791.1 GCF_010894475.1 Myxococcus vastator
CCCGATAGATGGGTCGAAATCCGGGGGATGCTCCGAGTCCATCGGGGCATCCCCCGTTGCTTTGCGGGGCACCCGGCCGGTGCGCTCACGCCCCCCGCGGCACGGACGTGCCACGGGCGCGGAGGAGGGGCGGTGCGAGGAGGCGCTTCACCCGCCCCTCCGGCCGCCCATCCCCGCGCTCGGAGGCTTGCTCAGCCCGCGGTGGCGGTGCCGCGCTCCTGGTGCCACGCGGCCAGCACTTCCTTCTCGCGTTCAGCGGACAGGCCGGAGCGCGGCTTCGCCTGACGCTCGGGCGGCAGCGTCTTGAACCAGGCCAGCGTGTCGCGAATCGTCTCCGTGGCCGGGCGGAACGTGAGGCCCGCCGCCAGCGCCTTGGCGATGCTCACCTTGCCGATGCCGCCCTCTTCACCGTTGCGCGGCATCCAGGCGGGCATGTCCGACCACGCCTCCACCTTGTGCTTTTTCAGGAAGTCGGTGTCCACCCACGTGAAGCGCGCGTCGCTGCCCAGGGCCGTCTTGTTGGCCTCCAGGAAGTCCCGCATCAGCAGGTCCTGGCTGGGGCCGGTGACGTTGAAGATGCCGGTGATGCGGCGCTCCACGGAGCGGATGATGAACGCCGCCAAATCCTGGGCGTCAATGAACTGAAGGGGGTCCTGCCCGTCGCCGGGCGCCAGCACCTCACCGCCGCGGGCCACGCGCAGGGGCCAATAGGTGAAGCGGTCGGACGGGTCATCCGGCCCGACGATGAGGCCCGGCCGCACGTTGAGGACGCGCCCCGGCAGGGCGGCCTCGGCGGCCTGTTCGCACAGCGCCTTCAGCGCGCCGTAGTGCTTGTCCACCTCCTCGGTCGCCGGGTCCTCCAGCGTGGCGACGGCGGCCGTCTCGTCGAGCCCCTGCCGCGACAGGTCCTTGTAGACGGAGATGGAGGACACGAAGGTGTAGTGCTGGACGTGCGGGGCCAGCAGCTCCGCGGAGGCGCGCACGACGCGCGGCACATAGCCGGAGGTGTCCACCACCGCGTCCCACTTGCGGCCCTCCAGCGCCTTCAGGCCTTCGCCCTTGTTCGGGTCGCGGTCACCCGCGAGCTTCTCCACATCCGGGAAGAGGTTCGGATTCGTCTTCCCCCGGTTGAAGAGCGTGACGGTGTGGCCGCGCGAGCGCGCGAACTCCACCAGCGCCGGCCCCAGGAACGCGGTGCCGCCCAGGATGAGGATGCGCAGCGGCGCGGCGGGCGCGGAGGACTGCTCCCCCTGCCCCTGGGTGGAAGACGCGGCGGTGCCGGACGTGCCCGTGGTGGCGCACCCCATGGCCCAGAGCGAGCCGGCCGCGGCCGCTCCCTGAATCACACTCCTGCGAGACAGCGTCATGCGGGATTCCTCCTGCGTGTGTGGACTGACTGCGTGTGGATGGTCGCTACCGGGCCGCGGCCTCTTCGGGCACCGGCGCCTCGGGCGCGGCGGACGGCACCGGCTCTGCCTGCCGCCGCTGATGACGCGCCAGGTACAGCGACACGCCCAGCCACAGCCCGGCCAGGGGCACCGCCGCCAGCGACAGGCCCGTCGTGCCCAGGCCCAGCTTCGTGAGGCCGCCCTGGAGCCAGGCGCTCACCGTGTCACTGCCGCGGTACACCACCGTGTCGATGAAGCTCTTCGACTTGTAGCGCGCCTCGCGGTCCACGGTGGTGAAGAGGACCTCTCGCGAGGGCCGCTCCAGCGCGTAGTGGCTGGCGCCGCGCACCGCCTTGAACAGGATGAGCACGGTCAGCACCGGCATGGCGGCCAGCCCCAGGACTGTCTCTTATANACANCTGA
>NZ_JAAIYB010000792.1 GCF_010894475.1 Myxococcus vastator
GAAAGCTGGAGACTTCGGGAGTGACGTCGCTGTGGCTGACGGCGGCGCTCTTCGAGCAGATGCAGGCGCGGCAGCCGAAGGCCCTGGCCAGTGTCCGTCAGTTGCTGGCGGGCGGCGACGCGCTGCCGGTGTCGCGCGTGAAGGAGCGGCTGGCAGCGGGCGGCGTGCTCATCAACGGGTACGGCCCGACGGAGAACACGACGTTCTCCAGCACGTACCGGATGGAGAAGCCGGAGGAAGTGGGCGCTTCGGTGTCCATTGGCCGACCGGTGAAGAACACGGTGGCCTACGTGCTGGACGGGGCAATGCGTCCGGTGCCTGTGGGCGTGCCCGGTGAGCTGTACGTGGGCGGAGACGGCTTGGCTGTGGGGTACGTGGGACGCCCGGAGCTGACGGCGGAGCGCTTCGTACCGAGCCCATACGGAGAGGGAGAGCGGCTGTACCGCACGGGCGACGTGGTGCGGTGGTTGAGGAATGGAACGTTGGAGTTCCAGGGCCGAGCGGACACGCAGGTGAAGGTGCGCGGCTACCGCATTGAGCTGGGCGAAGTGGAAGCGGCGCTGGCCCAGCACAGTGGCGTCAACGAAGCGGTGGTGGTGGCTCGCGAGGACGGGAGTGAAGGCAAGAGGTTGGTGGCCTACGTGACGGCGCAGGAAGGCGCCTTGCTGGACGCGGGTGCACTGCGGAGCCACATGAAGCAGCGCCTGCCGGAGTACATGGTGCCGTCGGTGTATGTGGTGCTGGAGTCGTTGCCGCTGACGCCCAACGGGAAGGTGGACCGCAAGGCGCTGCCCGCCCCGGATGCACAAGGTCCGAAGACGGCGCACTTCGAGGCGCCTCGAACGGCGACCGAGAAGGCGCTGGCCGCTATCTTTACCGAGGTTCTGAACGTCGAGCGCGTCGGACTGGAGGGGGACTTCTTCGAGCTGGGCGGGCACTCGCTGCTGGCCACGCAGTTGGTCTCGCGCGTGAGGGAGGAACTCCAAGTAGAGCTCCCGCTACGAGACATCTTCGAGTCCTCCACCGTGGGGAAGCTGGCTGAACGGATCGACGCTTCACGCGGGACGGCGGAGGCCGCGGTCCGAGCACCACCCATGACGCGCGCGTCTCGGAGCGATGCGCTGCCGCTGTCATTCGCGCAGCAGCGGTTGTGGTTCCTCGACCAGTTGGAGCCAGGCAGCCCGTTCTACAACGTCCCTTCGGTGGTGAAGCTGATTGGGCGTCTGCAAACGACCGCGTTGGAGGCCAGCTTCGGTGAACTCGTACGTCGGCACGAGTCCTTGCGCACGACGTTCCGTGTCAGTGGTGGTGAACCCGTACAGGTCATCGCAACGGAGCCGCTGCGGCCTTTCCAGCAGCTCGACTTCAGCGAGTTGGAAACGGAGCGCGAATCCGCGGTCCGGAGCTGGATCGAGGAGGAGATTCAGCGTCCGTTCAACCTGGAGGTGGGCCCGCTGCTGAGGGCGACGCTGCTGAAGGAGGGGGATGAGGCGCACGTGTTGGTGCTGGTGATGCACCACATCGTGTCGGACGGGTGGTCGATGGGCGTGCTGGTGAGGGAGTTGGTGGCGCTGTACGAGGCGTACTCGCAGGGGAGGGAGTCACCGCTTTGCGAGCTGGAGGTGCAGTACGCGGACTACGCGGTGTGGCAGCGAGAGTGGCTGAAGGGGGAGGTGCTGGAGGAGCAGCTGGTGTACTGGAGGAAGCAGCTGGCTGGTGCGCCCGCGGCGCTGGAGTTGCCGACGGACAAGGTGAGGCCGGCGGTCCAGACGTACCGAGGGGACACGCGAGGAATGGAGT
>NZ_JAAIYB010000793.1 GCF_010894475.1 Myxococcus vastator
GTCCACGGGGACGTGTGAGCGGTGCGGCCGATTCATCTGTAAGCAGTGCGCCCAACCGCAGGTGGGCGTCTGCGTCCCGTGTCACGCGAGGAAGCTCCAGTCGCTGCCCCACACCGCGGGCCGGGTGAAGTGGGCGCTGGGGGCCCTCTACTCCGGCGTCGCGGTGGCCGCGCTCACGGGGCTTCTCCACGTCTGGCTCTACTTGAGCCTGGAGGACGGCATCACGCCATCGCAGCCGAACGCGGAGACCTTCGACACCCTGAATGCCCAGTTCGTCCTGGCCAGCTCGGTCGTGAGCATCATCACTGCCATCAGCATCCTCCGGTGGCAGTACCTGAGCTTGAAAGTCGCCCGAGCCACCGGCGTCAGCACCGAGGAGCCCCGCTGGGCCATGCTGGCCTGGTTCATCCCCATCTACAATCTGGTCAAACCGTATATGGTCGTACGCGACCTGTGGTTGAACCTGGGGGGCGCCCCTGCCCGGAAGGCCCTGCTGATGGGGTGGTGGGCCGCCTGGCTCATCAGCAATGGTACGACCAAGGCCAGCGCGTCGGTGTTCAACATGGTTGAGAGCATTCCGAAGATCGTCCCCGTCGCGCTCATCGCCGGGATGATGGCGGAGGCCCTCAACGTCCTGGCGGCGGTGCTCTTCATCCACGTCATCAAGAGCATCGAGTCGATGCTCGCGAGCCGCCGCGCGGGACTGGACGCCCTCGTCGCCCGAGTGGACGCGCGCACCAGCGCCTGAGCACACGAAGCCCCCCGCCAAGCCATGGCATTGGCGGGGGCTGGCTCCCAGGTCGCCCCATGGCGAGGCGCCCTACTCCACGCGCTCGCGGATGAGCGGCCGGACCGCGGGGGCCGCGTCGCCGAACTGGTACGCGGCCAGGAGGCGCGCCTTCACGTTCTCCAGCGGGGCCGCGTCGTTGTAGTGCACGCGCACCACGGGCTCGCCCTGCTTCACGGACTCGCCCGTCTTCTTCAGCAGCGTGAAGCCCACGGCCGGGTCAATCTTGCTGTCCGTCCGCTGCCGGCCCGCGCCCAGCGCCACCGCCGCCAGGCCCACGCCCTCCGTGTCGATGCCGGTGACGAAGCCGTCCCGGGGCGCCACCACGTCCGCGGTGGACTTCGCCTGCGGCAGCAGCGAGTAGTCGTCGATGGCGCGCGGGTCTCCGCCCTGCACCTGGACAATCTCCTTCAGCTTGCGCACCGCGCTGCCGTCCTCCACCACCTTGCGCAGCTGCTCGCGCGCCTCCTCCACCGTGGCGGCCTTCTTGCCCAGCACCAGCATCTCCGCCGTGAGGGCATAGGTAATCTCGGTGTAGTCCTCCGGCGCGTTGCCGCGGAGCATGTCCACCGCCTCGATGACCTCCAGCGCGTTGCCCACCTTGCGGCCCAGCGGCTGGTCCATGTCCGTGAGCAGGGCCACGACCTTCTTCCCCATCTCCGCGCCCAGGCCAATCATCGTCTTCGCCAGCGTGCGCGCGTCCTCGTCGCGCTTCATGAAGGCGCCGCTGCCCACCTTCACGTCCAGCACCAGCGCGTCGATGCCCTCCGCCAGCTTCTTGCTCATGATGGAGGACGCAATCAGCGGGATGCAGTCCACCGTCGCCGTCACGTCGCGCAGCGCGTAGAGCTTCTTGTCCGCGGGGGCCACCTGCGCCGTCTGGCCAATCAGGCAGCAGTTCACCTCGCGCACCAGCCGCCGGTACTCGGACGTCGGCAGGTTGACGTTGAAGCCGGGGATGGACTCCAGCTTGTCCAGCGTCCCCCCCGTGTGCCCCAGGCC
>NZ_JAAIYB010000794.1 GCF_010894475.1 Myxococcus vastator
GTGGGAGTGAGGACGGAGACTCAGGTGGGAGCGGCTGGACGAGGGGAATCGCCAGCGAGGCGTCGGAGAAGAAGTCCGGGCGAGAGAGGACGAAGCGAGCACGGGCCCGGTGGAGAAGCGAGGCACGGCGCTCGTGCGGGTGACTGGCTTCGAGAGGAAGGCAGGTGGCGCCGCTGAGGAGGATGGCGAGGAGGCCGACGACGGCGTCCTCGGAGCGCTCGAGGCACAGGCCGACGACGTCTTCCGGGAGGACGCCCAGGCCGAGCAGGTGCTGGGCCAGACGGGTGGCGCGAGCGTGGAGCTGGGAGAAGGAGAGGCGAAGGCCAGAGGAGGCGAGGACGAGGGCGGTGGCGTCGGGAGCGCGAGCGACCTGCGCGGTCCACAGGGAGGACACCGAGGCGAGGGAGTCGAAGGGCCTGGAGGTGTCGTTGAAGGAGAAGAGGACCTGCTGGCGCTCGGAGGCAGAGAGCAGGTCGACGGACGCAAGCGGCGCGGAGGGAGCGGCGAGCGCGCCTTCGAGCAGGCGCAGGTAGTGGCCCACCAGGCGCTGGATGGAGTCGTGCTCGAACAGGTCGGTGCTGTACTGCACCGTCACGCCGAAACCTTCCGTGCTGGCGTGCACCGTCAGCGACAGGTCGAAGTGCGTGGTGTGGATGTCCAGTTCCAGCGGGCGCGCATCGAGCCCAGGGAACGCGCCCGTCAACGCATCGCCCTGCTGGTACAGGTCGAACATCACCTGGAAGAGCGGTGAGTGAGAGGAAGTCCGCTCCACGCCCAGCGCACGGACGACGCGCTCGAAAGGAACGTCCTGGTGGGACATGGCCTCCAGGGTGGTGGCGCGGACCTCGGAGAGCAGTGAGTCGAAGGAGCTGTTCGCGTGCACCTGGCTGCGCAGGACCAGCGTGTTCACCAGGGTGCCGACGATGTCCTCGGTGGCCGGATGGGTGCGGCCCGCGACGGGCGTGCCCACGCAGAAGTCGGACTGCTGCGAGTAGCGGCGCAGCAGCGCGGCGAAGGCCGCGTAGAACACCATGAAGGGCGTGACTTGCCGCTCGCGGCAGAGGGCGCGCACGGCCTCGTTCAGGCGAATGGACAGCGGCTCACGGCGGGTCAGCCGCCCCCGAGGTGAGAGGCTTGGAGGCCGCGCCTTGTCCGTGGGAAGCGACAGGACCGCCGGTGCGCCGGTGAGCTGCTGCTTCCAGTACTCGAGCTGCGCGTCCTCGCTCGCGAGCACAGGGGCACTGCGCTGCCAGACCGCCACGTCCGCCCAATCCAGTGTCACAGGTGGCAGCTCGGGAGCTGCGCCCTGCTGGAACGCTCGATACGCCACGCCCAATTCGCGGACCAGGATGGACAGGGACAAGCCATCCACCGTCAGGTGGTGGAAGACGAGCGACAGGACGTGGTGCTCGGAGGACAGGCTCAGCAGGCTGAAGCGATAGAGCGGGCCATGCTCCATCGAGAACGGCGTGTCGATCTCCTCCCGCAGCCAGGGCTGCACCTCGTCGGCGGCCTTCGCCTTCTGGTGACGGAGGACGCGTGCCGGGACGTCGAGGATGAAGGGAGCAGGGCGCCCTTCGTCAGAGGGGACGGCGAGCCGGAGGACGGCATGGCGAGAGAGAAGCCAGCGGAGGGCGGACTCGAGGGCGGAGACGTCGAGAGGGCCGTGAAGGAGAGCGGCCTCGGGGATGTGGTAGGCGGAAGAGTGGGGCTGGAGCTGCTGGATGAACCACAAGCGCTCCTGCGTGGAGGAGAGCACCGGCGCGGCCTCGGCCC
>NZ_JAAIYB010000795.1 GCF_010894475.1 Myxococcus vastator
GCCCCGGTGCCCCTGCTGCCGCCGGCCCTCCAACACGCCCAGCGCCGCGGACACCGCCGTGCACGAGTGCCCCGCCAGCAGCGCGTCGTGAGGACTCTCGCGCGGGTCCAGGAACGGCGCGATGCCGTCCGCGTGCCGCAGCGTGTGCATGCGCTCGCGCCGCCCCGTGAGGAGCTTGTGCGCGTAGGCCTGGTGCCCCACGTCGAACAGCAGCGCGTCTTGAGGCGAATGGAACACGCGGTGCAACGCGACGATGAGCTCCACCGCGCCCAGGGAGGCCCCCAGGTGGCCGCCTACACGGCCGCAGATGGAGATGATGTCCTCACGCAGCGCCTGGCACAGGCGCGGCAGCGCCTCCTCGGGAAGTGCGCGGACGTCCGAGGGCGAGCCGATGCGTGACAGCCCCTCCGACATCAGGACTTCCGCTCCACCGTGTAGCGCGCCAGCGCCGCCAGCGGCCCGTCCTCGCCCTCCAGGGGGCGCACGGCCGCGATGGCCTCGGCCACCTTCTGGGCCGCCAGCTCCCGCGACGCCTCCAGGCCCACCACCGCCGGGAAGGTGAAGCGCCCGGCCGCGGCGTCCGCGCCCGCGGGCTTGCCCAGCTCCGCCGCCGTGGCCGTCACGTCCAGCACGTCATCGGCAATCTGGAAGGCCAGCCCCACCGCGTCACCATAGGTGTCCGCGCGCGCCAGCGCGTCCGCGTCACCCCCGCTGGCCAGCACGCCCATGCGGCACGCGGCCCGGATGAGGGCGCCCGTCTTCATGCGGTGCAGCCGGATGAGGTAGTCCAGCGCGGACGGACGGTCCTCGGCGGTGTCCAGCACCTGCCCGCCCACCATGCCCGCCGCGCCCGAGGCCACCGCCAGCTCCCGGCACAGCGCGGCGCGCATGGGCTCGGGTCCACTGGCCACCAGGGTGAAGGCCTCCGTCAGCAGCGCGTCCCCTGAGAGGATGGCCAGGGACTCGCCGTACACCTTGTGGTTGGTGAGCCGGCCCCGGCGGTAGTCGTCGTTGTCCATCGCCGGCAGGTCGTCATGCACCAGCGAATACGTGTGCACGTACTCCAGCGCGCACGCCGCGTCGCCCGCCACCGCCGACACGGTGCTTTCGCGCGCCACGAGGTCCGCGAAGGACAGGCAGAGCACCGGGCGCAGGCGCTTGCCGCCGGCCAGCAGGGAGTAGCGCATGGCCTCCACGAGCTTCGGCGGCGTCCCGGCGGGACCCAGCCGCTCCACGCGCTCGCTCAGCAGGGCTTCGACGCGCGCCTGCTGGGTGGCCAGGAAGGAGTTCAGTTGAAACGTTGCCACGAGCGTCCGTGCTCCTCTTATGGAATCTGCGCGGGCACGAGCTCGCGGATGCGGCTGACGAGCTTGTCCATGTCCAGCGGCTTGACGAAGTAGTCCGCGGCGCCCACTTCCATGCCGTGCCGCTTGTCCTCGGGCTCCCCACGGCCACTGATGAAGATGACGGGGATGTCCCGGAACTGCTCGTTCTTCTTCACCGCCCGGCACAGCTCGAAGCCGTCAATCCAGGACATGTTCACGTCCAGGAGGATGGCGTGCGGCCGGTGCAGTTGGAACGACGCGATGAGCCGCAGGCCGTTGGCCGCCATGGTGACGGCAAAGCCCTCGTCCTCCAGGGCCGCCGCCAGCAGCTCCCGCGTGTCGCGGTCATCATCGACAATGGTGATTTTCGGCTTCGACATGCCGGAGTGGACGCGCCCGAGCACCTAGAACGGGACGTCATCCTCCGGGGGCGGACGGGGAGCGGG
>NZ_JAAIYB010000796.1 GCF_010894475.1 Myxococcus vastator
ATCGACCCTGGTGGCGTCCCGGAGCCGGCCTTGATGGGCATCACGCCCGCTGACGGTCCGCCGTCTCCTGACAGATGCCCATCAACCAGCCGGCTTGCTCGCCCATCAGCAGACGTGCGCGTCAACAGCAATCATCCCGGCAAGCCGGACGTGGGCCAGGTGATGAGCATCAATTTCAATGGTCTCGAAGTGGCGCGCAGCCTGCGACATTACGTATCGCGAAACAGCGTGCTTTGATTCCGCAGCGCCAAGATGGCTGAGCCTGCCCCGATTCCGTGGACACCCTAGATGTGGTGGAAAGGGTGTCCAATGTCGGTGAGTGACGCGAAGCAGAAGAAGAGCCGGAGTCAGCGCCGGGAGTTCACGCGCGAGTTCAAGGACGGCGCGGTGAAATTGGTGCTGGACGAGGGCAAGGGCATTCCAAACGTGGCCCGAGATTTGGACCTCGCGGAGTCCGCCCTGCGTACGTGGGTGGAGCGGGCGAACGAGGCTCGCGGTGAGGGCAAGCCGGGGGCCCCACATGGCCCTGGAGCAATTCGAGGAGTCGCTGTGCCCAAGGGCGTTGGTGGGTTTCCGCGCCGCTCAGGTGTTCACGCTCCACGCGTCGGCCGCCAGGTTCCACGCGTGGAAACCGCCCGTTCCCACGCGTGGAAGGGCCGCTCCCCCACAGATGCCCGGGCGGCGGCCCCGTGGCACGTCGGCTGCTCTGGGGCAGCGGCGCGCGGTCGCGGCGAGCCGGTATGTCGCCGGCCCCTCCGGCCGCGTGAATCCCATCCAGAGACCGATACATGTCCCCGACCCGAATGTTCCACCTCCCCTGGTTCGTCAGCCTCGCGGGCGCCGCGCTCCTTGGCGCGTGCTCCCCCGACGCCGCCGAGCAGCTCCCTCCAGCTGACCTCACTGGCACCGCCGCGCCGCAGGTGCTGCTCCCCACTCCCAACCTCGCGCTCGGCAAGCCGGCGCAGCAGTCGAGCTTCTATCTCGGCGGCGGCGGTGAGCCGTCGCTCGCGGTGGACGGAAATACCGACGGCGACTTCTGGGACGGCTCCTTCACCCACACCGTCCTGCAAAGCCAACAAACCCAGCCGTGGTGGCAGGTCGACCTCCAGGCTTCACACCTCATCTCCAACGTCGTCCTCTACAACCGCACCGACTGTTGCTCGGACCGGCTCCAGAACTTCCGGGTGCGACATGTACTTCTGTGGCCGCTACGCGGTGGAAGGGATCGTGCCCCTGGCGGAGTTCGGCGGGGCGTATGGCTTCGGGAGTATGTGAATCCCCTCACCGGAATGGCGTCTTGCCCGGATGGCTTCAAGGCGGTCCAGATCCTGGGAACCTCCGGCGTCGATTACCCCGTGTTCTTCTGCTATCGCAAGCAGTAGCACGGCCGCGGACCACCGACACCGGAGACGTCCGGCCGCCTGGAAGCCAAAAATCGCGTCATGCGGCAATGACTCGCGGACCTACGTCTCGCGTCATTGTCCACGCCAGGGGCAGACAGCAAGATGCCTTTGCTGCTCTGTCCCGTCGTGCCATCCCCCAAGGAGAAGTCCGAATGACACCCTCGAAGCCACGGCCCAACTGGGTCGCGAGGCAGCCACGCGCCCATGCGCTGGCGCTGCTCGCGACCGTCCTGCTCGCGCTGCCCACCGCCGCGCGCGCCCAGCCGACGTACACGCTGTTCGCCCCCACCTCCACCCCGGCCGTCCCCTCCGTCACCAATGACTTCGCCCCGGTGGAGCTGGGCGTGAAGTTCACGACGAACGTG
>NZ_JAAIYB010000797.1 GCF_010894475.1 Myxococcus vastator
CCTTTGCCCGTCCCCGACCCCGCCGTCACCGGCCCGGTCGCCGAGGCCGAGGCCTATCTGCACGCCTGGGCCGCGGGAGATGTCGCCGCCATGCGGCGCGCCGCCGTCAACCCGCCCGCGTCCTTCGAGGTGATGCACCAGCAGTTCCGCGACGGGCTGCGCATCGTCTCCTCCCAGTTCGAGCTCGGGCCCTTCCAGCGCGATGGCGACGCCCGGGTGGCCACCTACCGCGCCGTGCATCTGCTGCGCGGGCTCGGAGAATGGGAGCTGGAGGGCGCGCTGCGCTTCGTCCGGCACCAAGGCCACTGGCGCGTCCAGTGGACTCCCTCCACGCTGCACCCAGAAGCCCGCGAGGGTGACCTGTTCTCCCGCACCCGCACCGCACCACAGCGGGCCGACATCCTCGACGCGCGGGGGACACCCCTCACCCTGCAAGGCGAGGTCATCACCATCGGCGTCGACCCCACCCGCGTCCGGAGCCGCTCGGACGTGGCTGCGGCGCTCCAGGCCCAGGTCGGCGTGAGCACCGCGCGGTTCGACGCAGCGATGAGCGCGGCGGGCACGGCGACGAGCCGCTTCGTGCCCATCATCGACCTCCCGCCCGAGCGCTACCAACAGGTGCGCCCGGCGCTGGCCCCCGTGCCCGGCATCTTCTTCCGCCGCAAGAGCATCCGTACCCCAGAGGACGGCTTCGCCGCCCACACCCTGGGCCGCATCGGCGAGGTGACGGCCGAGCTGCTTCCCCTGATGGGTCCCACCTATCTGCCCGGTGACCTCGTGGGCCTCTCCGGCCTGGAACGGGCCTACGAGGTCCAGCTCGCGGGCAGCCCCTCCGGCGACGTCCTGCTCATGCGCCCCTGGGGCAAGACGCAGGTCCTCTTCCACTTCGAGGGTGAGCCGGGCGCGCCCTTGTCCACCACGCTGCGCCACGAGGTCCAGGCCGCCGCGGAGGCCGCGCTCGACGGCGTGACACACCCCGCGGCCCTCGTCGCCGTGGACAGCGGCACAGGGGCCATCCTCGCCGTCGCCAGCCGGCCGCTCTCGCAGCCACTGCACCGTGCCCTCACCGGCCGCTATCCGCCCGGGTCCACGTTCAAGGTCGTCACCACGGAGGCGCTGCTCGCCCGAGGCATGCGGGTGGACTCTCCTGTCGCGTGCCCACCCATGACGATGGTGCGCACCAAGCCCTTCCGGAACTTCGAAGGGGAGTCCCTGGGCGACACCACGCTGCGACAGGTATTCGCCCACTCGTGCAACACCGCGTTCGTGACGCTGGCGACGGGGCTCGGCGGTGACGCGCTGGGCGCCGCGGCTCGCCGCTTCGGCTTCGATGTGCCCTACTTCCCCGGCCTGACTTCCGCCGGGGCCTCGTTCCCCGCGCCCACCGATGCCATTGAGCTGGCGGCCGCCGCCATCGGCCAGGGACGGGTGCTCGCGACGCCCCTGCACATGGCCTCGGTCGCCGCGGCGGCGGAGTCCGGCGAGTGGCGCGCGCCCTACCTCGTGGAGGGACTGGACGGCGGTCCGAGCAGCCCGCTCTCCGAAGGTGTCCGGACGCCTCTGTCCGCGCTGATGCGCGCCGTCGTGATGGAGGGCTCCGGGAAGGCCGGCAGGCAGGTTCCCGGGCTCGGCGGCAAGACAGGCACCGCCGAGTTCGGCACCGTGGCGCCCCTGCCCACGCACGCGTGGTTCATCGGGTTTCGAAAGGGCGTCGGCTTCGCCGTCCTGGTGGAAGGCGGCGGCGTGGGAGGG
>NZ_JAAIYB010000798.1 GCF_010894475.1 Myxococcus vastator
GAGGCGCGTGGCGGGGCGCGGCTCGTCACCGCGCGGGTGCCCATGGCCCGCCTCTTCGGCTACGTCACCGGGCTGCGAGGCCGCACCCAGGGCCGGGCCCAGGCCAGCATGCGTCTGGGCGCGTACGAACCGGTGCCGGAGGCACACCAGGCCGCTTCGGCGGCGGAGGCCCGGGCCTGAGGTGAAGGACGGCCCCGGGAGCCAGAAAGGGCTCCCGGGGCCGGCAGGGCATTCCGGGTCTTTCGACTTGGAAGGACCTGTGGACGCAAAACCGGCAAGCAAGCTGTTGATTTCACGGGACTTCCGGGGCGGGAAAGTGCAGGGTCCCCCGCGATTCTCCGGAATGGGTAGGGGTGACCCCCTGTTTCCATCCGCTCCCAAAGCGGTTCGGCCGGCTGGGCCCGACCGCGCACCGCCAGGCGCCCCGGACATGTGTCCGACTGGGCGCGCTGCGCGGGCTTCCTCCCCTGGGAGGGAGTGGGCTTACCTCAACATCAGGAACCCATGACTTTCGACGAACTTCAGCTTCACGACACCCTCCTGCGCGCCGTCAAGGCGGAGGGCTACACCACCCCCACGCCCATCCAGCAGAAGGCCATCCCCCATGCGCTGGCCGGGCGCGATGTGCTCGGCGTGGCCCAGACGGGCACGGGCAAGACGGCGGCCTTCGCGCTGCCCATCCTCCAGCGGCTGTCCGCCAAGGCGCCCGCGGGCGGGGCGCGCCCGGTGCGCTGCCTGGTCCTGACGCCCACGCGCGAGCTGGCGGGCCAGGTGGGCGAGAGCTTCGGGACCTATGGTAAGGGGCTGCCCTTGCGTCACGCCGTCATCTTCGGCGGCGTGGGCCAGAATGCGCAGGTGCAGACGCTGCGCAATGGCGTGGATGTGCTGGTGGCCACGCCGGGCCGCCTGCTGGACCTGATGGAGCAGGGCTTCGTGTCGCTGCGCTCGCTCGAGGTGTTCGTGCTCGACGAGGCGGACCGCATGCTCGACATGGGCTTCATCCACGACGTCCGCCGCGTCATCAAGGCGCTGCCGCCCAAGCGGCAGACGCTGTTCTTCAGCGCCACGCTGCCCGTGGACATCGTGGACCTGGCGCGCAGCATCCTCACGGACCCCATCCGCGTGGAGGTGTCGCCCGCCTCCAGCACCGCGGAGACGGTGAGCCAGCAGGTGTACTTCGTGGAGCGCGAGCAGAAGCGCGGCCTGCTGACGCACCTGCTGACGGAAGGCAACATCTCCCGCGCGCTCGTCTTCACCCGCACCAAGCACGGCGCGAACCGGGTGGCGAAGCAGCTGGAGGGCGCGGGCGTCAGCTCGGCGGCCATCCATGGCAACAAGAGCCAGAATGCCCGGGAGCGCGCGCTCGACGAGTTCCGCTCCGGGACGCTCCGCGTGCTCGTGGCCACGGACATCGCCGCGCGCGGCATCGACATTGACGGGCTGAGCTACGTCGTCAACTACGACCTGCCCAACGTGCCGGAGCAGTACGTGCACCGCATTGGCCGCACCGGCCGCGCGGGGGCCAGTGGCACGGCCGTGTCCTTCTGCGACGCCGAGGAGCGCGCGTACCTGCGCGACATCGAGCGCACCATCCGCCGCAACGTGCCCGTGGTGGAGAACCACCCGTACCGTTCGGGCCAGGCCGCGCCGCGTCCGGTGAGCCATGCGTCCGGCGCCGCGCCGGAGGCCCGGCCTTCGGGCAACGGGGGGCGTTCCCAGGGCGCGCCGCTGTCGCTTATACCCATC
>NZ_JAAIYB010000799.1 GCF_010894475.1 Myxococcus vastator
GTGGTGGTGGGCCTGGTGCTGGCCGTGGGCGTGCTCATCTACATGCGCGGCGTGAAGCAGGAGCTGCCGCTGTTCCTGGTGGGCCTGTGCTTCGCGGCGGCCGAA
The DNA here is from genome assembly GCF_010894475.1 of Myxococcus vastator. Taxonomy (GTDB): domain Bacteria; phylum Myxococcota; class Myxococcia; order Myxococcales; family Myxococcaceae; genus Myxococcus; species Myxococcus vastator. Next base: position 106 of record NZ_JAAIYB010000799.1, read on the forward strand.
GGGGGCACGCGCCTGCACCTGTCCCCGCTGCTGGTGTCGCTGGCGGCGGGGGCGCTCATCGCGAACCTGGACGAGCACGCGGGCGAGCGCATCCACAACGCCATCCAGCAGGCGGGGCTGCCCGTGTTCGCGCTCTTCTTCGCCGCGGCGGGCGCCGGGCTGAAGCTGGACTCCCTGGTGACGGTGGGGCCGGCGGCGCTGCTGCTGGTGGGGCTGCGAGGCACGGCCATCTGGTTCGCCTGCCGCCGCTTCGCCCCGGCGGACGACCCGCGCCTCAAGCGCTACCTGTGGATGGGGCTCATCTCCCAGGCCGGCGTGACGTTTGGCCTGGCGGCCCTGGTGTCCAGGACGTTTCCGTCGTTTGGCCCCCAGGTGGAGGTGCTCATCATCGCCATGATCACCGCCCACGAGCTGGTGGGGCCGGTCCTCACCCGGCGCGCCCTGGCGGCCTCCGGGGAGATCCGCGCGGACGACGCACAGGGAACGGCATAGGCTGTCAGGCATCCACACCTTCAGCAGCAGCAGCCACGGGAGGCACGGAGGACATCATGGCCGCACCCATCCTCGAGGTGGACATGGAGCACCCCTCACCCCGCCACATCCAACGCGCGGTGGAGGTGCTGGAGCGCGGCGGCCTGCTGGCCTACCCGACGGACACCTACTTCGGGCTCGGCTGTGACTTGAGCTCCAAGAAGGGCATCGAGCGGCTGTACCAGCTCAAGGGCCGCGACAAGAAGAAGCCCCTGTCCTTCCTCTGCCCCGACCTGTCGGACGTGGCCCGCTACGCGCACGTGAGCAACTTCGCGTACCGGACCATGAAGGGCCTCACTCCGGGTGCGTTCACCTTCATCCTGGAAGCGACGCGCCTGGTGCCGGACCTGATGATGTCCAAGCAGAAGCAGGTGGGCATCCGGGTGCCTGACGCGTCGCTCGCCCGCGAGCTGGCCCGGGCCCTGGGCCGCCCCCTGGTGACGACCTCCGCGACCAACACGGAGGGTGAGCCCCTCACGGACGCCAGGGACATCAAGGACGCGCTGGGCCACGGCCTGGACCTCATCCTTGACGGGGGTGTGACACTCAATGAACCGTCGACCGTGATTTCACTCATCGGCGATTCACTTGAAATCCTCCGGCAAGGGAAGGGTAGGCTGGAGGACTAGAACCCGAGAAAAGGGGGATTTCTTGGCACAGGGGGGAACACGGCCGAGCTCCGTGGATGCACCGGAGCAGGTTCCAGGGCTGCTGAAGTTGTTGCTGTTGCTCCTATTCCGGCCGGTGGACCTGCACTTCCGGCTGCGAGCCGCGGGCATCCGCGTTCCAGGGGCCCGGCTGGGGACGTTGTGTCGCGAGCAGCCGGAGGGCGGAGACCGGGCCACGGCCGTCTATGTCCGGCGCATGCTGCTGCTGCTGCTCGTCACCGCGCCGGTGGTGACGGAGGTGTTGGGCATCGCGCTGCTGATGGCGGGCCTGCCGCTGGAGCGCGGCTGGGTGCTGTCGGCGCTGTGCTGCTCGGCGGTGGGGCTGGTGGTGGCGCAGGTGCTGGGGCTGGCCGCGGGCGTCCTGCTGGGCTCGCTGTCCAGCCTGGCCACGCTGCTGGGGCTACACGCCACGGCCGCGGATGCCTTCGGGCCGGAGCTGGGT
>NZ_JAAIYB010000079.1 GCF_010894475.1 Myxococcus vastator
CGCCTCCACCGCCCGCAGCTGCTCCTCGTTGAGGAGGGCGGCGTAGTCGATCCGCGGCGAGGGCGTCGCGGCCGGAGCCTGGAGCGTATCGGTGCGGGAGGCCATGGGGGCGCAGACTCTAACCGCCCCGGCGCCCCGGGACACCCGGATCAGGGAACGGGCTTGAGCGCGGTCAGCCGGGCGGACGCGGCCGCGCGGACCTGGGGCGACGGATCCCGCGCCCGCGCCACCTCCAGGAGCAGCCGCCCCACCTCCGGCAGCTTCGTCGCCACCGAGTCCAACGCGGCGGTGCGCTCCTTCACGCCGTTCTCCAGGCGCTCCCGCACCCCGCGGTCCGCGCACGTCTTCACGCCGGGCGTCTGCTCCCGCAGCAGCAGCTCCGCGTCCGCCAGCCGCGCGTCCGCCAGGCGCCTGGCGTCCAGCGCCTTGCGCTCGAACTCCGCCAGGTCCTCGGGGAACTCGGTGCTCGCGCCCCGGGCACGGGCAATGGCCGCCACGGCGAAGCTCGCGTTGACGGCCGCCGCGCAGAGCTGCCGCGCCGACGCCAGAGGCACGCGGCCCTCGGGCGTCACCGGCTCCTCCTGCGCCACCTCCAGCGACCACAGCGCCAGCTGCCGCGCCGCCACCGCCGCGGAGAAGTGCTGACGCCGCTCCTCGCGAATCTGCACCCAGCGCCGGAGGATGACCGGATCCGGCACGCCCGACTCGGCGGCGCGCTGGTACTCCGTGGACGCCTGGGCCAGCTGCCCCGACAGGTCCAGCAGCACCGCCACCGTGAGGTACAGCTCCGCGCTGTTGGCGCGCGCTCGCAGGGCGTCCAGCCGCGAGGCCACCTCGTACTCCGCCACCGGCCTGGGCAGCGCCGCCAGCACCGTGCGCAGGGACTCCAGGGCGTGCTGGCGGATCAGCGGGTTGCGCGCCGCGCGCAGGCTCTCCAGCAGCGGATCCAACACGCGCACCGACACGTGCTGGCCCAGCTCCTCCGCCGCCTGCCAACGGTCCAGCGCGTCGGGCGCGACCAGCGCGCGGTTCAGGTCCTCCACCCCGCGCAGGTAGTGCCCCACGTGGGCGGCCTGGGCCAGCGGCTCCGGCCGAGCCAGGGCGGCGCGCTCGGCGCGGGCGTGGGCGAGCCGCGCCGGGAAGGCCGTGAGCTTCGGGCCCAGGGGATGGGCCTTCACCCGGGCCTCGGCCTCGTCCACCAGGCCGGAGACGAGCAGGCCCTCCACCTCCAGTTGCAGCAGCAGGACGCGCGCCTCCTCACGGTGCGCGCCGGCCGGGTGCTCCTTGAGGTACGCGAAGAGCTTCGTCGCGCCGGAGGCCTTGGCCTGGGCGAACGCCTGGTCATCCAGGCGGGCCTCCACGTCCTGGCGGCGGGGATCATCCGGCGACGCGCGCAGGTACTCCGCCAGCTTGCGCGGATCCTCCGTGGTGGCCAGCTCGCGCGCCTCCGCCTCCGCCAGCAGGCGCTTCGCCTCGTCCCGCTGGACGCCGTCCGGGTGCTCCTGGAGGAACTGGCGCCAGCCAGCGACGGAGTCCGTCTCCTTCGCCCCATTGAAGCGCAGGCCCTCCAGCAGCGTCTTCGCCGTGCGCGCCTGGGACGCGTCGGGGTACGCCTCCAGGAAGCGCTTGTAGGCAATCACCGTGTGCAGGCGCCTGGCTTCCTCGAACTCCAGCTCCTCCAGCCGCCCCTCGGCCGCGTCGGTGTCCGCGTGCGTGGGATGCTCGCGAAGGAAGGCGCGGTAGCCGTCGATGGTGTCCAACTTCGCCGCGCGGTCATACGGCGAGGGGATGCAGCCAGTGGCCAGCAACAGGACGGCGAGGGCTCGGCGAAAGGAGGCCATGTCCCTGGAGCAATACCGCACCCGCGCCCACCCGGAAACCCGAGCCTGGACGGACGGTTGCCTGGGTAGGTTTTTTGACGACACAGCTTCCCGGGCGGACCATGTGCCCCCAGGACGCTACAGGGAGGTCGCACCATGAGGACAGTCACGCTGATGGGAATCCTCGCCACGCTGGCGACCGGCTGCGCCACCACGGGCGCGCCGCTGGAGCCGTGGCTGGACTCCTACAGTCTTCGCTACCGCTCCGCCTCCCCGCCCGCCTTCCCGCGCGAGTCCCTCTCCAAGCAGGTGGCCACCGCGAACCGCAAGGCGCCCGCGGAGCGTCCCGGCAAGGTGGCCGCCCGCCCGGCCAGGGCGCCGGGTGGAAAGTCCCGCGCGACGCCGGCCCGGGCCACGCGCCCCACCCCCGTGGCCGGTGACGCCCGCGCCAAGGTGGTGACCACGGCGCGCTCGCTGGTGGGCAAGACGCAGGTCTCGCTCAACGGCCGGAAGTACCCGTCCGACTGCACGGGCCTCATCGAAGGCGTCTACGCCCAGGCCGGCGTCACCTTCCGGGGCACGGTGCGGCCCGGCGACAACGGCGTCACCGCCATGTACCGCTTCGCCCGCTCGCGCGGCCGCGTGTATTCGGAAGAGCGGCCGACCCCGGGCGACCTCGTCTTCTTCAACGAGACGTATGACCAGAACCGCGACGGGCGCCGCAATGACGGCCTCACCCACGTGGGCATCGTGGAGAACGTGAGCGCCAGTGGGACTGTCACCGTCATCCACCGCGTGCGCCGCGGCGTCGTGCGCTACCGCATGAACCTGGAGCGCCCGCACCTTCGGAGGGATCCCAAGACGGGCGAGGTGCTCAACGACATGCTCCGGCACCCGGGCCCCCACCGCGCGCCCGTCCTCACCGGGCAGCTCTTCGGCGGCTACGGCAGCGTGCTGCCCAAGCGCCCCAAGGCCCAGAAGCCCGTCCCCGTGGCACTGCGGTAACGGGCTCCTGGGTTCCGACTACGCGCGCGCCGTCCGGTCCCACGCGGCGCGCTGCGAGTTGCGCAGGAAGCGCCAGAACCCCACGACGATGGCCAGGTTCATGGTCACGAAGTAGTACGCCACCGACGCGGCCTTCTTCGCCGTGCCCCGCTTCAGCACCCCCGTCTTCCCCAGGTACGCGAGCGCGTAGAACAGCGCCTGGCTGAACAGGGTGAACTGGTAGAAGTGCCGGTCCAGCAGGAACAGGTTCGCCACCAGCGCCAGCCCCATCAACGCGGGGGCGCACCAGCGCAGCAGCTTGTGCGACCAGAAGGCGAAGGCCGGGAAGCCCGCGGTCGGCAGCAGCAGCCCGGGCACCATGCGGATGCTCTGGAAGTTGCCCGCGGCGATGCGCGCCCGGCGGCCGAACTCCTTGCCGTAATCCTCCGTGGTCTCCTCGTGCGCCACGGCGTGCTCTTCGTAGACGACCTTGTAGCCCTGCTCCAGGATGCGCAGCGGAATCACGAAGTCGTCCACGATGGTGGACGGCGGCAGCTGGGTGAACAGCGAGCGCCGGATGGCATAGAGGCCACCGTTGGCGCCCACCACCGCGCCGCGCCGCCCCTCATACATCTTGATGAGCGACTCGTAGCTCCAGTACGCGCTCTCCTCGTAGTCCTGCTTCGTGGGGTTGTAGAGCCGCAGCTTGCCGCAGACAGCCCCCACCTCCGGGTCCTCGAAGTGGCGCACCAGCCGCTCGATGGCCTCGGGTTCAATCATCGTGTTGGCGTCGGAGAGGACGACGATGTCCCCCTGCGCCATGGGGATGCAGCGGTTGAGCACCGTCGTCTTGCCCGCCCGAGGCGCCGGCGACAGCCGCACCCGCGCGTCGGAGCAGCCGCGGACGATGTCATCCGTCCCGTCCGACGAACCATCCGAACCGATGAGCACATCGAACCGCTCCGCCGGATACGCCAGCGCGAGGCTGTTCTCCAGCTTCTGCTGGATGCACGAGACCTCGTTGTAGGCCGCCACCACCAGGCTCACCGAGGGCAACGCCCGCTGCCCGCCGGAGCCCTGCTTGACTGTTTCCGCGCGCCGTACAGCTCGGGCGTTCTTGAGCACCTGCGCGGCCCCTTCGAGCAAAAAAAGGCTCAAGGGGTAGAGAAAGTAAGTGTGCGCGAGCAGCAGCACCGCACCCCAGAAGAAGACCTCCGCCATCAACCCTGCCTCCCAAGCACCCAGTCCTCGAAACGGATCCAGGTTCAGCAAGAGGCGTGCCTCTTCCACGCGCTTGAAATCACACGCAGTGGCGCCACGGAGGGCTCGGCGCTGGGTGAGGGACTGGACTTTCTCCAGCCCTCGCGCCCGAGGACGCGGTCGTCGTTTCAGGGCGAGGCGGCGTCCGCGTCAATCTGCGCGATCAGCCGGGCCGCGGCCTGGTGGTTCGGGTTCAGCGCCACGGCGTCGTCCAGGAGTGAACGGGCGGTGGCCGTGTCCTTCAGCTTCAGCGCCACGCGCGCACCGAGCAGGTAGGCGCGCAGCAGCGTGCTGTCAGCCTGGCGCAGCGCCTCCAGCTCCTTGGCCACCGCCTGGAGCGACTCCGGCGGCGACCCGGCGCTCAGCGCGTACTCGGCCCGAACCAGTGTGCTCCACGGGTACGGTGCGCTCTCCGTGTTGCGCAGACGCTCTGCCAGGGCCAGGGAGTCCGGCGCCGCGAGGACAGAGGCATGGAGGGCGCGTGCCTTGAGCCGCGCCGCCGCGGCGCTGGGCGGCTCGGACTCCGGCGCCTTGCTCAGCTGGGACACCTGCACGTCCAGCTCCTTGCGCAGCGTGTCGGTGGTGACACGCAGGGACGCCATGTCGCGCGCGGTGGCCTCCTGCTCCTGCTGGAGCGAGGTGCGGCGAGCCACCTGTTCGGCCAGGACGCGCATCTTCGCCGCGGCCTCCAGCCCCCGGGCAATGGCATCGCCCCGGAGCCGCAGCCGCTCGGCATCGGCCTGGACGTCGGACAGCTTCAGGGTGAGCGCCACCGCCAGCTCGGCCTGGACGTCGACGTAGCCGGGATTCGCGCTGGCGATGGCTCGCAGCCGCTCGATGGCCTGCTCGCGAGAGGCTGCGTCATCCCGACGGAGCAGCACCGATGCTCGGTCCGTCGCCTCCACCACGGTGGCGGGAATCTCCACCCCGCGATTCTTCAGCGCGACGTAGCCCAGCGAGGCCACCACGATGAGCCCGACCAGGCTGGCCAGGACGACGCGGGGACGGATTCGTTGAGCGCTGCTGTTCTCGAACGCTCGCGCGCCGTCCATCGACAGACGGGTCGACGCAATCAGGTCCGGAGGGAGCTCCAGCGGAGCCCGGCGCGACGTGGCCCCGGCCAGAGGGCCCAGGTCCGAGCCACTGGCGTCCTCGAGGGCGCCCAGCCCCCCTGTCCCGGTGCCCGGCGTGGCGGTGGGCGCCGCTTCAGGAGGGAGCTGGATGCCACCCTCAGCGCCGGACAGCGGCGACAGACCGAAGGGGCTCGTCGACCGGACGCCCGCGACGGGTTCGGCGGCACCGAGCGCGGGCATGGGAACGGGCGGCACGGAGCCGAAGATCCGCTTCGACCCCACAGGCGCCTCGGAGGCAGCCGGCGGAACGGCGCTGAACGTCTGACTGCGCCCCAGCTGCGCCACGGAGTCGCTCGCGGGAGGCGCGGCGAATGCAACGGGGACGCCGTCCGGCGAGGCGGCGCCCTGGGAGGCAACCCGCGGAATCGGGCTCACGGGAGGAGGCGTGGGCACAGAACCCGGGTCTGGCGTCATGGAGGCGTCAGCCCGCGCAGGTGCGTACGCACCAAAGGTCTGGGTCGCTTGACCTGGTGGTGCCACGGAGCCAGGTCCGGCGCTCCCTGGCGACCCAGGTTGCTGTCCGGGAACCGCGCCGTAGGTCTGCGTCCTTCCCACAGTGGGAATCGCAGGTGCCACTGGAGGCACCGCGCCGAACGCCTGTGTCCCGGCTCCGGGAGCCCCGCCCTGCGGCGAGGCGCCGGCATCGGCCGCCGGTCCCCTGAAAGGGATTGTCCCGAACGCCTGCGTCCGCGGCGCGGAGGCGACCGGGGGGACCGCGCCGAACGTCTGCGTCGCGTTGCCTGCCTGCCGCGGGCCCTGCGCCGCGGGGAAGGCCTGCGTCCTGCCCACAGGGGGCACCGCTCCGAACGCCTGGGTCGCGTTGCTCGCTGCCGGAGCGGCCCCGGCGGGCTGCGGGGCTCCTACGGGAGGCACCGCTCCAAACGCCTGCGTCGCGTTGTCGGCGCCCTGCCCCTTCGAGGCCACCACACCGTACGACTGCGTCGTCCCCGGCGAAGGCGCTTGCGCCGGACGCTCCGCGGCCCCCGCGCCGAACACCTGCGTCGTCGTCGTGACGGACGAACCCACCGTGGCGCCAGGGGGCGTCCCCGCGAAGAGCTGCGTGGACTTCATGCTCGAGCGCGCGGGCCCCGCCTCGCCCGTCACCGCCGGCGTCGAACGCGAGGGCGGCGGCGCGCCGTGTGGCGCGGCCTTGAACACGTGACCACAGCGCGTGCACTGAACGGAGGCGCCGCCCGGTGGCAGCAAGCGGGAGTCGAGGACGTACTGCATCGAGCACTGAGGGCACGAGATCTGCACTTGACGTGCTTACCACACGGGCCCGGCGTCCGGAGGCGCTCCCAGCGCCGCGGCTGCCCGAAGGGTCTGCAACTTGGCAGCACCCACGCCACGGACGGCATCCACGTCATCCCAGCTCTTGAACCCGCCCTGCTCCTCGCGAGCCTCCACGAGGCGCCGCGCCAGGGAACGCCCGACGCCCGGGAGCAGGGCAAGCTCCTCTTCGGTCGCCGAGTTCAAATCCAACGGACGCCCCAGGGCCAGCGCCTGGGCCCCGGTCGGCACCGCGCCGTCACCGCAGACGGCCACACCATCCGGACGGATCCGCACTGACTCAGCGGCGCAGTCCAACGCGGGCGCCGCATCCGGCCAGCGCAGGCGTGCGACCATGCCCACGCCCAACACCCCCAGCGCCACGGCGGCGAGCGCGGCGGTGCGGCTCGCCACTCGCTCAGACCTTCTCGCCCATCAGGGCCGCCGTCTCGGAGACAGCGGAGACGCCTTCCGGCGGCAGGGGCTGATCCAACCCGAAGGCGGTGTGCAGCGCGCGCACGGCCAGCTCCGTGTACTTGGCGTGGACCACGCACGACACCTTGATCTCCGACGTGGAGATCATCTGGATGTTGATGCCCTCGGCGGACAGCGCCTGGAACATCCGCGCCGCCACGCCCGAGTGGTTGCGCATGCCCACGCCCACGATGGACACCTTGGCGATGTCCCCGTCCGTCTCGATGCCGGACGCGCCAATCTCCTCGGCGACCTTCCGCACCACCTCCTGCGCGGTGACGAAGTCCGTCTTGCCCACGGTGAAGGTCACATCCGTGCGGCCGTCCTTGGCCGGGTTCTGCACGATGAGGTCCACCACGATGTGCTTCTCATTGAGCGGACCGAAGATCTTCGCCGCGGCGCCCGCGACGTCCGGCACGCCGCACACCATGATCTTCGCCTCGTTGCGGTCATACGCGACGCCGCGGACCAGCACATCCTCCATGGAACTGTCCTCCTCACACACGAGGGTGCCGGGGTCGTCGGTGAAGGACGACTTCACCCACAGCGGCACCTTGTACTTCATGGCGAACTCGACCGAGCGGATCTGCAACACCTTGGCGCCCACGCTGGCCAGCTCCAGCATCTCCTCGTAGGTGATGCGGTCCAGCTTGCGCGCGGACGGAACCATATTGGGGTCGGTGGTGTAGACGCCGTCCACGTCCGTATAGATTTCACAGGCATCCGCGTTCAGCGCGGCGGCCACGGCCACGGCGGTGGTGTCGGAGCCGCCACGGCCCAGCGTGGTGACGCTGCCGGACTCGTCCACGCCCTGGAAGCCCGCCACCACGACGATGTGCCCCCGGGCCAGCGCGGCGCGGATGGGCTGCGCGTCAATGCTCTTGATGCGCGCCTTGGAGAAGGTGCTGTCGGTGACGATGCGCACCTGGTGCCCGAGGAAGCTGGTCGCCTTCCCCTGCTGGGCGTGGATGGCCATGGCCAGCAGGCCGATGGTGACCTGCTCACCGGTGGCCACGACGACGTCCTGCTCGCGCTCGTCCGGCCGGTCGGTGATTTGCGTCACCAGCTTCAGCAGCCGGTTCGTCTCGCCGGACATGGCGGACACGACGACGACCACGTCATGCCCGGCCTCCTGGGCGGCCAGACAGCGAAGGGCCACGTTCTTGATGCGGGCCACGTCACCTACGGAGGTACCGCCATACTTCTGGACGATGAGTGCCACGGCGCCTGCAACCTCCCTCTTCAGACGGGCGGGAGCTATACGAGCCCGGCTGCCGGGTGTAAAGCGCCGGCCAGCACCCCCGCGCCCGTTTACGCTAGGGTGCCCGCCCTTTCGCCGCACCCCTTGGAGCCCCGAATGTCGCGCCCCCGTATCCTCATCGACGGTGACACCCTGAAGCTCGAGGAAATCCTCCAGGTGGCTCGCAACGAGGCCACCGTGGAGCTGTCGCCCGACGCCGCCACCCGCGTGCGGGCCTCGCGTGCCCTGGTGGACCGCGTCGCCGCCGGAGACACGCCCGCCTACGGCATCAACACCGGCTTTGGCACGCTGGCCGAGGTCCGCATCGACAAGAAGGACCTGCGCGACCTCCAGCGCAACCTCATCCTGTCCCACGCCTGTGGCGTCGGCACGCCCCTCCCCCTTCCGGAAGCGCGGGCGCTGCTGCTGCTGCGTTGTAACGTGCTCGCCAAGGGTTACTCCGGCATCCGCATGGAGACGCTGGCCCTGGCGCTGGACATGCTGAACCGGGAGGTCGTGCCCGTGGTCCCCGAGCGGGGCAGCGTGGGCGCCTCCGGAGACCTGGCCCCGCTGGCGCACCTGGCGCTCGTCCTCATCGGCGAAGGTGAGGCCTTCTACCAGGGCCAGCGGATGCCCGCGAAGCAGGCGCTGGAGCGCGCGGGCCTGCAGCCGGTGGTGCTGGAGGCCAAGGAGGGCCTCGCCCTGGTGAACGGCACCCAGGCCATGTGCGCCGTGGGCACCCTGCTCCAGCTTCGCGCGGAGTCCCTGGCGGACCTCGCCGACGTCGCGGGCGCCATGACGCTGGAGGGCCTGCTGGGAAGCCACAAGCCCTTCATCCCTGAGATTCACGACGTGCGCGCGCACCCGGGCCAGAAGGACGTGGCGGCGCACCTGCGGCGCATCCTGGCGGGCAGCGAGCTGGTGGAGTCACACATCCACTGCAGCAAGGTGCAGGACCCCTACTCCCTGCGCTGCATGCCACAGGTGCACGGCGCGGCGCGCGAGGGCATCGCGTTCTCCCGGCGCATCCTGGAGGTGGAGGTCAACAGCGCCACGGACAACCCCCTCGTGTTCGCGGACACGGAGCGCATCGTGTCGGGCGGCAACTTCCACGGCCAGCCCATCTCCCTGGCCATGGACGTGGTGGCCATGGCGCTGACGCAGCTGTCGTCCATCAGCGAGCGGCGCGTGGAGCAGCTCGTGAACCCGGCGCTGTCCAACCTGCCCGCGTTCCTGGCGAAGAACTCCGGGTTGAACTCCGGCTTCATGATTGCGCAGGTGACCAGCGCGGCGCTGGTGGCCGAGTCCCGCGTGCTGAGCCACCCCGCGTCCGTGGACTCGATTCCGTCGTCCGCGGGCCGCGAGGACCACGTGTCCATGGGCATGACGGCGGCGCTCAAGGGCCGTCAGGTCAGCGACTTCGCCCGTTCGTGCCTCGCGATTGAAATCCTGGTGGCGGCGCAGGCCCTGGACTTCCGCCTGCCGCTGAAGCCCGGCAAGGGCGCCCTCGCGGCGTACGAGCTGGTCCGCTCGAAGGTCCCCCACATGGACAAGGACCGAGAGCTGCACCGGGACATCGAGGCGGTGACCCAGCTCGTCGACTCCGGCGAGCTGCTCGCGGCGGTGCGCTCCGCCACGGCGTGACGCCAGGACGAAGAACATCGAGCGCCCAGCGCTGGTGAAGGCCTGGATCCGAGCACCTCCGCTCGTTGCATCCAGGCCGTTCACTTCACGTTCGACGTAGCCATCCAGTGGAGGCAGGCATGCAGAGACTTCGGGTCTTCGAATCGATCTCGGTCGATGGGTACTTCACCGACGCTAACGGCGACATGAGCTGGGCGCACGCTGGCCGGGAGGATCCCGAGTTCGCCGACTGGGTTGGGAGTAACGCGCGTTCGCGCGGCGCGTTGCTGTTCGGCCGCAAGACGTACCAGATGATGGAGGCGTACTGGCCGACGCCGCTCGCAATGCAGCAGATGCCGGTCGTCGCCAAGGGCATGAACGCCGCGACGAAGTTCGTCGTGTCGAGGACGATCCAGCCGACGTGGAGCAACACGCAGCTCCTGAAGGGCGATTTGATTGAGGCCGTGCGCGCCCTCAAAGCGAGCGATGGACCCGGCATCGCCTTGCTCGGCAGCGGCAGCGTGGCCGCACAACTCGGCGAGGCGGGTCTCGTGGACGAGTACCAGTTCGTGATTGTCCCGGTCTCGCTGGGTGGCGGGCGCACGGTTTTCACGAAGCCATGCAAGCTGCGGCTCCTGGAACAGCGCGCGTTCCGCTGCGGAAACCTGGTGGTCACCTATGCAGCGGCGTAGGGGTTCGTTGAATGAAGACGGCGAGCGCAGTACGTCGTGAAGGCAGCCGCCGGCGAGGCGCCTTACGTGGCCTTGAGCTGGCGACGCAGCTCGTCCGTGGGAATCGACGGTGTCCCCACTGACGCCATGAGCGTCTGTCCATCCTCGGAGTAGAGCGCCGGACGCCGGTACAACATCCGAAGCGCGTGCAGGTGCGGGTACACCTGGGACGCCTCGGGGTTGAGTTCGCGCAGATGCTTGCGAAGCAGCGGCGCGAACTTGGGGCTCATGGCCGGGAAGATGTGGTGCTCCTGATGGTGACTGAAGTTGTAGTGCAGCCAGTCCATCACCGGATGCGTCGCCACGCTGGCCGTGTTCACGAAGGGGTTGTCGGACTCCTCGTGCGCGGCCAGCAGCCAGTGGTTGGTGGCGATGTAGATCATCAAGGTGACGTTGCCGATGAGGAGCGGAAGGATGAGCGCATAGAGCGCCCCTAGCGGCCCCATCCACCAGCCCACCGCGACCCAGCCCAGCGCCACGAGCACCGTGAGGATGCGCTCCCGCGTCCGGTGCATGTGCACATGCTTGAACTGCGGCAACCGGCTGTGGTGCCAGAGGAACGCCTGCCCCTGGGCGGTGAAGAAGAAGCTGAAGCTGACGAAGCTCAGCAACGTGCCCGAGCCCGGGGACATCGCATGAAAAACCTTCGCGAACCGCTGGGTCCGCCACTCGCTCTGACGCGGCAGGATGTCCGGGTCGCGAACCAGGACGTTCGCCGCGCTGTGGTGCGCCTGGACGTGCCACGCCCGCCAGTTCCCAGGCGTCACCAGGAACGGGCTGAAGCCCACCCAGCCCAGGAGACTCTCGAGCGCCCTGCTGCGGAACACCGCGTGGTGCAGGGCCTCATGCGCCGCCAGCCCCACGGCCGTCACCAACTGCCCGAGCACGAACGAGATGAGCAGGCACGCCCACCACGGCAGCCGCCCGCTCCCCGCGGCCCACATCAAGGCGACCATCACCGGAACCAGCCCGAGCGCGATGACGCCTCGCAGGGGCTGCGGCTGAAAGGACTCCGGCGGCATCACCCGGCGCAGCTCGGACCGCAGCCGCCGGGGGTCATCGGCGGGAATGAAGCCCGCCTGCGGAATCGAAGAACTCATGCGTTCACCCGAAGGAAGGAGGTCTCAAGCCATGGGCCGCGCAAGGCCGCCCTCGAGCAACATCCGAAGCCGCCCCGCCTCGTCGAGCGCCGCGACGCTGCCGCACTCCAACAGGTCGCCATCCACTCGCGGCGGAAGCGCCTTCAATGAGAGGTGAAGCGGCGCACCTCCCCGGACGTCCACCAGGCCCCGGTCGAACGTGGCCCGCTGGAACTGGATGGGCGCGAACACCGCGCTCGACTCCCCATCCACGTGCATCGCGCTCAGCCGCAAGGCGGCATCCAGGACGAGCGCGGGTACGGTGCTGCCCGCCTGACGAGGCTCGGTCGGCAGCCCCAACCGCGCGAACCGGGCCGACGGCTCGATGTGAATCTCCTCCAGGCAGTCGAACATCTTCCGCAGCTCGATGGGCGCCCCCGTGGCGCAGTGCGGGTCGTGGACCCGCAGCGCCTGTCCCGACGGCGCCGCCGCATCCAGCTCCGGCGTGCCCCGAGGCGGCTCCGCCGTCAGCGTGAACCGCGCCTCCGCATAGACGAGGTCCTTCTCCAGCACGACCCCCGAGGCATGGACGATGTCCCCCATCAGCCGGACCCGCACGCCATGACGTCCGGGCTCATTGATGAGGGGCGTGCATTCGGCGCGCAAGTGCTGGCGGCCTCCCGGCTTGACGCGGATGAAGCGCGAGAACCGGACGTCCTCGATGGTGACGGTGCGCAGCTCCGGTCGCCCGTTGCCCACCGCGGCTTGAAGCATCAGGTCCAACGCCCAGGCCCCAGGCAACGTGGGCGTGCCACGCACGAGGTGGTCCTCCAGGCACGGCACACTCGCCGCGTCCACGACCAGCTCGCGCTGCACGGGCCCGGCCGACGCGGAACGCGCCTCCTCCGCGGGCAGGACCTCCAGCGCGTAATAGGCACGCTCGCTCTCCGTGAGCTGGACGTTGATGGCCTGCCGAGGCCGCCCATCCACGAGCTGGAGGAAGAGCGCTTCGCCCTCCTCCGCTCGGATGCCACGCAGATGCCGGCTGGCACCGAGCACGCGGTACTCCGAGCCCCGCGTCATGCCGATTCCGTCCCAGGCCAACCAGCCCACGCTGCACCAGCGGACCTCCTGGTTCGCGTCGCTGACCCAGGCGCAGAGCCGGTCCAGCGCCTCGTTCGCCGCGCCGTAGTCCGCCTGCCCGTCATTCCCGATGTAGCTGAACGCGGAGGTGAGGACGTGGAACGGCACCGGCCGCGCGAGCCGGCTCACGCAGGCTTCCCGCAGGTTCCGGAGCCCCAGCAGCTTGGTGCCCAGGTTCGTGCGCAGCTCCCCGAGCTGCCTCCGGTTCAGCTTCTTGGACGTCTGCGTGCCCGCCCCATGCACCACCAGGTCCAGCCGCCCATGCGTGTCGACGATTTCCTGGACCACGCGGTCCACGTCCGCCGCGCGCGTGACGTCCACGGCCCGGTAGAGCACCTCACCTGGGAGCTGGCTCAGGCCCTCCAGCGTGGCCTTCAGCTCGCGAGCGGCCAGGAAGCGCTCGAAGCGCTTGCGCAGCTCCGGCATCCGCACGCCCCGATTGCTGGCCAGCTCCGAGGCATAGAACTCCCGCTCCACCTCCGGCAGGTCTTCCTCTCGGGCCTGGAGCACGCGCAGGGGTGCCTCATCCGGGTCGCTCCGGCCTACGAGGACCACCTTGCATCCAAACCGCTTGAGCAGCGCTCCCGCGAGGACCGCCGTGACACCCCGCCCGCCGCCCGTGAGCAGGACCACCGAGCGCGAATCGAGCGTCACACCCGGGTCCGCCGTGACGTCCGTCACCCGCAGCACGCGGACACAGCGCACCGGACCATCGAAGCAGACCTCGATGGCGTGATTCCCGTCCATCTCCGAGCCTACCTCCGAGCCCAGCTCAGCCTCGGCCAGCTCAAGCGCCTCCTGGATCGGCATGGCCGTGGTGGAGATGGCCCGAACGTTCCGGGCAGGCACTTCCCGTCCGATGGACTTGAGCATTCCCGCGAACAGCCCCGACATGGGATGCAGGCATCGGCGTGCGCCCACTGCGCCCATGCACAGGCTCGCCAGCTCCACTTCACCACGAGACAGGCGCTCATACGCGCGACGGGCGGCCAGGAAGAGCAACTCCAGGGCCCCGTGCTTCATCGCGGTGTCCGCGACCACCGCGGCCTCGAGCACCCCTGCCTCGATGCGGCTGACCGCGAGGATGACCTCGGGCTCGAAGCCAGGCGCGGCCAGTCCGGCCTCCGCTGAAGCGTCGGTCGTGAGGTCGACGTACCGGAGGCGTCCCGCGTCCGAACCTGTCCCCGGGCAGAGAATCAGGTGCTCCGCGCCACAAAGGGCATCGGCCCGGGCCGCGAGCTCGCGCGCGAGCGCCACGTCCTCCGCGATGAACAGCACCCGACGGCCTCTGAGAGGTGACGGCCGCGTCTTCCCAGCCGGCCGCTCCACCAACACGGGCGACAGGTACTGAATGGGCGCGGCATGGTCGAAGCCCCCCACCGCGCCTTCGCCAGAAGACGGCGCGGGCTCAGCGGAACGGGAAGTAGCAAGCCGCGCTCCCTCTGGCGGCCGGGACGGCAGCTCGCTTCGGCCGTCCGTCACGGCATCAAGGTGCGTCCGCAGAGGCGGCGTCGGGGCGTCGATTCGCGCCCCCTGCGAAGGCCGCTCGCCTTCGACATTCCGCCCGTCCGCCATCGGCCGGAGCTGCACTTCGAGCCGGAGCCCCGTCGCGGCATCGGCGTGGAACCGCAGCGTTTCAGCACGACCCTCCGCCGCCGCCTGGACGGCGCGCAGCAGCGCCAGGCTCTCCGCCGCCGAGTGCGGTGGCAGGTCGACCCCCGCCCCTGCTCCCTTCGCGCCACGAGTCGAAAGCTGAAGGTGGCACATGGGCTTCAAGCCGAGCCTTCCGGCCTTCTCCGCCGTCGTCACGGCGAAGAGCGCCGCGCCCTCTTCGGGCTGCTGTGCCCCCCTGACTTCACCCGGCCTGCCGATGTGCGTACTGCCCACGAGGACCAGCTCGAAGCCACTCTCCAGCAGCCCTCGCGCGGCCTGGAGCGCCGCCGAAGACGACGCCGCCCCCGCATCCACCACGAAGTTGGGCCCCTTGACGTCGAGCGCCCCCGCGACCCGGCCGGGCGTGACGTTCGGCATCATCCCCTGGAGCGTGTACGGCCCCGAGGGACGGAGGCTCCCCATCACCGCGGAGTGAAGACGCTCCGCCAGGGGCAGCACCGCGGCGGACGCGGGCTCGCGACGCGCCTTCTCCCGCAAGCGCCGTTGCAGCGTGAACGACAGGACGCGCTGGACGGCCTCGACGCCACGGCGCGTCTTGCCCTCGAGCCCCAACACGATGGCCGTCCCCGCGCGGAGCGTGTCGAACGTCCCCAGCTTCTGGACGAGCGCGCTCGCGACCACGAGCCCCAGGTGCTGCGTCGCATCCATGTCCTCGGAGATGTCGGGCAGCAGGCGTACCGTGGGCGGCAGGCGCAGTGCCTGCACGTCGAAGCGCGTGCCTGGCTCGACGGGAACACCTGCTTCGGGTCGCCCGCGTCCATCCGGGAACAAGCCCTCCGCGGCGACGACCACGAGTTCGGCGTCCGACGAGATGCCCTCGCGCGACCTCGGCGCTGACGAAGGCCCCCGGTACTCCTCCAGCACCAGGTGGGCGTTGGTTCCGCCGAAGCCAAAGCCGTTGGTGGCGGCACGACGAGGCAACTCGCCGTTCTCCGGCCAGGGCTGCTCACGCGTGTTCACCTCGAAGCCCGGCCCCATGGCGCGCAGCGCGGCACCGGGCGCATCGAAGTTGGACTGCACCGGGAAGGTCCGATCCTCCATCGCCTTGCACAGCTTGATGACCGAAGCGGCGCCCGCGGCCCAGCCCACGTGGCCAATCAGCGCCTTGACGCTGGCGAGCTGAACGCCGCTGCGCTTGCCCCCAAAGACGCGAGCAATCGACTTGAGCTCGGTGGCGTCCCCCGCGGGAGTGGCCGTTCCGTGCGCCTCGACGTACTGCACGCTCGCCGGGTCCACCTGGGCTCCCGAGTAGCACGCCTCCATCGCGGCCACCTGCCCCTCCGACCGGGGCACGTTCGCCGAGCTGCTCCGTCCATCACTGGAGAGCCCCACGCCGCGAATGACGGCATGGACCCGGTGCCCCGCCGCGACGGCGTCCTTCAAGCGCATCAGCCCCACGACGCCCGCGCCCTCACCGAAGATGACGCCGTCCGCACGCGCGTCAAACGGCCGGCTCCCCGTGGCGGACAGTCCGTTGAACTGGGAGAACAGACAACTGTTCC
Organism: Myxococcus vastator; assembly: GCF_010894475.1. Classification (GTDB taxonomy): domain Bacteria; phylum Myxococcota; class Myxococcia; order Myxococcales; family Myxococcaceae; genus Myxococcus; species Myxococcus vastator. Next base: position 15,933 of record NZ_JAAIYB010000079.1, read on the forward strand.
CAGGGCCCGGCGAGAACACGCCGCCCGCGAGAATCAGGTCCGCGTCCCCACGCTCGAGCGCCTTCATGCCCAGCGCCATGGCATAGAGCGACGACGCACAGGCAGCGTCCAGCAGCGTGGTGGCGACGCCCTGCCCCACCACGTCCGTCACTACGGCCTGCAAGGTGGGATGCGGCGCCAGGTCACTGGAGATGGCGTCCACCCCAAAGGCCTCGCGGGCCGCGCTCGCGAGCGCCGCGACGTCCTGAACCCGCTCTCCCCTGGCACACAGCAGTGCCTCTCCAGCCTCCACGCTCAGCGCGGCGTCGTACTCGGCCGACCCCTCCGCCGTCGAACCCAGCAGGCATTGGATGCGCGCGGGCGCCTTCGAGGCCATGGCCCTCAGTCCCCGCACGGCCTGCGCAAGCGCGATGGCCAGCAGCTTCTGCTCGCGGACGTACTGCTGGAACCGCGCCGAGTCGAAGCCCGGCGGCGGGACCAGGTCCTCGTCCCGCACACACCCCGAGAGCAGGGTGTACGTCCGGTCGGGAGTCCCCGCGGGGCCCGCGAAGTCCGTCACCAGCTCGGGACGCACCAGTCCCTGGTCGACGATGCCGCTGATGCCCTTCCGGATGTTCTGCCAGTACGTCTCCGGGTCCTTCGCTCCCCCGGGAAGGATGCAGCCCAGCGACACCACGGCAATGGCGCTGTCGTCGACCGCGGCGGCGTCCACGGACTTCGGCTCGGCCGGAAGCAGCTTGCTGATGACGCTCACCTCGGCAGCCGCCTCCGCCGGGATGATCTTCTGGACGATGCGCGCCAGGACGCCCGTGGTCCCGCAGTCCACGAAGCGCGTGCACCCCGCGCGGGACAGCGTCTCCACCGTCCCCAGGAAATCGAACGAGCGCACCAGGTGCGATGCGAGCGCATCCGCCAACTCGGGCTGCCCGCCCACATAGGCGCGCCGCTCAATGGGCGAATAGACGCGGCCACGCGGCGCCTGCATGGGCACACGGCCCAGCAGCTCGCGGAAGGCCTTCGCGGCCGGCGCCAGGTCTGGATGGTGGAAGGGGTACCGGCTCGAAACGAAGGTGAAGCCCTGCCCCCGGCCTTCCAGCAGCGCGCGGAGGCGTTCGAGCGGACCGCGCGCCCCAGCGACCACCGTCTGCCGCGCATGGTTGCGTCCCGCGACGTGCAACCCCGACGCGCCGCACTCCGCGATGGCGCGGACGGCCTCGGGCTCACCGAGCGCCACCGCCGCCAGCGTCCCGAAGTCGTCGGGAAGCACCTGAAGCGCCCGGATGCGCTGGCAGACCACCTGCGCGCCAGCGGGCAAGTCGAGCGCGCCCGCCGCCGTCATCGCGGCAATCTCCCCGAAGCTGTGCCCCACGAACACGTCCGGGCGCGCCCCCTGACGCTGCATCCACCGAGCCCCCAGGACTCCGGACAGGTAGATGCCCAGCTGGTCAAGCTGAGGCCGCTGCTCCAGCGCACGCCGGACGTCCGAGACGTCACGCGCGGCGAGCAACGGCTCCGCCTCCACCCCGGCCGCACGACATGCGGCGGCGACCCCCTGAAGCGCTTCGCCGAAGTCAGGCTCGAGCGCCTTCAACTGGAGGTAGAGCTCGGGCTCGAACGACCCCTGCCCGGCGAACAGGAAGGCCGTCGCCCCCGGCGGCAGCACCAGCGCTTCGGGCCGCTCGGCGATACGCGCCGCGGGCGCCCCCTCCAGCGAAACGACGCGGGACGTCCCCAGGGACGCCGGGTCCGCGAGCAGCGACTTCGCCAGCGCCCGGAGCGGCTCCAGAAACACGTCCTTGAGCGCCGAGCCTCCCTGCTGGACGCAGTCCCGGAAGCTCCGCGCCCCGGCGCGCTCGAAGATGCCCGACAGGGAGTCGAAGCACCGAAGGAAGGACTCGGGAAACGCGCACAGGGCGCCCGAGGTCCGGTCCGCACAGAGCACCGTCTGGAAGCCGCACGCCACCGGCGTCCCATCGCTCTTGAAGGTCCGGAAGCAGAAGCGGATGGAGACCTCTCCCCGCTCCTCCAGCGTCGTCAGCACCACCAACCGGTCTCCCAGGTTGGCCGGTGCCAGGTTGCGCGAGTAGCCCTCATAGGTGAGCAGCAGCACCTGGTCGAAGTCGCGCCGGAACTCCGGCACGTCGAACACGTCCGGGCTGAAGAGCAGGTGCTCCCGCCCAGCACACTGGAACTTGAAGTTCGTGAGGAAGTGATGGCTCCCGTAGGCCATCGTGTCATCGAAATGAATGTCGTACGGGACCGCGAAGTAACCCATGGCGTTTGGCTCCGGTACGAGGGTTCAGGAATCGAGCGCGAGGAGCGCTCGCACGTCGTGCTCATGGGTGCGAGACGCGCGCTGCGCCACGGGGCGCCGAGCCTCCGGCGCGCCCGGCAGCAGCCCGTCCACCGTGCTGGAGAGCCCCGCATCCACCACCCAGATGGCGCCGTTCACCCGGCGCGTCCTGGGCCCCAGGAGGAGCTCGGTGACGTCGGCGACATCCTCGGCGGTGCAGAGCTCCCCGCCTGGCGTGGCCGTCTCCCAGCGGGTGACCCGGCTCGCCGCGTCGGGGAACATGCGCAGCAGCTCTCCATGCACCGGCCCCGCGGACACGCAGTTGGTCCGGATGCCATCCTGGGCCAGCTCCGCGGCCAGGTAGCGCGTCAAGGACTCCACCCCGGCCTTCACCACGCCCTGACAGCCCAGGTCGTGCATGTACCGCTGGGACATGGAGGTGGACATCGTCACGATGCTGCCGCCACCACGCCGGGCCATCAGGGGCCGCGCGCGCATGGCGCACTCATAGGTCCCCGTGATGCACGTCCGGAACGCCTTGTCCCAGTCGCGCGGGGTAATCCGGTCAAACGGTCCGATGAGGCCGTTGGACGCGTTGCACACCAGGAAGTCCAACCCGCCGAACTGCGCCTCGATGCTGGCGAACATCCGGTCCAGGTGCTCTTCCTGCGCGACCGAGCCCCAGGCGTGGAACGCCTTCCCCCCTGCGTCAACAAGCTCCTGCACCGTCCGCTCTCCCTCGTCACGGGAGTGGAACGAGTTCACCACCACCGTCGCCCCCGCGCTGGCCAGGCGGGCCGCGATGACCTTGCCAATCCCCTTCCCGGAGCCCGTGACGAACGCGACCTTCCCCGCGAAGGGCAGCACGGCGGGAGGCGGCGCCTGGCGCGGCGCGCGGTCCTCGCGCGCGGGCGTCGCGACCACCGGTGGCGCCGCGACCGACAGCCGGGCGCGCGCCATGTCGCAGATGGAGGAAATCGTCCGCAGCCGCTGGGAAGGCTGCGGAGCATCCGTCAGCCCCAGCTCCTTGATGAGCACGGCCATCACCTCGGCCTGCTTGACCGAGTCGACGCCCAGTTCGTCCTCCAGGTCCGCCTCCGGCGTCAAGAGCGCTTCCGGATAGCGCGTCACCCGAGCGAAGACGGCACGGACCCGCGCCTCCAGGTCCGCCACCGGCGGGGCAGCGGCTGCCGCCGGGGGCACGGGAGCCACGACAGGCGCCGGTGGAGGCGTCGCGACGGCGGCAGGCCGGGCGTCCGCGAGCAACCGCGCCACCACGTCCGCCATCGCGCCCAACGTCCGCGCCTGAGCGCCCCGGGGCAGCCGCTCCGACGGAATGTCGAACTCGCGCCCGACCACGGCCGCGATCTCCGCCAGCTTGACGGAATCAATGCCGAGCTCGTCCTCGAGCTGTGCGTCCGCCGTCAGGATGTCCACGGGATACCGCGTGACGTCCGCGGCACAACGGCGAATCCGCTGGAGAACGTGCTCGACCGCGTGGGTGCCCTGATGCGCTGCGTATGTTGTCATTGCCGACCCCTGGTTTCCCGGTTCGCGGCAATGAATGCATCAGGGGTCTGACACGACTTGCGGAGGCGGATGTCCCCGCACATTCAGCGCACGCAGAAGCTCGCACGCGGGAAATATTTCCGGCGGACGCAAGTTCGTCCTTGCGCTGGCGGCTCGGCCGTGGCGCGGACGATGGCCCGCGGGTTCGCCGCCTCGAAGCTCAGTCCACTTCCGCGTCGTGGCGACGATGCCACTGCGCGATGGACTCCTTCGGATAGCGCTGGAACTTCTTGTCCTTCTTGCCCGCCTGGACGGGCACCCAGTCCGGCTTGAACTCGAGCATGATGTGGACGTGCTCGGGCGCCTCCGGGAGCGGCGTGTCGATGGCCGACGCGAACGGGTGAATCAGCTCCGGCCACGTCGGGTCATACAGCCACAGCGCGGAGCCGCACCGGCCACAGAAGTGGCGCTGCCCCTTGCTCTTGTGCGCCTTCGCGTCCTCCGGATTCTGGATGCGCGCCCGGTACACCTTGAGGTGCTGCCGGCCACGCACCTTGAGCGAGCTCGCGTCCCCCGACAGGTTGATGGCGAAGCCTCCGCCCCCTTGCGTCTTGCGGCACACGGAGCAGTAGCACCGCATGAAGGGAGACGGGTGATGCGTCTCCACGCTGAACCGCACGCCGCGACAGTGGCAGGAGCCTTCGAGCTTCATCACTTGTCCTTGGAGAGAATGAGCACGCTATAGGGCCCCAGGTTGTTCAGCGTGCCGCTGGCCGGCATGCCGTCCTTGCCGTTCCACCGGCCGCCCACGTCGAAGCTCTGGGCGTTGCCGAAGTCACCGGAGTAGCCCTGCCAGTCGCTGTTGAAGCGCACCTTCCAGGTGCCGTCGGCGGGCAGGCCCAGGTCGTAGTTGGACAGGTGCTTGCCGCCCATGTTCACCACGACGATGGTGTCGTCGCCCGCGCCGCCCTTGTCCCAGCGGTGGAAGGCGACGACCTTGTCGTTGTTGTTCACGTGGTGGACGTTGACGTTCTCACCGCGCAGGCCGGAGGTGTTGTCGTTCCAGTTGCGCCGCAGCTTGATGAGGTCCGTGTACGCCTGGTTGATGCCGGCGAAGGTCTCCTTCTTCTTCCAGTCGAGCGGATCCGCGTCCTGGAAGTGGCCGTCCTCCAGGAACTCCTGGCCCTGGAAGATCATCGGAATGCCGGGGCTCGTCATGGTGAGCGCGGCGCCGATGATGGAGCGCTTCTTGGCGTGGTAACCCCCCGCGTCCCAGCCCCCCACCTCGCTGGGCAGGCGCTGCTTGCCGTTGGCCACCTCGTCGTGGCTCTCCGTGTAGATGACGCGCTGGAGGGCGCTGCCGTTGTACTTGAAGCGGATGGCGTCAGCGACGGCGTTCATGTCCCGGTCGCTGTCGGAGAACGCCGTCAGCGCTTCACGCATCGGGTGGACGAATCTGGCGTCCCACTGGCTGTCGAAGTTCGCCCCGTCCGGGTGCGTGAGGGCTCCGTCGGCGCCCAGGTCCTCGGCGATGACGATCTTCTGGGGGAACTCACGGTTGACGGCGTCGTTGATGTCGCGCAGCAGCTGCCACCCCTCGGGGTTGTCCACGCCGCTCGCCATCCGGATTTCCTTGGTGGCGTCCACGCGCAGGCCGTCCATGTGGTAGTCGCGCAGCCACATCAGCGCGTTGTCGCGCAGGTAGTCGCGGACCTCGTGGCGGCCGTAGTCGGGCCGGGTGTCCCCCCACGGCGTCTTGGCGCGCCAGTCCGTGTAGAAGTAGCTGCCGCCCTTGCCGTACGTCTCACCGTCGAAGTCCCAGTGCGGCAGGTCGCTGGGGCCCAGGTGGTTGTAGACGACGTCCATGACCACGCCGATGCCGCGCTTGTGCGCCTCGTCAACGAAGCGCTTGAGGTCGTCCGGCGTGCCGTAGGCGCTCTCCGGCGCGTTGGGAAACGCCGGGTTGTAGCCCCAGCTGAAGTCCGCCGCGAACTCGGCCGTCGGCATCATCTTGATGACGTTGATGCCCAGGTCCGTGAGGTGGTCCAGCTTGTCGATGGCGCTCTGCCAGTTGCCGGGCCCCCAACCGGGCTCGTCGTTGAAGGTGCCCACGTGCATCTCGTAGATGACCGCCTCGTTCCAGGGCGGCATCCGGAAGTCGTGGTCGTGCTTCCACTGGTACGCGTTGTGGTCGACGACGATGGAGTTGCCGGTGGAGTGGGTGACGTCGTTGGCGCGCGGGTCCCCCTTCCAGCGCCAGTCACCGTGCTTGCCCTGGATGACGAACTGGTACTGATCCCCCGCCTTCGCGCCGGGAACGTCGAGCGAGAAGTTGCCGCTGGGCTCGCGCTGCAGCTCCACCGCCTGCCAGTTGCTGAAGTCACCCGCCACCTGCAGGCGCTGGGCGTTGGGCGCCCACACGCGGAACATCGTGCCGCCATCGTAGGGAATGGCGCCCATGCCGGGGCGGCTGGAGGGCTGCGTGGGCACCGCGGCGGCGCTCATCCGCAGGGGCTCAGGCAACAGCGTCCCAGAGGTGTGCGGCAGCGACTGCGCGCCCGTCCCGCGGCCGCCCGCCAACGTGGCGGTGTGCCGCTGGGCCTCCGCGTTGCGCGTCTGACGGGCGTCGTCGAAGAAGTCCTTCACCGGGGCGCGCTGGGGCGCGGCGGTGGCGGCCTCCGCCGGACGCTCCTTCGCGCGCGGCTCAGCGGCGCGCTGCGGGGCGGAGGTCTTGGCGGTGGCGGGACGGCTCGGTTGAGGGATCCGGGAGGTCATGGCTCGGCCGTTGTTCGTGCGAGGAGTGGGGGCTCCCCGAGTATCGGCTGACCTGAGGCGAGGTTGCGTCCGCCCGGCGCAAATTTCCGCTGATGTCCGACATTTGAGCCGACAGTTTCCAGGGATGCCATGAATCCCCGGCTCTGACGCGGTTCGCGGAGGTGACGCGAGCGGCCTGTGAGCCGCCCCTACCCCACGGCGGCGGCGACCGGAGCCGCATCAGCGGCGTCCGGAAGCGCGTCGAAGTTCTCGAACGGGTTCTCCAGCATCTCCCGGAGCGTGTTGGCGAGCACGCCCGCGTGGAACCCGTCGATGAAGCGGTGGTCGAACGTGGCGTTGATGTTCATCACCTTGCCCGGCACCACCTTGCCGTCCTCCACCACGGGCACCTCCTTCACCGCGCCGGGCGCGACGAAGATGGGCACGCGCGTGTACGGCGCCAGCGGGACGTAGGCCGTGTCCAGCCCCAGCGAGCCCACGTTGGTGATGATGGCGGACCCGAAGGCGTCCTTCGGCATGCCGAACCGGCTCATGTCCAGGTTCAGCGTGTACATGAAGAAGGACAGGAGCCAGGTGAAGGTGTTGAGGAACAGGTAGGGAATCTTCTGGATGGTGCCCTTGCCCTTCTCCAGGGCCACGTCCCGGCGCTCGCGGACGCGGCGCACCGCCTCCTCCAGGTCGTTGGCGATCTCCTTCAGGTTCTTCTTGTCCGCGTCCTCGATGCGGGCCGACGTGAGGTCCACCTTGCCGCCGTCCGTCTGGACGACGAGCGTGGACAGCGTCACGCGCTGGCGCAGGTAGATGCGGTTGAAGCGGAGGATGGCGTTCGCGTCCGGGCAGCGGCGCAGCGCCTCTCCCATGGCCTTGGCCACCAGGTGCGTCACCGTGAGCCGCACCCCCGTGCGCTGACGGAAGGCCTCGATGTACGCCATCGCCTTGTCCATGCGGACGGTCAGCGTCCCGTAGACGGTGGGGTCGTACGCCGTCTTCCAACTTCCAATCGCAAGCTTGCGAAAGCTCGACAGGTCCCGCTTGGGGATCAACTCCAGATGCGCCATGGCCCCAGTGTCGCCGCATGGCCCACCCCAAGGGAAGGGCGGGCCCCCCG
>NZ_JAAIYB010000007.1 GCF_010894475.1 Myxococcus vastator
GGCGTGTTGCGCGCCGTCGAAGGAGGGCGGGGGGCTGGCTCACAGCCCCACGTCGTGACAGCGAACACGGTGACCAGGACGAGGCGGAGCCGCGGGGTGCCCTGGCGCGCCACGGTGTCACGTTCCGAGCTGGCAGACGGGGCCCGCCGGTGAAGCCACGCACCGCCGGCTGCCCGGGCAGTCGCGGTCCGTCGCGCAGGGCACCGTGCAGGCTCCGCTGACGCAGCGCCCTCCGGGCAGCCCCAGCTCGTGGCAGCTCGCGTCGTCGGTGCAGGGCGCGTCCATCCGCCGCAGGGCATGGCAGCCCGCGAAGTTCGCGGCATCCGGCAGGCACCGTCCGGACTGGCAGGTGAAGCCCGGCGCGCACCGCGCCGGGCAATCGTCGTCCGGCAGGGCCTGGGTCGTGGGGTGGCAGTCGTCATCTTCGTCGCCGCCACAGCGGGCCACGCACGCGGCGCTTCCTTCGGGCAGCACCTCGCAGTGCGTCCCCGCGGCGCATTGCCAGTCGCCCGTGCAGGGCGCGCACAGGGGGCCGGGGCCCTCGCAGCGGTTGCCCCTGCACGTCAGGCCCGCGCCGCAGTGCGAGTTGCCGAAGCACTCCAGGCACTTCTTGTTCGGCGCGCACACCAGGCCTTCCACACAGCCAATCTCCTGGCAGCCCTGTTCGAGGAGCGACTCGTCCACCTCCAGGTCGACGTTGAGCTCCTTCTTCTCGCCAGGGCCCGCGCAGTCCTCGACCTGGGTGGCCGGAAAGCCCAGGGCCGTCACCGTCACCGAGTAGCAGCCGTCCGGAAGAGGCCCCACGCGCAGCCGCCCCTGCGCGTCCAGCAGCAGCCGCTGGAAGGGCGTGCCCGCCACGGACACCTCCGCCGCCGACAGCCGGAAGCCGTTGGTCGTCTTCACGCGCAGGTCGAGGAAGCCCGCGGGGGTGGGCGCCACCGGCCGCACCTGCACGGACTGGCCTCCCAGCACCCGCACCTGGACGCGGGCGGCCTTTTCGGCCGTGGCGACGATGAAGAGCTCCGCCATCCCCGTGGGGACGTCCTCCAGGGTGAAGCGCCCGTCCGCGTCGACATGGCTGCTCACGCCCGGCTGGGACACCAGCGACACCAGGGCCACCGCAGGGTCGCTCTCCGTGAGCTGCCCGTGCACGGTGCCCACCCGGAAGGGCGCGTTCTCCAGGTTGCCGCAGCCCGCGGCGCAGCAGGCCACGAGGGTGGCCACCGCGATGTGAAACGTTGAGCGCATCAAAAGCGATATCCCGCGCCGGCCCAGCCACCCGTGAAACCCACGGCCTGCCCCTGCCCATCCACAACGACATACGTCAGCATGAGCTGGGCCTGAGACATCAGCTCCAGCCGCTCACCCACCCGCCACACGATGCCGCCCACCACGCCGGGGCTGACGGTGAAGAAGCGCTGCCCGGTGACGGCAGCCTCTACGTCAAAGGACCGCCTGAGGTACAGGCCGGCCACACGCGGCCCCGCGAACAGCGTCAGCCGCTCCCAGCGCCACAGGTAGGGGAGGGCCGCGCCCGCGGAGACGGTGGTGTAGCGGAAGGGCACCTCGCTGCCCGGCGTCAGCCGCAGGGCCCGGTTGCCGGTGCTGAAGGCCACGTCGAAGAGCAGGCCGAAGTCCTGGAGCGGCCGGTCCTCCAGCCGCAGTGACAGGGCGACTTCGGGGGACAGGGGCAAGAGCTCGGTGCGGCTGCGGGCATCCGCGAAGCTGAACAGGCCGCCCAGCAGCGACAGCGAGCGCCGCGGGAAGGCCTCCGCCAGCAGGCGCTCCAGGGGCAGGCGGTCCCCCAGGCCCACCTCCACGTCGCGGCGCATGAGGACGGCGTCGCCCTTGGTCAGCTCCACCGTCCGCATGCCGGGCGTCACCGCCGCGCCGCCGGGCAGGTCCGTGCGCGCCTCGCCGTCCACCTTGAGCGTGAAGCCGTCCAGGCGCGGGTTGTAGGAGAACAGCTCGGGGCGGCCCGTCCGGGTGATGCTGCCGGAGAGCACCACGGGGTCCGCGCCCACCTCCAGGATTTCCGCCGACGGCCGCTGCCGCCCCTCGGTGAAGGCGAAGGTGCGGCGGCGTGCATGGTCATGCGCCTCGGTGGCCGTGACGGCGCCGTCACCATTGCGGTCCGCCGCGCCGCTCAAGCCGTCGATGAGGAAGTGGGTGTAGATGTCGTTGCGCAGGCTCTCGTCCTCGCGCGCCGTCTCGCCCCAGTCGCAGGCGGCGAACACCATGGACGCGCGCGACGACTCCTCCAGCGGCCGGGTGTAGAAGCCGGCCTTGATGCCCTCCAGCTCCGCCTTCAGCTCCTTGGGCAGCAACGACTTGCCGCTGCCGCTGTGGCAGGTGGCCAGCACCAGCATGCGGCGCCGGCTGGCCAGCCCGTCGAACTCCGCCTTCAGCGCGTCCATGCTCAGCGCCGTCTGGGGAATGTCCCGGTAGGCCGCGTCGCGGGTGACCAGGTAGCGCCGCAGCTCGCCCTTCGCGTCGCGCGCCAGCGTGCCGTGCGCGGAGAAGTAGACGACCACCACGTCGTCGGGCCGGTTCGCCTCCTTCTTGAGCCGCCGGAGCGCCCCGAGGATGGCCTCGCGGGTCGTCTCCTCGCGGCGGGTGAGCACGCGCACCTGGTCGAACCCGCCGCGCGCGGGGTCCCTCAGCGCGGCGCCCAAATCACGGGCGTCCTTGCCGGTGTAGCGCAGCCCCTTCCAGCGCGGATCGTCAAACGAGGCGATGCCCACCAGCAGGGCCATCCGGCGTGGCTTGTAGGCGCTGGACAGCGACGCTTCATCCAGCTTCAGCGGCACCAGTCCGCCCTTCTCCCCGGAGGAGGAGGGCGTCGCGCACGCGGCCAGACAGGCCAGCAGGATGGGAAGGAGGCGCCTCACGTGGAACCGTTCAGGGACGATTCTGGCTGCTTCTCACGCTCACGTCGAACCGGATGATGGCCAGCGGGCCCTGGGAGCCCGCACCGCTTCGCCCCGCCAACATTTCACCGACCGCCTCGGCGTCGGGCGGCGAACCGGCGGAGCCCACCAGCCACAGCGTCACCGGGCCGGCCTCGCCCGCGAGGCTCACGCCCGCGAGCCCCTGCGGCCCCTGCAGGTCATGGGTGCCCGCGACCAGGGGGAAGTGGCCCAGCAGCGCCGGCGCCGCGCCCTGCCGTTGCTCGAAGAGCAGGGCGGTGCCCGCCTCGGTGGCGTGGTAGCGCAGGAGCAACACCTCCGAATCCTTCACCGGGCTGCCCGGGTCCAGGCGCCGCAAGCCTCCCGCGCTGTCGCGTGCCACCACCGACAGCTCCAGGGGGATGCGCGCCAGGCGCCCCTTCTCACCCGTCCATTCCGCCGCGGTGCCTCCCTGGCTGGAGGGGGCCTCCGCCCGCATGCGGGGCAGCAACACCACTGCCAGCAGGCACGCGGCGAGCCCTCCGGCGACCATGCCCCAGCGCCCGGCCGCGGACCGAGGGGCTCGCAGCGCGCGCCGCACGCGGGCCAGCCCCACTTCATCCAGGGGCGGGGCGGACGCGCCGGGCGGCGCGAGCCCCAGCAGCAGCGCGTCCACGTGTCCGTCGAGCAGGCCCGGGCCCGGGTGCGCGGCGAGGAACGCCTCGCACGTCTCGCACGGGTGCGCCAGGTGTCCGGCGAAGTACGCCACGGCCTCGGGCTCTCGGCGGGAAAGGGCGCTCAGCGCGCCGTCGTCCAGGTGTTTCATGAACACTCACTCCCACCGGCCGGCGAGCACTCGCCGCAGCAGCTCGCGCTTGATTCGAGACCGGAACCGCTCCAGTCGCATCGTCACCGCGCTTTTTCCCACGCCCAGCTTCTCCGCGATCTCCCGCGCGGACAGCTCACCCTCCACGTAGAAGAGGTGCACCGTCCGCTTCTCCTCGCCCTCGGGCAGCTCCGCGATGAGCCGCCGGACCACCTCGATGTCACGCTCCAACTGCAGCGCCTCGGGAAGGTGGGGGACCGTCTCCGGTTCCGGGTCCGCCACGTCCTCCTCCAGCCGCCGGGTGCTGGACTTCCGCTCCAGCCGCGTCCGGGCCCGGTTTCGGGCAATGGACAGCAGCCACGACTCGAAGGCCCCCGGCTCCTTCAGCCGGGGGAGCGCCCGGAACGCCCGGACGAAGGTCTCCTGGATGACGTCCTCCACCTCATCCGCGTCCAGCTGGGAGAAGCCGCCCACCAGCCGTGTCACCAGGGGACGCGTGCGACGGTAGAGCTCGCTGTAGGCAGACGCCTGCCCTTGCGATGCCCGCCGCACCCACTCCGTCAGTCCCTCCGACGCACCCACCTGTCCTCCAGACCTTCGTGAACGCCCACCGGCCACGGGGCCGGCCGCTGCCATGTCGTCCCCCAGCGGGCAGGCGGGCGGGCTTCTTCCCGCTGGCACTCAGGGGGCCGGTGGGGAGAAGAATGCCTCCACGGCGGTTCATCTCCCTAAAGGACACTTCCATGCGCGTCATCAACTTCAATCCTGGCCCCGCGAGCCTCCCGCTTCCGGCGCTCGAGCGTGCCCGCGACGAGCTGCTCGACTTCGAGGGGTCCGGAATGTCGGTGATGGAACAGAGTCACCGGGGCCCGGAATACCTGGCGGTGCACGAGGCGGCGCTCGCCCTGATGGCCCGGCTCCTGGAGGTCCCCGCCACCCACCAGATTCTCTTCCTGTCGGGGAGCGCCTCCCACCAGTTCGCGCAGGTGCCCATGAACTTCCTGCCGCCCGGCGGCAGCGCGGACTACCTCATGACGGGGGTGTGGAGCGAGAAGGCCTTCGACGAGGCGAAGTACTACGGCGCCCCGAGGATGGCCGCCAGCACGGTGCGGCCCGACAAGCGCTACACGCGCATTCCGCGCCAGGACGAGCTGCGGCTGGACCCGAAGGCCGCCTACGTCCACCTGACGAGCAACAACACCATCTTCGGCACGCAGTGGCACGACTTCCCGGAGGTGGGGAGCGTTCCGCTGGTGGCCGACATGAGCTCGGACTTCCTCTGGCGGAAGTTCGACGTGCGGCCCTTCCGCTTCCTCTACGCCGGCGCGCAGAAGAACCTGGGCCCGTCGGGCGTGACGGTGGTGATTGCCGACAAGGACTACCTCGCCAGCGGGCGCAAGGACATCCCGAAGATCTTCCGCTACACGACGCACGCGGAGAACAACTCGCTCTACAACACGCCGCCGTCCTTCGCCGTCTACCTGGTGCGCAACGTGCTGGAGTGGATTGACTCCGTCGGCGGTCTGCCGCGGCTGGAGCAGTGGAACCGGGAGAAGGCGGCGCTGCTCTACGGGGCCGTGGACCGCAACCCGGACTTCTACCGCGCGCCGGTGGAGCGCGAGTCCCGTTCAGTGATGAACGCTGTCTTCCAGTTGCCCACGGAGGCGCTGGAGGCGGCCTTCGTCGCTGACGCGAAGCAGCAAGGCATGGTGGGCCTCAAGGGGCACCGGACGGCCGGAGGAATCCGCGTTTCCATGTACAACGCGGTGAGCGTGGAGAATGTGCGCACGCTGGTCGCCTTCATGGACCATTTCGTGAAGACGCGCGGGTAGGCTGCGTCCAATCGCACGGATTACCCACACCCGGAGGATTCATGAAAGCCACGCTGACCACCGTCGTGCTGTCCCTGATGCTCGCAGTCCCGGCCTTCGCCAAGGACGTCGCGGGGGTGAAGTACCCGGAGACGGCCACCGTCGCCGGCAAGGAGCTGAAGCTCAACGGCGTGGGCCTGCGCAGCAAGTTCGTGTTCAAGGTCTACACGGCGGGACTCTACCTGGAGACGCCGTCGAAGGACGGCGCGGCCATCATCAGCTCGGACCAGGTGAAGCGCGTGCGCATGTACATGCTGCGGGACCTGGACAAGAAGACCATCGTCGAGGCCATTGGCGACGGCTTCAAGAAGAACGCCGGCACCAAGCTGGCGGAGCTCCAGCCCAAGCTGGACACCTTCAACGCGGCCATCCCGGACGTGAAGAAGGGTGACGAGCTCATCCTCACCTACGTCCCCGGCCAGGGCACGCAGGTGTCCAGCAAGACGGGCAAGGAGATCTCCGTGGAGGGCAAGGACTTCGCCGACGCGCTGTTCTCCGTCTTCGTGGGCAAGAACCCGGTGGACGGCGGCCTGCGGGATGGGATGCTCGGCAAGGACTGAGTGTCGTCACGCGCGCGAGTCCGAAGCGCCGCGGCTGCCCCGTGTCTCCCCGGGAGGCACGGGGCGTCGCCGTTTCAGGGGCCGGAGGCAATGGTTCCGGGGCCCGTGCGTACACGAGGAAGACGGCCGGCCGCTGCGCGAGGGCGGGAGGTCTGATAGCAACCGGAGGGCACGAAGGAGGTCGTCATGGGTATCTGTACGTGGTTGGTGCTGGGTGGCATCGCGGGCTGGCTGGCCAGCATCATCAAGGGCACGAACGCCCGCATGGGCATGTTCGCCAACATCGCCACCGGCATCGTCGGGGCCATGATTGGTGGCTGGGTCTTCAGTCTGATGGGCGGCACCGGCGTGACGGGCTTCAACCTGTGGTCGCTGCTGGTGGCGACGGTGGGCTCCGTCATCCTCATCACCATCGTCCAAGTCATCCGGAAATGACGCCCGCCGCCCGCGTGCGCGCTCAGAAGAGACTGAGCTGCGGCGTGGGCGGCGGCTTGCGCTCCGGACGCCGGAAGGTGTCCGGAGCGTCCTCGGTGACGTAGGAGGCGCGGATGCCCACCTTGCGCGCCGACGTGTGGAAGAGGCGGTGGAGGGTCTCCGCGTAGAGGCCGTCACCGCGCATGCGGTGCTTGAAGCGGCTGTCGTTGAGCGCCCCGCCGCGGGTCTCCCGGATGCGGTGGAGCACCCGCTCCGCGCGCAGGGGAAGCTTCGCGCGCAGCCGCTCCGCGAAGACGTCCTGCACCGGGCCAGGCAGCCGCACCAGCGTGTGGTGCGCGCGGGTGGCGCCGGCCTCACGCGCCGCGGCCAGCACGCGGTGGATGTCCTCGTCGTTGAGGCCCGGAATGATGGGGGCCACCGACACCGCCACGTCGATGCCCGCCTCGGTGAGCCGGCGGATGGTCAGCAGCCGGCGCATGGGGGAGGCGGCATGGGGCTCCATGGCCCGGGCCAGCTCCGCGTTGTGGAAGGGGAGGCTGATGCTGACCCACAGGCGCGCGTCCCGGGCCAGCCGTTGGAGGACGTCCAGGTCCCGCTCGACGAGCACGCCCTTGGTGATGATGCCCACCGGGTTGCGGTAGTCCGCGCAGACCTCCAGGCAGGCGCGCGTCAGGCGCAGTGAGGCCTCCAGCGGCTGGTAGCAGTCGGTGACGCCGCTGAAGACGACGGTTTCACCCTTCCAGGAGGGCTTCTCGAAGGCCTCGCGGAGCAGCTCCGGCGCCCGGGGCTTCACCACCAGCTTCGTCTCGAAGTCGGTGCCCGCGCCCAGGTCCAGGTACTGGTGCGTGGGCCGCGCGTAGCAGTACGCGCAGGCGTGGAGGCAGCCCCGGTAGGGGTTGACGCTCCAGCTGAACCCCACGTCCGGGCTGTCGTTGTGGGACAGCACCTGCCGGCTGTGGTCCTCGAAGACCTCCAGCTTGGACGGCGGGATTTCGTCCAGGTACTCCACCGCGGTGCTCGCCCACGGGTTGGGCGGATTGTCGATGGGACGCGCCTTCATGGGCGCACCGTGGGCCTGAATGCACGTTCAGTCAAGGCCGGGCGGACGTGAAAAGGGGAACCCCCTGCAGAGGGCTCCCCCCGTACGCCATCCGGATGGCGGGGCTACGTGGCTCAGTACGTGGTGACGTAGAGGCGCTGGTTGCCGGTGAGCGTGCCGTTGTTGCGGACGTACAGGCGCGCACCGGGCCAGTTGCACATCAGGCTGCCGGTGATGGTCGCGCCCGCGGCGACGGTACCGGAGGTGGAGTTGCCACCGCAGTACGCGTAGTAGGGCGTCGAGTGAGTGCTGGACAGGTTCTCGATGATGAACGGCGTCGAGCCGAACAGCCACGTCGAGAAATCACGCGTCTGCATGGCGTCGATGGTCGCGTACTCCGCGGCCTGCGCCACATCGCCCAGCTCCGGCTGCTGCATGGCCTGCTCTTCCTCCGGCGTGTACTCCCCACCGCAGCCCACGGCGGCCAGAGACAGCAGACCCACAACTCCCAACGTATTGAACTTCTTCACGACTTCCCCCTCATTGCGAGTTGTCCCCGAATTGGGGACGTGCGCTGTGTATGAGGGTTTTTACGTATTGTAAATGGTGTGTTTTTGACACCCGGTGGGTTGGGATGGATTGCGTCGCCGGATGACGCATTGCGCCGCCTTCGGCATTCCTGGATGGCCCCGGCTCTGGGGGGGCCGGGCGCCGGAGGGGCACGGAGACAAATGCAGCGAACGGCAGACGGATAGGATTCATTGTCGCAGAAGGGCAGCGCATCCTCGCGTGAATCTTGGACTGGCACGTCATCGAGGTGGGGCGTGCGCACTCACGGAGCCGGCGTGGACGTGCTCGCCCCGCGGCTCACTCGCGCCTGCCATGATGCCTCTTCAATCCTGAGAATTGAGAGTCATTGCTCGAGCTGGCGCGGAGGCTTCGGCCTTCATGTCCAGGATGGATGTCGCGTGCCGTTCGTCGCGGCGGCATCTGGCGGAAATGCTGTTCAATGGCATGCGAGTTCCGGGATGGCATGCGTGTGTTTGAGCTGCATCTGGGGGCTCGTGCCTAGCTTGGTGTTGGCGGCCTCGTTTCGTTGTCTGCTTGTCACGCCGCCATCCCCCAGTACAAATCGAATGGAGCAAGACAATGAATGGCAGTCGAGTGGCCCCCGGTTGGCGATGGATGTTCATGGCCCTGACGTTCGGAGTGATGGGGGCGTGCGGGCCCCAGGTGGAGGGGGAGTCCCTTTCCTCCGAGGAGGCGCAGTCGGAGGTCGAGTGGACCTCGAACAAGGTGTCGAAGGCGAATGACCCCTACGCCAACGCGGTCGTCCCGAGCGGTGTCTTCGCGGTCATCAATCCCAACAATGCAGTGGGTCCGCCGGATGGAAACGTCGCCAGCTTCCTGGGCCTCCTGGGGGGCTCGCTGTTGCTGGACATGGGCGAGGGAGAAGAAGGCACGGGGCCCCTGCGGATCTACTACCGGGGGCTGTTGGTGGCGGTGATTGCCCAGGTGGAGTTCCTCGCCGCGGACATGAGCATCATCAGCACGGGACAGGCGAACCTCGTGGACCTGGGCATTGGTACGCACTCCGTGCTGGTGCCCTTCAGCGACGCGACGCCCTACCGGTACGTGCGGCTGCGTGGCGGGCTGGCCTCGCTGTTCAGCGTGGACGCCGTGGAGGACACGGGCTTCGGTGGCGGCGCCCTCTGTGGCAATGGCGAGCTGAACGCAGGGGAGCAGTGTGACGATGGCAACGTGGCGCCGGGAGACGGCTGTGGCGCGAGCTGCCAGGTGGAGCCGGGCTACACCTGCTCCGGAGCGCCCAGTGTCTGCACCGACGACGACGAATGCACGAATGGCACCGCGCAGTGCTCGGTGAACGCGAGCTGCACGAACACGCCGGGCAGCTACGTCTGTACCTGCTTGCCGGGCTACTCCGGCAATGGCTGGACGTGCGATGACATCGACGAGTGCGCGAACGGGACCGCGGTGTGCCTGCCGGGCCAGCTCTGCGTGAATACGCCTGGGAGCTACGAATGCGTGGGCGGCGCCTGTCAGCCGCCCGAGGTGCAGTGCGGCACGCAGTGCGTGGATTTGTCGTCGGATGCGTCCAACTGCGGCGCCTGCGGCAATGTCTGTGGCGGGGGGGACACCTGCTCGGCGGGCGTCTGCGTGGAGGATGGTCTCCGGCTGCAGATCGCCACGTCGTGGGCGCGCTTCGGCGATGGGGACCTCGTCGTCCGGACGCCCACGGGGAAGGTCATCCACGCCGGCAACCCTGGGCCCGACGCTGGGACGGACTTCGGAGCATTGGACCTGACTGCGTCATCTGGGTGGGGGCCGGAGCGGGTCATCTGGAACGCTGGCGCCATCCCGCCGACTGGCACGTACGACGTCTGCTTCAAGGCGGCCAGCTACTCGCCTCCGCCCAGCGTAATGGACCCCGTCTCGTATACCGTCACCGTGCTGCGGCTTGACCAGCCGTACCTCATCTACTGGGGCGCTGTCGTCAGCGCCGACACGGGGACTGACTGCTACCCGGGCCACCCGTCGCATGTCGCGTCCTTCACGTACCCCGGGGTGCCGTAGCTGACGTCATGCGTTGATGGCCTCCGGTCCCTCGCCGCGCCACGTGTCGCGGCGAGGGGCCTTCCCGGGCTGCCCGCGCTTCGCTTGGCATTGTCTATTGATTGAGGATGCGCTGAGATGTGCGGCTCCATTTTCCAAGGAGGCACACATGAAGGCGCGTCTGGTCATGTTGGTGGCTGGCATGTCGTTGGGATTGTTCGCCGCATGCGGGCCCGTGGAGGCCGAGCAGGAGTTGGCGCGGTCGGAGGCCTCGCTCGACTTCTGCGGGGATCATGTGTGCTCCGGGCGCGAGACCTCCCGCAGCTGTCCTCAGGACTGTGGGGTGCTCATCTTGTGCGGTGACGGTCTCTGCGACACTCGCACGGAGACTGCGGACACCTGTCCCGAGGACTGTGGCCTCCCCATCTGCGGGGATGGCGCTTGCAACGGCGCGGAGACGTCCAACACCTGTCCCCAGGACTGCGGCATACCCGCCTGGTGTGGAGATGGCATCTGCGGCGGCGGCGAGCACACCGCGAACTGCCCCGTGGACTGCGGCTCCGAGTGCGGCGACGGGGTCTGCAACGGGCGCGAGCTGCCCAGCACCTGTCCCCGGGACTGCTACCCCTCGGCCGACTGCGGTGACGGGGTCTGCGCTCCCTTCGAGGAGCTCACCTGCCCCCGGGATTGCTGAGCGGGTGGACGCTGCTCCGTCCTCGCCCCGTAGCTCGGGGGACTGCTCCTTCTGTTCGCGAGCATCCACCGAGCGCGGGGGGGATTGAGGCTATGCTGTCGCATCATGATCTGCCAAGTCTGTGCCCGGCTCCGCGACGTGGCCTCGGGTGCCATGTGTCAGGAGTGCGGTTCCCCTCTCGAGCCCGCCACCGCGCCGCAGCTCGACGCGCTCGTGAGGGAGACCCTGCGGCGGCACATCGAAGGCTGGCAGGCCAGCGCCGTCATTGATGGCGTCACCGCGGCCCGGCTCGCCGAGTCCCTGGCGCCTGCCGCGAACGACCTTCACGTCGGGACGCCGGCCGACCTCCCAACGCCGGTGGCCGTTCCTCTCGTGGACGCGGCGACGCGCGCGGAGGCCTGGGCCGACAGCGTCGCGAGCTCGCTTCGAAACGCGGGAGGCTCGCGGCTGTGGGGCTGGGGCGCGGCGCTCGCGAGCTCGCTGGACGAAGCCGCGAAGGAGGAGCGGGCGCGGAAGGAGCGCAAGCGCCGCGGGCACCCGCATGACCCGGAGGCGGGGGCGGATGACCTGGGGGCCGCGCTGGACTCCGGGCAGACGTTCTTCACCCGGGATTCGTCGAGCCCACTCGGCGGAGGGCTCGAGGCCGTCGTGGCGCTCGATGCCCAGCCGGACAGCGCGCCCCGGTTCCAGGAGTTCATCTGGTGGTTCCTCGGCGCGATGCTCGTGCTGGGCGGCTCGCTCATGGGCGTGCGCGAGGCCTGGCACGCGCTCGGAGGGGTTCCGCGCCAGCTCCTCGTCACGGGCGCCCTGTGGGGCTATCACGCGGGCTTCATCGGGTTGGGGGTGTTCCTGTCCCGGCGCTCCATGCCCGTCGGCCGGGTCCTCGCGGGCATCGGCCTCGCGTTGCTTCCCGTCTCCTTCATCGCGCTGTCATCGCTGTTCGCGCTGTCACCCGGGTTCGGCTCCGCGGTGGCGCTCGGTGTCGCCGCGCTGGGCCTGGTGCCGCTGCGGTCGGCGGGACGGCTGCTGCATGGCACGCCGGTGACGGCCCTGGCGGTGGCGCTCCTGCCCTCGCTGCTCGCCGGGCTGCCGCTGATGGTGCTGGACGACGCGCCCTGGCTGCGCGCGCTGTGTGCTTGCATGGGCGTGGTGGCACTGGGGGCCACGGCCTGGCGCGCACGCGGGCCGACTTCGGGAAACACGGCGCTCGTCGGCGCGAGCGCCGCGCTCTATGGCGCGCTGTGGCTCGCCGTCTTCGGCGTGGCGAGCGCGCCGTCGGGCTTCGACGCCTTGGAGCCGGGCAGCGCCCTGTTCGCGGGCTTCACGCTGTGGGCGCAGGCGCTGGCCACCGTCATCGCCGTGGCCGCGACCACCGACGCCGCGCGCGAGGCCCACCCACGCGTGAGCCCGGTGCTGGAGGTGGTCGCCTTCGCGGTGCTCGCCAGCGGCGCGCTCGCGGGGGCGCTGGGCGCGTTCGCCGTCCAGCCGGGAGGGGACTTCCAGGTCGACTTCGCCTCGGCGCTCGCGCCGCTCCTGGCGGCGGGGGTCTTCTTCCTGCTGGAGCCCCGGCGGCGGGCCCTGGTCCACCTCCTGGTGATGTCGACGCTGCTCGCCGGAGCCCTGTTCGCGCGCACACTGGCGCCCGCGGACCCGGGCTGGTGGGTGTTCGGCGGCACGGTGGCGGCCTCGGGCTTGATGCTCCTGGCGCGCTGGAGCGCCTTTCCCGGGCTGCGCATCCGCCTGCTCGCCTGGACCGTCCTCGGCGCGCTGGTGGCGATGCCTCTGGTGACCCAGGTGGGCTGCTCCGACTCGCCGTGGGCCCGGGTGATGACGGGGCTCGTCATCGCCGGGGCCGCGCACGTCGCTGGCGGCTGGCGCTGGCGGGGCCTGCACTACCTGGGCGGCGTGGGCCTCCTCTTCGGTGCGCTGGCCTGCGCCCAGGGGACTCCGGGCCTGGAGGGGAACTGGGGCCGCCTGGCCGTCTTCGCGCTCGTGAGCGGGCTCTACGGTGCCGTGGGACTCGTCCAGGCCGCCTGGGCCCGGCGGGGCTCGCGGCAAGACGGACTGCTGCCCCTGGATGACCTGTCCCTCGGCCTGGCCGCGGCGGGAGTCCTGCTGGCTGTGGACGCCGCCCCGGTGGCTCCGGACGTGCTGGTGTCTGCCTTGGGGCTGCCTGGCGGCGTGCTCGCCGCGCTGCCCACGGCCGTCATCACGGCCTGGCTGCTGCTGCGTGTCCGGCGGGACGGAAGCCGGCTCGTCGGGTTCCTGGCGGCCTCGGGATTCGCGCTCGCGGTGTCCCAGGTGGCGGGCACCGTCTCCGACTTCGCGTCCGCCCGAGCCGCCCTCGTCGCCGCGTCCCTGGCGCTCGGCTTCGCGGCCTTCGCGGCGCTTCGCGGACGCACGCCCGTCCCCGCTGACGCGGCGGGCGACGCTCCCAGCCCCTGGAGCAGGCGGGTGTTCGACCTCTTCCGGCTCCCGTTCGGGGCACGAGGGCTGCCGCTCTTCACGGATGGCTTCGCCACGGTGGCGCTGGTGCAGGTCTTCGTCGCCACGCTCACGCTGGCTGCGTGGATGTCCAGGCCCACGGACGCCGAGCGCGCCACGTGCCTGCTCGCGGCCGGTCTGCTCCTCCTGGTCGCGCTCGTGGCCTTCGTGTCGCGCGGCTTCGAGGCTTGGCACCTGCGCGGCTCGGTGGTGACGCTCGCGTCGCTGGGCTTGCTCATCGCGCTCACCGCCCTGGTCAACCGCGCGGGCCGACCGTCGCCGCCGGACGTCGCCGCCCTGCGGACCTCGCTCATCGGCGTCGCGCTCTGGGGCGTCGCGCTGGCGACACGGCGCTTCGGTCCTTGGGTCGCCAGGTTCCTGGAGAAGCCTCGTCACGGCACGCTCTACCACTGGGTTCCCCATCTGGGCGTGGCGGTGCTGGCCTGTGTGCTCCTGAAAGGCGCGCTCCTCGTCGGCCTGCCCCGTCCGTCCCGTGCGCTGGCCCTCATTCCGCCCCTGATGTTGCTGGGGCCCGCGATGCTGATGTTGCTGCTCTCGGTGTCCGCGCGCTCGGTGCGGCTCGCGAGCGTGGGGCTTTGGCTCGGCCTGCCTGGCGCGGCGCTCTGGGCCGCGAGGCAGTCGCTGCTCGGGCCCAGGCTCACGCCCGCGGGGTCGTCCGAAGGCATGTGGGTGCGCATCGGCGCCGAGTCTCTGCACTGGCTCGACAAGGCCGCGTGGCTCGCGCCAGGAGACACGGTGTTCCTGCTGTGGCAGCGGGCTTTCGCGGGCATCGCCGCCGCGGGGCTCGTCTACGCCGTGGCCTCGCTCCGGGGGCTGCCCGAGCCCTTCCAGCGCCTCTTGCGGCGCCACGTGGTCATCAGCGTGGGCGCGGTCTTCCTCGCGGCCCTCTTCCAGCCCGGGCTCACGGCGGCGGGCCTGGTCTGCATCACCGGCCTGGTGCTGTTCCTCGGTGGGGCCAGGGCGCAGGGACGCGGTGTGCTTGGCGCGAGCATCCTCCTGCTGGTCCACGCGCTGGCGCACCGCGTGGACATCTTCGAGGTGTGGCCCGGCCCGGTGCTCGCGCTGGTGGGGCTGGCGGTGGTGACGCTGGGGCCCTGGCTGGTCCGGCGCCGGGGGCTGCCCGAGAGCGCCGCGCGCGTGCGCATTCACCAGGCCATGGCCATCTACCTGCTGGCCGCGCTCGTGTACGCGCTGGCGACGAATGGCACGACGTCGTCGATACTCGCCGCGCTCAACCTCCTGGGGGAGATGCTGCTGAGCCTGGGCGGGAGCTGGATGACCTTCCCCGCGCTGCCCGTGACGCTGGCGCTCGTCGCCGCGTCGGTGCTCGTGGCGGCGTTCCAGTGGAAGGGCACGCTCGCCTCGCTCGTCGCGACGCTGGGGGCCTGGGTGGTGGGCGGCACTTTTGTCGCCTCGCTCATGGCCGTCCTCTCGATTCGCGCGGGCCGCGTCGGTCCGACGCTGCCTTATGGCCAGCTCTTCATCGTCCATGGCGCGGCCCTGTCCCTGGCCGCCTCGGTGGGCGTGCTGGCCCTCCATGCCGCCCAGGAGTGGGTGCGGAGGCGCCGGCCGGACGTCGCGGGCGGCCTGGCGTGGGGACGTGACACCGGGCTCGTGGTGAGTGGGCTGATGCTCGCGGCCCTGGCGGTGGGGGGCTCCGCCTCCGACAGCGCCCTCCCGCTGGCCGCCGCCTCCATCGGCACGCTGGTGTTGGTGGCGCTGCACTGCGCCTGGAGCCAGCACACCGGCCGGCACGTCTACTTCGTGCAGACCGCGGTGGTCGGGGTCTACGCCCTGGTGCGCAATCTGTATGCACCGGGCCTGCGCGCCGAGCACGACGCGCTCTTCGCGCTGGCCCTGGGCTTCATCCTGGTGGGCGTGACGGTGCTGGCCCGGCGGGCAGGCGTGCAGCCCGTGGAGGCGGCGACCCGGCGCTTCGCGGCGCTGCTGCCCATCGGGATGGCGCTGGTGCTGCCAGGCGAGGCGACGCAAGAGGCGGCGCTGCTCGCGGGTGGCTCCGGCCTCCTGTACGCGACGCTGGGGGCGGTGGAGCGCAGCCGGCTGTTCGGTGCGTTCGCCGCGGCGGCGTGCAACTTCGCGCTGCTCATCTCCGCGCTGGCGTTTGGGTTGGAGGGCCTGGAAATCTACCTGGCGCCCATGGGGTTGCTGTTGTTGATGCTGGGCCAGCTCTTCGCGGAGAGCCTGCCGCACGCCGCGCGCAACACGGTGCGCATCCTCGGGGGCATGTTGCTGTATGTGCCCGCGGCCGCGCGCATGGCGGTCCAGGTGGGTCAGTCTCCCGACGGCATGTATGCGCTCGTCTTTGGCGGGGTGTGCCTGCTCGGCGTCGTGGCGGGCATGGTGTTCCAGATTCGCGCCTACCTGGCGTTGGGGGCCCTGTTCCTCACGCTGGACGTCGCGGCCACGCTGCTCGACGCCGGGCTGAGGGACCACCGCATCGGCTTCGTGGTGATGACGCTTGCCGGACTCACGCTCATTGGCGGTCGTGTCCTGACGACGTTGAAGCGCCAGGAGTGGGCGCTGCTCGTGCATCGGGTCCGCGTCCAGCTTCGCGGCTGGGATTGAGCGCCCGCGCTCCCGCTCGCACGCTCTCCGCTCCCAAGAATCAAGAAGGCTGAGGCGTGCTGAGACGACGCTCTCAGCCTTTGTGTCCAGGGTGGGTGTCACCTGGCGTTCGTCGCGGCGCTACCTGGAGCAAAGGCTGTCCAATGGCACACGCGCCGGAGGGGCGGAATGCGTGTGTATAAAGCCGGGGCGGGCCTTCGTGCGTTCATTGTCTTGGCGGTCATCCGGTGTGGTTGTCTTCATGCCGGGCCACCAACCCCCAAGTCCAAGTGGAATGGAGCAAGACAATGAAGACCCGTCGAGTGACCCCCCTGTGGCGATGGCTGAGCGCGGCGCTGGCGTTCGGAATGATGGGGGCGTGT
This sequence comes from Myxococcus vastator, assembly GCF_010894475.1. GTDB lineage: Bacteria > Myxococcota > Myxococcia > Myxococcales > Myxococcaceae > Myxococcus > Myxococcus vastator. Next base: position 16,341 of record NZ_JAAIYB010000007.1, read on the forward strand.
GGTCCTGAGTTGGAGCAGGAGTCCCTTGTCTCCGAAGAGGTGCCGGTGGACGCCGAGGCGGGAGCGGACGCCGTGTCCGCGATGGCGGGAGACCGGTACGCCGACGCCGTGGTCCAGCGCGGTGTCATCGCCGTGCTCAACCCGAACAACGCCGTGGGCGCGCCAGATGGGAACGCCGCCACCTTCCTGGGCCTCCTGGGAGGCTCCCTGTTGCTGGACATGGGCCTGGGCGAAGAGGGCACGGGGCCGCTGCGCATCTACTATCAGGGACTCTCGCTGGCGGTGATTGCCCAGGTGGAGTTCCTGCGCGCGGACATGAGCATCATCAGCACGGGGCAGGCGAACTTGCTGGACCTGGGGTTGGGGACGCACTCCACGCTGGTGCCTTTCAGCAGCGCCACGCCGTACCGCTACGTGCGGCTGCGGGGCGGGCTGGCCTCGCTGTACGGCTTGGACGCCGTGGAGGACACGGGCGGCGGCGCGGGCGCCACCTGCGGCGATGGCCGGGTGGGCACCTCGGAGCAGTGTGACGACGGCAACCGGGTGCCGGGGGATGGCTGTAGCAGCGCCTGTCACGTGGAGCCGGGCTACACCTGTCAGGGCACGCAGCCCAGCGTCTGCCATGACGTCAATGAGTGCATGAACGGCACCGCGCAGTGCTCGGTGAATGCGTTCTGCACGAACACGCCGGGGAGCTACACCTGCACCTGCCGACCGGGCTACTGGGGCAACGGCTGGACGTGCAATGACATTGATGAGTGCTCGAACGGGACTGCCGCGTGCAACCCCAGTCAGGTGTGTGTCAATACGCCAGGTGGCTTTGACTGCGTGGGGGGCTCCTGCCCGGCTCCCGGGGTGCAGTGTGGCGCGCAGTGCGTGGATGTGTCGTCGGACGAGCACAACTGCGGCGCTTGCGGCGTGGACTGTCCGGCGGCGAAGACCTGCTCGTCGGGGGTCTGCGTCCTGGGGTAGCCTGAGCCTCCGCTTCCCCGAACCGGGGGCCGCCTCCCTTTCAATACAAGAAAGGGAGGCGGGAGCGCCGCTGTCGTGGCGCGGCGCGCACCGGCTTCAATCGAGGCCGGCCGCTACCGCCTGATGCGCAGCGTGACGGAGGTGAATACCTCGACGCGCTTCCCATCTGACTGGACGAAGTGGCTGGTGTAGTCCACCGGTTGGATGAAGATGCCGCTCGCTTCGTGCTCGTTGTTGGATTTGGCGCTGAACCGCGCCAACTGCAGCGTCCCCAGGCAGATGCCCGTGCAGCCCACGGCCCTGGAGGCGCGGTAGACGAACACGGTGCCGCCCTCAATCTGGTTCGAGTTGGTGACGCGCGGCTTGGGCACGGTGATGAACAGCCGCTGCTCGGTGCCAGGGACCTCCCAGACCGCGCCCAGCGGGAGGTCGCTGGTGCTGTCTGCGTTGGCGCCCACGGGGCGGAGGGTGACGTCGATGGAGCCTCCGTTGTCGATGGCCGAGTTGATCTTGACGAGCTCCTCCTTCTTCGTCCAACCCAGCCAGTGGAGCTGCGGGAGGTTGTAGTTGTCCGACGCATTGCTGCCCATGTACGTGCTCGAGTCGCCGTAGGGGACTTGCTTGCCGGTCGTCGGGTCGCGCCGGTTGCCGTGCCCGAGTCCGAGGACATGCCCCGCCTCGTGGGCGTAGTCCCGGAACAGGTTGCCCTTCAGGAAGATGCGGCGCCCACCAGCGTTCGACGTGGAGCACATCCCGCTGGGCAGCGCGTAGACAGTCATGAACGCGTTGGATTGGGACTTCTGGATGGCCTGCTGTTTGGCCTTCCCGCAGTTGCTGCTCGTCACCTGTACGGTCTGCGAACCGGTGATCTCCAGGCTCACCTGGTTGCGAGACGCGGTGGCGTAGTAGTCGCTCAGGTTGCGGACGTTGTTTCGGATGGCGGTCAACGAAGGCGTCGTCCTGCCAGCCAGGGTCATCCGGACGACCCTGACGGTGAGCTTCTTGTTGATAGCGCCCAATCTGCTGTTGAAGTTCTGGACGCACGTCGGCTCATCGTCGGCGCAGGTGTAGCGGTACGGCGACGGGGGCGCCACGACGTCCTCGACCTGGAACGCGCGCACGTTGTCGTTCGCGCTGGTGCCGCTGGCGAACGTCGTCTCACAGAGGCTCGAGTCCGTCTCGACGGTGACCGAGTCGCCGCTGCAGCTCGTGCCCGCATGCAGCGTCACGCTCTTGCCGAGCGGCACGTCCACGTAGGACGCGCCGGTGGTCTCCGCGAGCGTGTAGCAGCCGTTGGCCTCGGCCTCCTGAATCACCTGGGCGTCACCGTTGCAACTGTCGCGCACGCGGACGAGCGGCGTGCGCGGGGCGAGGAGCTGCGCCCGCAGCGTGGACCAATTGGCCGCCGTGCAGTTTTCGGACTGCACCTCATCAAGGAAGAAGCCGTCCTCGAGCTCCGGGTGCTCGTAGGTCTGGCACGTCTCCCACAGCTCGCTCCAGTGCGCCCAGTCGCAGGTCCCCGTGTTGGCATAGGTCTCGACGCACGAGAGCGCCGCCTCGAGCTCCGGGGAGACGACCGCCTGGCGTGAGACAGCGACGGATGCCGCGCTGCCCGCGCCAGCGGACTGCGCGGGGGCCGGCGGCTGCTGCTCCTCCTCCGCGCCCTGGCATCCGGACACCAGTGTTCCGCACAACATCACAACTGCCATTGAGAGCTTTTGCATACGCCCCATCGCGCAGCCCGTGGCCGCGTGCTGTTCGTTTCGAAGGGTTTACCTGAATTTCATGAAAAATTGGACTTTGCGTGTGGTGTTTTCCGCGCATCGTGCGGATGGTCCCGGTTTGTGAGAATCCACGGTAGGGAGGGGCCTCTGCGGAGTCCTGTCTGTCGTAGGCTCTGCGTTGATGCCAAGCATGCCCACCACGCTCGAGCCTGGACTCTACGAAACACTCCTCAGTCTGGCCCTGCACGACCAGCTCGAGGCTTCGCGGCGCGAGGGCTGGTGGCTTGACGTACAGAAGTGCGACGCGGCCATGCTTCCCGAGGTGCTCGCCCGTCACGTCTACGTGATGGCACGCCGCGCGCTGGCCTCGGTGCCCGCGGACGAGGCCCAGGCCGAGAAGCAGGTTCGTCTCGCCAATGACCTCATCTCGTTGTTGAGCAAGGCGGGGAATGACGACACCGTGCTCATGACGGACCGGGTGCACGAGGAGGCTCACCTGCTGCGCGAGGCGCAGCGGGGCGGGAGCGCCCTCACGGCGCGGAGTCCAACGCTCCGGCCGCACCTCTCCCTCTCGGAGAGCGGGCTGCTGGTGAATGGCCGGCGCGACTACCAGGTGGGGCCCGAGCTCGCGCGGGAAATCGAGAGCGCCGACCGCATCGACCTCCTGTGCGCCTTCGTCCGCTTCGCGGGCCTGCGCCTGGTTCGCAAGCAGCTCGAGGACTTCGTGCGCCGCGGTGGCCGGCTGCGAGTCATCACCAGCGTGTACACGGGCTCCACAGAGCGGCGCGCGCTCGATGACCTGGTGAAGCTGGGCGCAGACGTGAAGGTCTCTTTCGAGACCGACCAGACACGCCTCCACGCCAAGGCCTGGCTCTTCCACCGCAAGACGGGCCTGCACACCGCCTACATCGGTTCATCCAACCTGACGCACAGCGCGCTGGTGGACGGCCTGGAGTGGAACGTGCGGGTGAGTCAGGCGGACAACGCCGGCATCCTCGAACGGGTTGGCGCGACGTTCGAGCAGTACTGGAGCGAGCCGGAGTTCGTCTCGTATGACCCCGAGCGTGATGGCGAGCGGCTCTCCACGGCCCTCGCCCGGGAGCGGGGCGGCTCCGGGGCGTCCTCGCTCGAGCGCCTCGTGGCGCTCAACATCGAGTTCGAACCCAAGCCCCACCAGCGGCAGATGCTCGAAGCGCTGGAGGCGGAGCGCCAGCACGGGCACCGGAAGAACCTCGTCGTCGCCGCGACGGGCACCGGGAAGACCTGGGTGGCTGCCTTTGACTACCGGCGGCTGCGCGCCCAAGGGCATGAGCGGCTCCTGTTCGTCGCGCACCGGGATGAAATCCTCCTGCAGAGCCAGCAGGTCTTCCAGTTGGTGCTGCGGGACGCCGCGTTCGGCGAGCGGCTCGTCGCGGGCGAGCGCCCGGTCCACGGAGGTCACCATGTCTTCGCCTCCGTGCAGTCCCTCCAGCGGCAGCTCGAGACGCTGGCACCGGACGCATATGATGTCGTGGTGGTGGACGAGTTCCACCATGCCGAGGCGCCCACGTACCGCAAGCTGCTGGAGCGCTTGACGCCGCGCATCCTGCTCGGCCTCACCGCGACTCCGGACCGGGGAGACGGTCAGTCCGTGCTGGGCTGGTTTGACGGCCGCATCGCCTGCGACGTCCGCCTCTGGCAGGCCCTTGAGCAGGGGCTGCTCTGCCCCTTCCAGTACTTCGGCGTGCACGACGGCACCGACCTCTCCTCGGTGACGTTCAAACGGGGCATGTACGCGAGGGGCGAGCTCGATGCCCTGTACACCGGCGATGACCTCCGGGCCCGGCGCATTCTTCAGGCCGTGGAAGAATACGTCCACGTCCCGCGGGCCATGCGCGCCCTGGGATTCTGCGTCGGCGTCACGCACGCGGAGGTCATGGCCCACCACTTCAACGCCGCGGGACTCAAGGCCGCGGCCCTGCATTCCGGCTCGCCGGACGGAGAGCGCAGAGAGGCCGTGGCGCGGCTGCGGCGCGGCGAGCTCCAGGCCCTCTTCACCGTGGACCTCTTCAACGAGGGCGTGGACATCCCGGAGGTCGACACGCTCCTCCTGCTCCGGCCCACGGAGAGCGCCACCATCTTCCTCCAGCAGCTGGGCCGCGGGCTGCGCTGGTCCCATGGCTCGGGCAAGAGCGTCCTCACGGTGCTCGACTTCATCGGTCAGGCACACAAGCGCTACCGCTTCGACGTGCGCTACCGGGCCATCGTCGGCGGGACGCGGCGGCAGTTGGAGGCCGAGCTGGAGCACGACTTCCCACGCCTGCCGCCTGGCTGTGCCATCCGCTTGGACAGGATTGCCCGCGAGCATGTCTTGCAGAACGTCAAGGCGGCGGTCTCCCAGGCGCGGCGCATGCTGGTCGAGGAGCTCAAGTCGCTGCCTCCCGAGACGCGCCTCCAGGCCTTCCTGGAAGCCACCGGTTATGAGCTGGAGGAGGTTTACGGCAGGCCCTCGGAGCGCAGCGCCTTCACGGCGCTGCGCCGCGACGCCGGCCATGAGCAACGCCCCGCGGGGCCGCACGAGGCCACGCTCTCCAAGGCCCTGGCGCGCATGCTTCATGTGGGAGACGAAGAGCGGCTGAGGCAGTGGCGTGCCTGGGTGACCTTGCCGGCACCTCCGCCCCCGGCGCCGCCCGGCAGCCGGGAGCAGCGCCTCCAATGGATGCTCTTTGCCGCCCTGGGCTTCCGGAGCCGCGCGGTGGCGGAGTGGCCGCAAGCGATGTCCGAGCTGTGGTCCTGCGCGGCCGTGCGCGAGGAGCTGCTGGAGTTGCTGGAGCTGCTCGAGGACCGGAGCCGCAGGGTGCACACGCCGCTGGACCCCGTCGGGGCCGCGCCCCTCGCGTGCCATGCGACCTATGGCCTCTACGAGATCATCGCCGCCTACGGGATGCTGGGGACGAAGGGGAGCCTGCGGGAAGTGCGAGAGGGCGTCCTGTGGGTGGACGCACACAAGACGGACCTGCTCTTCGTCACCCTCGACAAGTCGGACGCGGACTTCAAGCCCACCACCCGCTACGCGGACTATGCCGTGTCGCCCAGCCTGTTCCATTGGGAGTCGCAGAACGCCACGTCGTCCGCTTCGCCCACGGGCCGGCGGTACGTGGAGCACGTCCAGCGAGGCACGCGCGTCATCCTCTTCGTGCGCGAGCGGAGGAAGGACGACCGTGGCGAGTCGATGCCCTACCTGTGTCTGGGACAGGTCCGCTACGTGAGCCACGAAGCCGAGCGGCCCATGCGCATCCTCTGGACGCTGGAGCGGCCCATGCCGGCGGACTTCTTCCAGGCCACGAAGGTGGCCGCCGGATAGGCCGCGCAGGTGCGGGCGCCGGGTGAAGCAACCGGCCGCTCAGCGCTTCTTCGCGGCCTCGTCAATCACCTCTTGCTTGGAGAGGGGCTTGAGCGAGCCGTCCGGCAGCCCCTGGAAGTAGTCGAACGCGTGAATGGTGCCCTTGACCAGGTACTCGAGGTCTCGCGCCGAGTTCACCATCGCGCGCTCACGGAACGTGTACGCGGGCTTCTCGGGGTCCACGCCGACCAGGGGCATGATGGCGCGCTCCTCGGCGGTGGGCTTCCAGAGCGGCTGCGGACGTGGCTCGGAGCGCAGCACGGCGGTCTCGTCGAAGCCGGGCCTGGTGCTCGTCCGGAGGTCCCGCTGGATGTCGAACTGGTCGAGCACCACGCCGCTCTTGGGGTCCTTCGCGGGGTTGGTGACGATGAGGTCCTTGCCGTAGAGCGGGTTGTCGACCCGGGGCCCCGTGGCCTTGCCGTCCACGCCCACCGGCGGACCGCTGAAGGACGTATACGGCGTCTTCGCCTTGACGGACTTCTCGCCATCGACGTGGTCGGAGGCGCTGATGGTGGGGCTGTCGCCCGCGGGCTGGAGCTTGCCCTGCTTGTCGATGGCGGACTTCGGGGTCCCATACCCCGGCTGGACGGCGTCGAACGCGAAGTTCTCACGGCGCGACAGCGGAACATCCAGCTTGATACGAGGCATGGACGCGTTGTTGCCGCCATCGCGACGGTCCATGGCGTCCATGATGTCGCTCATCAGGTCCAGGCTGTTGTTCCGCGCCCGTGTCTCGCTGGCAATCTGGGACGGGCTCGGGGCCTTGGTGGAGTGATGGGCGACCTGCTGCAACACCCGGGTCGGTGCCCCGTGGCCCCCGGAGCGGGACGCTCCTCGCGCGCCCTGCTTCAACAACGTCGTCGTCGCCTTCGTGATGGTACCCATGATGTAGACCCCCCCAGGTCTGGAGCATGAGGTGTGTTCCTTCATGCTTTTGTAGGAATTGTCCTTCATCAGCGCGTGGAGTTGCGTGGGGGAGGGCGATTCTGGCGCGGGCGCAGCGGTGCCCCGTTCGAGGCCTCCGTCACGCGCGGGCATGCGCTGAATGCGAAGCGTCGAAGGCTTCGCCCACCAAGAACCGCTGCGCGGCGCGCCCGGACGCAGGCCACCCGGCACGCCGCGTGGCGACAGCGCACAAGGCACCGCCGCTGCTGCGCAACGCCTCGCTCGCGCTCATCGAAGCCGCGCGCAAAGGGTAGGGGCAGGCCCCGAGTCCATCCCGTACAGGACGGCGCCTCCGTGGGTTTGCGTCCGTTCGGAGGACTAAAGACAGAGCAGCTCGACCGACTTGATTCGCACCGCGCCATCGACGTTCGGATCGTTCGTCTGGTCGCCGATGGCGATGGTGCCGGTCGTCGTGAAGTTGCTCCGCGTGAGCTTCGCGACACCATCGATGCTCACCGTCGCCACCTTCGCCGCATCCACCGCGAGCTCGTAGACATGATACGCGCCGTCCGTCACGGAGAACGCCGCGGACTGCGTGTCATCCGCCCAGCCGATCGCCGCGCTGTCGAGGTAGATCATCTGCGAACGATCCAAGGCGTTGCCAGCCACCGGCGTGAAGCTCCCCAGGATGGCCGCTCCGCTGTCGAGCGAGTTGTGGGGGCTCACCGATTCGACCTGCATCGTCACCTGGAGCTTGAACGGCTTCGTCCCATCGAGCGTGTTCGCCCGCGCGATGAGCAGTTTGCCGCTCGTCCGCGCGCCGCTGTCCGTCGACGTCGCGAGGCGAACGGAGTCCTCGCTGTAAGTGAGCGTGTTCGGCGTCTGCGCGACTGTCGTCCAGCCTTGCTCCGTGAGGTCCTCGCCGCCGCGCAGCAGCGGAATGCTGGCGCGCGCCGTCCAGCTCGCCGTCGCCGCCGCCGGCTGGCACGTTTCGCAGGGGTTCTCCGGGTTCACCGCCCCCTCGGCGTAGAGGATGCCGTCAATGAAGCACTGCGGGCTGCACAGGCCGTTCGAGCAAACCTGTCCCGGGCTGCATTGCGTCCCGTCCGTGCGCTGCGTCCACGTGCTCGCGGAGGTTTCCGGCGCGCACTGCTCGCACGAATTCGCCGCGTTCACTGCCCCGGAGGCAACCTGCTGGTCGTCAATCTGACAGACCGCGATGCAGACGCTACCCTCACAGGCCTCTTGGGTCGCGCAGGCCTGGTTGCAACCACCGCAGTGCGCCGGGTCGGTCTCGATGCTCGTACAGGCGCCGCCGCACAGCGCGAAGCCGACGCTGTCGCACGGCTCTGGCACAGACGCGTCAGGTGGATCGACGGGAGTGGGGGAGGCGTCCTTGCCGCAAGCAGCGACGAAGCCGAGCACGACGATGCAGGAGAGCGCGATAGCGCGAAGGGAGGTCATGGCGTCTGCCACCTTACGCGCCCCTGAGGTGCCGGCAATGGCGATGCGCTGGCTCCCCAGCGAAGCGGTGGTTTCCCCACGCGACGGGCGTGCGTGGACGTGCTACCCCAGGGCCATGTCTCGCGCTCCCCGAACCGACGCCTCACCCGAGGGGCCGTCCGCCTCCGTCTCTCCGTCCGAGCTGTCGCCGGACTCCGCCTTCACCTGGCACTCCGAGAGCGCGGTGCCCGCGCCTGCTCGGCTGTCTCCCGTGAATGACCGCCTCAGCGCGGATACGGCACTCAAGCGGGTGCGCCGAGGCGAGTTCCTGCTGTACTCCGGTGACTTCCACAACGCCAAGCAGCTCCTCGGCGCGCTGAGCCGGCGGCTCCAGCAGCCCGCGAAGGCGCGCTCGCCGCTGGAGGCCTTCCGTGCCGAGCGCAAGGCACGGCAGCTCGAACACGAGACGCTGTCACGCATCGTCGTATCCCTCGACCGCGACTACCGGCTCGGGCTCGCGCGGGCGCCGGACACTTCGCTGACATGCCAGCAGGTGTGGGGGGCTCCCACGACGGACACCACCGTGGTCCCGCTCAAGCAGCTCCTGGGCATGCTCGGGGCGGCGGAGTGGCGTCGCAAGGGGCTCGCCGTTCCTGGCCTCACGGGGCTGCTTCACCCGCACTACGGCGTCTACCTTCCGACCCGCACGGACTATGTGGAGCTGCTGCTCTCCCTCACGGAGGTGAAGGGCAAGCGCGTGTTTGACATTGGCACGGGCACCGGCGTGCTCTCGTTCATCCTCCTCCAGCGGGGCGCGGCGTCCGTGCAGGCGACGGACTGTGACTCGCGCGCCGTGGCCTGTTCCCGGGAGAACGCGGAGCAGCTCGGGCTCGGCAAGCGCTTCCAGGTGGCGGAGGCCGACCTGTTCCCGAAGGGCACGGCGGACCTCGTGGTGTGCAACCCACCCTGGATTCCCGAGCCGCCCAAGAACCGGGTGGACCGCGCGGTGTTCGACGAGGACAGCCAGTTCCTGCGGCGCTTTCTCGAAGGACTCCCCGCCTCGCTGGCGCCTGGCGGCGTGGGCCTGCTGCTCCTCTCGGACCTCGCGGTGCTGCTCGGTCTGCGCTCACCCGGGTGGCTCGAAGCGGAGTTCGAACGGTGCGGCCTGGCGGTGGAGTGGGCCCGGTCGACCCCGGCGCGGCACTCGAAAGCGAAGGACACGTCGGACCCGCTGCACATGGCGCGCTCGCGCGAGCGGACCACGCTCTACTGCTTGAAGCCGGTGACCTGAAGGAATCACCCGTGCCCGGTGAGGGGAACGGTGGGCTTTGTTGTTGAGAGAGGTGACGGCGAATGGACGCCGTCACGCCCCTCAGGAGCTCCACTTTGAGAGTCCTCGGTTCCTCCCTCACCATGGCGGTCGCCAGCGCCTTCCTCCTCACGAACGCCGTCCCCGCGCATGCGGCGAAGGTGCCCACCGAACCGCGCGAGCTTGCCCGCGTCAACGGGGAGGGTGGCAGCTACGTCGTCTGGCTCGAGTCGCCCAACGGAGAGGTGGACGTCGCCGTCGCGACGGCCTATCCGCACCGCCCCGTCGTGGCCCCCCGCTTCATGCAGACGCACACGCCGTCTGAAATCTTCCTCGCCGTGGTAGCCTGGCGCCAGGCCATGCCCGAGTTGCTCGAAAGCGAGCAACTGCTCTCGGTGGAGGAAGAGACGCGGGTGCTCCTCCAGCGCGAGAACGCGGACGAACTCGCCGGCGTGAACCTGGACTTCCCCCGCGAAGTTCAATCCCTGGCGCACCCCCGGCAACTGCACCACCTCCTGCTTCAAGTGCTCGGGGGGAAGCTGCACCTGAGCGGGGCTTCACCGGCCATATCCGTCATGGCATGTGCCTGAGCGCGTCACGCCCACCGCTGCCGTCTTCGAGACTACCGGACACGTCGCGCAACACGCGCGGAAGGTGACGGTTGAAGGCCAACAGAAGCAGAGAAGCTCCACCGTGGCCTGGACGGTATGGGTCCGTCACGGAGTAACGTCACGGCCCCACGCGCGCTGCTTCGGTCATTCCGTCCCATGAAATCCACCTTCGTGACGTCGCTTGTTGCCGTGCTCGGACTCGCCTGTACCGCCCCAAGAACCGCCGAGGACGGCCACTGGTACTCCAACTCCGTTCAGGAGCAGGGCGATGATCGGGTTGGCGAGTACGTCTCAGGGCAGTGGTCCTTCAAGACGGCTTCGTATTGGATTGAAGGCCCCGAGGGACTCATCCTCATCGACACGCAGCTCGTGCCCACCGCGCTTCGAAAGAAGATTCGCCTCGCGGAGAACAGGACGGGCAAGAAGGTGAAGCTGGCCATCGTCCTGCATCCGAATCCCGACCGCTTCAACGGCACGGCGTGGGTGAAGGGCCTCGGCGTCCCCGTCGTCACCTCCGCGCAGGTGCTCGCCCGCATCCCGGAGACGCATGCCCGCTGGTGGCCCGTCTTCTTCGAGAAGTACGCCATCTCCCTCTACCCGCGCATGCTCACCCTCCCCGACAGCTTCGGCGGCAGCACCACGGAATTGAGCGCGGGCGGTGTCACTGTGAAGGCGCACGTGCTCGGCGCGGGGTGTAGTCCAGCCCACGTCGCCGTCGAGTGGGAGGGACACCTGTTCGTGGGTGACCTCGTGGCCCACGGCAGTCACAGCTGGTTCGACAACGGAAACACCGAGGCGTGGCTCCAACGCCTGGACGAGCTGAGCGCGCTGAAGCCGAAATGGGTCCACCCGGGCCACGGGCGCCCCGGTGGCCCCGAACTCATCGACCAGCAGCGCGAGTACCTCCGCGCCGTCATCGACGCCGTCGCCGCGGAGCACCCGCGGGGCGCATACACGCAGGAGGCCTTCACGCGAATCATGGACGCGGTGGTCCACCGCCATCCGGAGCGTGAGTTCCCCCACTTCCTGCGGCTGCTCCTCGGCGCGGAGTGGGCACGGCAGGCAGCCCCGCCATCCTCCGTCCACTGACGAAGCCCGGAGCGGAAGGGCTTCGAAGCCCTCAGAGTCCTTGGGGCCTCGGGGCCAGGGGCCGCCCAACCCTCCCAGCCGGTAGCAGGGAGTCCCAAGGGGTTTGCCGCACCCGTGCGTGCCGCAAGGTCCGAGGCCCGCGTGGCTCCGCGCGCTGCCGCAGGTTACTGCGCCTTCGGTGGTGGCGGCGCCAGCAGGACGCCCCACATGAAGTCGAACTGCACCGAGCCGTCGAGCACGGCGGGGATGGGCCTGCCGGTCGGGTTGTAGGGGAGCATCGCCTGGGCCGCCGGGTTCGTCGTGCCGTTGGCACCGAAGGACGCGTAGACGTGGCAGGCAATGCAGGACGAGGCGGCCACGGTCCCATTCCCCACGATTCGCTCGATGACCGAATTGCCCAGCGCGTAGGGCGTGCCGTCGGGGGAGGTGTAGTCCACCATCGTCGACTTCAGGCAGTAGTTGTCCCAGACGGGCGAAAGCTTCGCAGCGGCCATCACGGCCTTGAGCTGAGCCGTCTTGTCGCAGGCGCCGTACTGCGTGTTGACGGCCGCCCGGTTCGTCGAGACGGCCGGGTTCGTCGCGCCGAAGGTGTCGTAGCAGCCGATGTCGTCGCAGCGGCCAGGAAGGCGCCGATTGGACGGTGCCGCTGCTACTTGCTGTCGAGGATGAAGACGCCGTCCCAATCCTCGGGAGGGGGCGCCGTGAGCAGGGCCTCGCATCTGGCGGCGAACCGTGCCGAAGGCACGTCCTCCGGCGAGGCGAGGAACGCGGCGCGGGCCTCGGCGAAGCGGCGGGCCCGGTAGAGCGCGAGCCCCTCGGCGAAGCGCGCCAGGTGCGGTGGAGGCGGCGTGCCCGCCGGGCCCACCAGCTCGAAGACGCGGACCGGCCGCTGCTTGCCCTTGACGCGCAGCAGGTCCAGCTCTCGCGCCAGCACCACGCCCCGGGCGGCGGCGAGCGTCTCCTCGGCCACCAACGTGCGGGTGCCGTAGACCTTGGCCGCGCCCTCCAGGCGCGAGGCCAGGTTCACCGTGTCGCCGATGACGGTGTAGTCCTGGCCTGCGCTGGAGCCGATGTTGCCGGCCACGCCCTGCCCGGTGTTGATGCCGATGCGGCAGTCCAGCGGGGGCAGCCCTCGCGCCGTGAAGCCGGGGGCGAGCCGCTCCACCACCGCCACCAGCTCCAGCGCGGTGAGGCACGCGCGCGCCGCGTGGTCCTCCTGCGGCAGCGGCGCGTTCCAGAAGCACATGATGGCGTCGCCGATGAACTTGTCGAGCGTCGCGCCGTGCTTCGTCAGCACGCCGGTGGCCTGCTCGAAGTAGGTGTTGAGGACGGCGACGAGGTCCTCAGGGCTCATCTGCTCGCTCATGGCGGTGAAGCCCACCAGGTCGCTGAAGAGCACGGTGAGCATCTTCCGCTCGCCGCCCGGCGCGGCCTTCTCCGGGTGCTTGAGGAGCTCGTCCACCACCTGGGGCGCGAGGTAGCGCTTGAACAGGCCCTTTATCTGGTCCCGCTGCCGCAGGCCGATGACCATCTCGTTGAAGGACTGCGCCACCCGGCCCACCTCGTCCGAGCCGCGCACGGGCACCTCGACGGTGAGGTCCCCCAGGCGCACGCGGCCGGCCGCGGCCTCCAACTGTACCAACGGCGAGGCCATGCTCCGCGCCATGAAGACGGCCGCCGCCAGCGCGAGCAGCGCCACGCCCACGGCGGTGGGGATGAGCCAGCGCTGGAAGCGCTGGAGGATGGGGTTGATCTCCGCGTCGAAGTCGCGCAGCACGAACACCTGGCCGATGCGAGTCCCATCCACGCCGCTCAGCTCACCCCCGCGCGCCAGGTAGTGCGTGCCTTCGATGTACACGTCGTGGGCCTGCCCGGACCGCATGCCGTCGCCGTCGAAGAGCGAGCCCACGGGGAGCTGCGCGGCCAGGGCGCCGTCCTCCGTGCGCACGACGAAGCGGGCGCGGGTGTCCCCCATGTGCGGCCCGGGGGCCCGGGGCGCCAGGGGTTCCTCCAGCAGCACGTCCCGCACCCACTGTCCGGACAGCACCACGCCCACCTGGTCCCGCCGCGAGCCGTAGGCGGGCTGCGCATGGACGAGCAGGAGGTCCCCTTCGCGGAGCGCCTCGGGAGGAACGAAGACGAAGGGCAGGGCGCGCAGCTGCGCGGGAGACCAGAGCGCGGAGGTGGGGCCGCGCTGGAGCGACGTGGAGAGCAGGGGGACGTCGACCGGGCCTTCGCTCAGTTGCTCTGGTGCCGCGCGCGTGTAGACGAGCCGCCCGCTGGCGTTGAAGAAGGCCCAGGGCAGCGGGCCCTCGCGGCTCCAGCCGAAGGCCTCGGTGTCCGCCGAGTCGATGACCTCGCGGGCGCTGATGATGCCGTCCGTCTCCGAGCTCGCGTCGCCCAGCCCCGCCTCGGCGTCGACGGAGTTCACCGACAGCGACATCTCCTTGAAGGAGCGGTCCAGCGTGCGCGCCTCGGCCACGTCGCGGATGCGCTCCTGGCTGGCGCGGGCGAGCTGCTCGAAGGCCTCCAGCGTCCGCTCCAAGTCACTGGCGATCTTCTCCTTCGCCGCCGCCTCCACGGCGAGGTTGGTGAGCAGCAGCGCGGTGACGAGCGCCGCGCCCGCGAGCGCCATGAAGGCGAGGATGAGCTTCTGGGTGAGCGTCACGGGCAGCGCTCAGCGATTCTTGTCGGAGTAGTCGGGCCGAGGGGTGTACTTCTTGCCGCGCTTGTCCAGGTGGGTGTCATCGGTGCGCGTCTCCACGAGCGTCAGCGTGGCCGTGCTGGCGCGGCCCGCCTCCACGACGACCTCCGCGCGGGCGATGTCGCTCTTCTCGTCCCGCCGGTGCACCGCGAAGAGGGGGTAGCGCCCGGGGGGGACGCCGCGCAGCACGAAGCGCCCGTCCCTGTCCGTCACCGCGAAGGCGCGGTTGGGGACCACCACCAGCGTGGCCACCATCTGCTCGTGGATGTCGCAGTAGACGTCGATGATGCCCGTCTTCTTGAACGTCTCCACGTACTTCTCGCCGGGCCGGTTCTTGCCCGCGTCGAACTTGCGGGCCACCGAGCGCGAGAAGACGTTGTGCAGCACCACGTCCTTGTTCAGGAACTCCACCTTCTGCCCGGCGACGACGGGCAGCACGCCCGGGGTGAACGCCTTGTTGGCCTGGCTCATCACGGCCACCTCGGCGGGGGGCTCCTCCGTGTAGCCGGTGAGGTAGACGACGATGCCGGAGCGGTCCGCCTTCGGCCGCGGCTCGCCGTCCGCGCCGATGACGGAGACGCGCACCTCTCCCTGGACGCTGCCCGGCTCCGCCGACGCGAGCGGCGCGGCCACCAGGAGCGCCAGCAGCAGGGATTTCAGAGCGCGACTGCCCATATGAGCCTCGGCATGAAGCGGGGGGTTTCGGGGGCCACGGCCGTCAACCCGAACAGGGTGCCGGCCGTTATCCACATCCGGCCGAACGTCCACGCCACGCTCGGCCCGACGAAGAGGTGCGGGTCCTGGTTCGCGTCCTTCAGGCCGAACTCCCCGAAGGACTCGAGCGACACCTGCAGCTCGTCTTCGATGACGGGGTAGGCCACCCCGACGGAGTACGTCCCGAGGATTCGGGTCGGCCCCTCGTCGCCGCGCAGCGAGGGGAAGCCCACCTGCGCGCCCAGGTCGACCGTCGTCCGGAGGCCGTTGTCCCACTGGTACGAGCCGACGAGGTCCACGTCCACGCGCGAGGGCTCGGGCGTGTTGATGGCCTGGTGCCACACCGCGCGCACGAGCGGCTGGAAGGCGCCGTCATCCCCCCGGGGGAAGAGCCGGTAGCGGAAGTCCGCCTCGAAGGACTCGAGCTGGGTGTCGGTCTGGTTGGCGCGCACCTGGAAGGGAATCGCGAGCTCCAGGTGCTGGCTCAGCCCGATGACGGGCCCCCACCATATCCAGTACACCGAGGGCCGGTCGGGGGCGCTGGGCGCGCGGCTGCGGGCCCACAGCCACTGCTCGAGCTCGACGTCCCCCTTGGGGACGATTTCGGTGTCAAAGGTCCAGATGAAGGGGCGACGCCCCGCCTGCGCGGGAGCGGCCCACGTCAGCCCCGCGATGCATGCCACCACTGTCACCCAGTGGGCTGTGCGCATTCGGCCTCCCCACCCCCGTCTCGGGGGGTGACTGTGCGGTTGACTATCGCACCTTTCTGATCGTGAACAGCGGCAGGAAGACGTGGACCAGCGGGCCGATGCCGACGGCATAGAGCACCGTGCCGAGGCCGACCGATCCGCCCAGCGCCCAACCGACGGCGACGACGGTCAGTTCGATGGCGGTCCTCACCCATTTCACCGGCCAGCCGGTGCGCGCCACGATACCGGTCATCAGGCCGTCGCGCGGACCGGGGCCCAGCCCCACGCCGATATAGGCGCCGCTGGCCACACCGTTCAGCACGATTCCCGAACCCAGAAATACGGCTCGGATCGGCAGGCCCAGGTCCACCGGGAGCCATTCCAGACTGAAACTCGCGGCCGTGCCGATGACCAGCACATTGGCCACGGTGCCGATTCCCGGCCTCTGGCGCAGGGGAATCCACAGCAGCAGCACGGCCATGCCAATCAGATTGACCACCAAGCCGAAGCCGATTCCGGCCGGAGCGGCGAAGCGCTCGAACACGCCCTGGTTCAAGACGTCCCACGGATCCAGCCCCAGCTCGGCGCGGACGATCAGGGCAATGGACAGTCCATAGAGGACGAGGCCGAAGAACAGTTGGATCAGACGACGGGTCATCCAGTCGATTTGCGCCAAACTGGCCGCTTGAAAAAGGGCCAGTCATGCCATTCTGGCCTGATGCCGCGCCGCTCCATCGGTCCCGTCTCCCTGATGCGTCATCTCGGCGCCTGGCGCACGCCGGGGGCGGGCGCCGCCTATCGGCAACTGGCCGGGGCGGTCCGACTTCTGATTTTGGACGGGAGACTGCCGCTGGCAGCCCGGCTGCCAGGCGAGCGGGAAATGGCGCAGGCGCTGGGTTTGAGCCGTACGACCGTGTCGACGGCCTACGGGCGACTGCGGGATGACGGCTTTCTGACGGGCGGCCAGGGAGCGGCGGCGCGCACCAGCCTGCCGGCCGGACCGGGTCCGCGCCGGGCGTCCGAGGTCGAATCGGCGGCGGCGGGAATGATCGACCTGACCGCCGCCGTGCTGCCGGCTGATCCCAATGTCCACGCCGCCTATGTCCGCGCCCTGGAGCGGTTGCCGGCGAGTCTGCCCGGTCACGGCTATGAGGCGGCCGGTCTGGAAGAAGTGCGCGAGGCGGTGGCGGCGGGCTACCGGCGGCGGGGGCTGCCGACGTCGCCGGGGCAGATCCTGATCACCCACGGCGCCCACAATGGGCTCGTCCAGCTGTTGCGGCTGACGGTGCGACCCGGCGATCCGGTGGTGTTCGACCACCCCACCTATCCGCAGGCCATCGACGCCATCCTGGCGGTGGGCGGGCGCCCGGTGCCGGTCGCCCTGCCGGACGGCGACGAGGCGGAGGGCTGGGATCTGGAGGGCCTTGTCTCGGCCTGCAAAAGCAGCGCCGCCGCCATGGCCTATCTGGTGCTGGACCACCACAATCCAACGGGTCGGATGATGCTCGCGCCGGACCGCGCCCGGTTGCTGGCGGCGTTGAAGGGCTGCGAGACCCTTCTGGTTCTGGACGAGACCCTGGTCGAGCTGACGCTGAGCGGTCCAACCGCGCTGAGCGCCTCGGCCGTGGACTCGCCGCGCATCGTACGGCTGGGATCGATGTCCAAGAGTGTGTGGGGCGGGCTCCGCATCGGCTGGATCCGCGCCGACCGGGCTGTGATCCAGCGGCTGGCCCAGAGCCGGGCCAGTTTCGACCTGGGGACGCCGATCCTGGAGCAGCTGGCGGCGGTCGAGCTGTTGAACGATGGCGGCGCGGCCTTGGCGGCGCGCCTGCCGTTGCTGCGCGCGCGGCGGGATCATCTGCGGGCGCTCCTTGCGGAGTGTCTGCCGAACTGGGGCTGTCACTGCCCAGTCGGCGGCCTGTCGATCTGGGCGCGACTGCCGGCGCCGATCAGCTCCGCACTGACGGTCCAGGCGGCCGAGCAGGGGCTGCGTCTGGCCGCGGGGCCCCGCTTCGGCGTGGACGGCGCCTTCGAACGCCGCCTGCGCCTGCCTTACACCCTGCCCGAGGCTGATCTTAACGAGGCGGTCGAACGGCTGGTTCGCGCCGCGGAGATGGTCGGTCGAACGGCGAAGCCCGCTCTCGCCGCGGCGCGGGGGCGGCCGGTCGCGGTCTACTGACCGCCCACGCTTTTCGGAGTCGATGTCGTTGCTGCAAGGCGTCCCGAAGCCCGCGAACACGAAGGCCGGTAGTCCCGAGTTTCCTCAAGAACTACCGGCCTTTATGCGTGAGCGGCGGAAGGGATACGAACCCTCGACCCCGAGCTTGGGAAGCGCGGCCTCGACCCGTCCAGGCGTTATCAGCCATTCGCAAACCCTCGGAGTCCTTGGGGATTCGGGGCCCGGTGCAGTCCAACCATCCCAGCCGGTCGCAGGGAATCGCAAGGAGTTTGCTGCACCCGTGCTGCAAGGTCCGACTCCTGCGCGGCTCTGCGCACTGCCGGGCGGGGCGGAGCGCCCGCTCACCGTGCGGGAGGTGGCGGAGCGGTTGGCCATCTGCACCGCTACCGTCTACCGGTTGTGCGAGCGGGGCGAACTGGCTCACGTCCGGGTCAGCAACGCCATCCGCGTCCGACCAGCGGACGTGGACGCCTTCATTGCCCGAGGTCAAGGCTGACCTGGCAGTTCCCGGTTCCCGGCCCTATGGCGGGAACCGGAATCTTCTGAGTACTGCGCCCGAGAGAGAGCCCCTCGCCTGCCCGGACCATTCGCGATCGTTTGCTTTGGGGAGAGCGGTTGTTGATGGCTCCGGTTCGGCTCGTGCAAGTGGCGCACTTCAGGGCGCGGTCAACTCGCACTTACCGAACGAGATGCCACCGCGCCCGTGGTCTTCAATGAAGTCCAGATTGCGGAACACCTGGAGGTTGAACTGGGCAATGTAGCGAATGAGCCTCGTGGCCACCAGGATGAGGTGCGAGTCCTGGTGGCCACGAGTGCCCACGGAATCGGGGCAGGCTCCCTACGTCCTTGAACCCGCAACGGCCACGTGACTTCTGGGCATGCCCTTACCGAGGGAGCTGGTCCAGCGCGTGGAGCAACTGCGCCACGGACGGGCGCTTTTTGTAGTCCTGGTCCGCGTGCGCCCAGCGAACCTCCCCCTCCGTGATGATAAACGCAGCGGATACCGCGAGCATGTGGTGGTCCCGACCCGACGCGGCCTCAATGTCGAGCCCCATGTTCTTCAGCCTCGCGAACTCCGCGTCGTCAACGTGGCGCACGACCCGAAAGGCGCGGTGCGCAACCAGGTCGGGGTCGGAGAGCACGGGAAACGGAATCTCGTAGGTGGCGCGGGTCTTCGCCGCCTCTTCGATTCGGTCAACGCTGAGCGCAACCGGTGTCACTCCCCGGCGGCGGAACTCCGGGAAGGCGGTCGTCAGCTCGCGAATCTGGAAGTTGCAGAAAGGGCACCAGCCGCCTCGGTAGAAGATGACCAACAGCGGGCCGCGCGACCCCAGTTCACGGAGGCTCACCTGGCGGCCCTCGGCGTCGGAGAGCGACACGTCGGGCAGGGCGGCACCGACGGGTAGTCCAATTCCCTCCGGCAGCGTGCCGAGTTGGTCGGCGGCAGGATGGGTGTAGGCCTTGGTCGGCGGCCCGGCGCTGGCGGCACCCGTGGCCGCTGCGGGGGGGGAGGTTGGCTTGGGTTCCTCACGCTTGCAACCGCTGACTCCCGCGGACAGGAGGACTCCGGCGACGAGGGGCGCCAGGGTGTGGAGGGGGCTCTTCATTTGCGCTCCGGAGGTGTCATGTCACTGAACCGTTTCATGAGTTCGTCCTTGAGGGCGGGCGGCACGACTCCCTTGACAGGCTGCCTGGCGTGCGGACCGTCGCCTTCATTTCCGTGGAGAACTCCGTGGGTTGTTGGCGGGGGGGGTAGATGGCGTCTACGCCCGGTTCACATACGCTTCGAGTATGGCACGAAGCTTCGCGCGCGCCCGGTGTAGCAGCGCGCGCTGAGCGGAGCGTCACCACCGGCTGTTGATTCAGGGGAGCGCGGCAATGGGCTTGCCCCGATTCCGTGGCTCTCCCGCACTTTATGTGATGGGTAGTCTCAGGCGGCGAGCAGCACGCGGCGACGCAGCAAGTTGAAGCTGGCGCGGCCGAACATCTGGCGCTTGAGGAACTTGAGCTTCGTGATTTGGCCCTCTGCCTGGGCGTTGCTCCAGGGAGTGGTTAGGGCCCAAGCGGAGATTACCTGTCCGGATCTTGAGCGCGGAGGCCGATTTTCCGGCTTCGGAGCGCCTACCAGGGTTGGGTAATTGGTGCTCGGGCCCTTAGCGCCGCCCGGACGGCATCGCCGTCCTGCTCAAGCCCCTGCGCGAAGGTCTCCACCGTGCGTACGCCGCACGTGCGCGCTTCGGCCAGCCACTGCTCGAAGGTGGCGCACGAGGAGATTGGCTCGGCACCGTGCGTGACGCCGCGTTCGCGTACCAACTCACAGAAGCGACGTGCCAGCGCCAGGACGCGAGCCGCTTCCGCATCCTGCTCGAGACGAGCCAGGGGGGCTGCCTCCGTGGCCGCGAGCGCAGACTGCGGCTGGACGCAAAGCCAGGCCAATTGCTTCGGCGAGGGGAGACTCCCGTTGGGGCGCGGGTTCGTGGGATTCGGGGCGTTACCGCAGCGCGTACGGGGCGTCGAGCGCGCTGGGGCCGTGCGCCGAGTCTGCAGCCAGCGATGGACCTGCCGCGACGTGCCTCCGAAGCCTCTGGCACGAATCTCCCGCCAGAGGGCGAGCGCGTTCGCGCACCCGGTGGCATGCCGCTGCTCCAGGTACTGCAGAAAGGGGTCGAGAATGCTCGGGCCAGGTACTCGGACAGCACGCTCCGGAAAGGTTTCCGCGCGGGCATACTTGCGCACCGTGGCCCGCGCCAGCTTCAGGGTGCGGCTGATTCTCAGCAAGGGCTCTCCGGCCAGGTGCAGACGGCGTACCTCTTCGTACGCGGCGACCCGGCGGGCCCGGCTCTCCTCGCCAGCGCGCTCCTCGCTCCGAGTACGAGGGAAACTGGCGTGACGGCGCACGGGGGAGGACTCCACCCCCGGTACTTCGGGGAGCGCCCGAAGGCGTGCGTGAGCCCCCGTCAGCCAGCGCTCCACCATCTGCCGTGCATTGAGCAGCAGGTGCCAGCGGTCTGCCACCTGCTGGGCATCGGGAGCACCGAGGGCCGCCGCACGTGAGTACTCCGTCGAGCGGTCTCTGGCGATGAGTTCGACGCCTGGATGTTGACGCAGCCATGCGGCGACAGTCGGTGCCGAGCGGTCGGGCAGCAAGTCGACGACGCGGTGCGCCTCCAGGTCGACGAGGATGGAGCCGTAGGTGCGGCCTTTGCGCAGGGCCCAGTCATCCACTCCGAGCATCCGCGGCGTGGTGTAGGCAGGCAGAGGGGCCCGGTGCATCAGGCGCAGGAGCGTGTCGGGACTCGTTGGCATGGCGAGCGGCGAAAGCAGCCTGGCTCCCGCTTCTGCTCCAGCCGTCATGCCTACCGCGCACTGCGCCGCAGCGAGCCGACGCGTACGCCGGGCACGTGGGGCGAGCAGGCCGGGCAGTCGCTCCGCGAAGGTGCGCCGAACGCACTTCGTGTTTCGACAGGAGAAGCGTCGCACATGCAGATGAAGCTGAACGGAGCGCCCGGCGGCGGGCAGGTCGGCCGGACGCCGGACGTAGGTGCTGTGCGGGGTGTCACTGTGCGTCTTGCAGGAGGGACAGCGCGCACCTCTCCTCTCTGGGCGTGCCACGACGACAGCTCCCGCAGAACTGTGACGTGTCACGCGCTCTATCCGACAACCAGGAATCGAGTACAACTCTCTCATTCCCAGTAGTACTCGCCGCGGCGGCACCCTGCCGACACCGTCTGCTCCCTCGCTCGCGAATCACATGACGTGCGGGAGAGCCGATTCCGTGGACACCTCGCGGGCCCCTGACGCAGTCGTGTTAACGTCGCCCTCGAAACGGACGACTCCTTGGGTGTCCCGGTGCTCATTTCGCAGGGGCTTCCGGGGCCCGCGCATGAGGGTGTTCCCGCACCCTCTGCGCACCTTTCGTCCCCGTCCTCCTGTCCGCCCACTTCATCAGCGGGCGCGGCGCTCCAGTTTCTCGCCGATGATGGGCGGGCATTGCCACCCCATCACGTAACTGGTTCGATTTCGGGGCTCGCTCCATCAACCAGCGTGAGCGTCAACAGTCTCACCCGGACACGCCTGCACCGCCTCGATCAATCGCTTCGCGAGGTTGGCGACGTCACCTGAAGCGCGTCGGACTCTCGTCCCCTGCCGCTGCATCGCCACGGAGGGCGCGGGTGCCACCGCCGAGAACGCGCGCTCCACCGCCGCCTTCACCAGGCGTTGCTGCTCCACCAGGTACTCGTGGAGCAGTCGTTCACTCTTCGATTCCAGCGTCGCAGGGGTTTTCGTGTGCATCCGCCACGGGTTGCACACCGCGACGACGGCCTCAACACCACCCCTGAACGATTACGTGTTCAGATGCGCGACACGAGTCGACGCGCACCCGCGCGCAAGCAGCAACAGCGCAGCAATTCCCAAGGCTTTCGTGCAGCCCCAGGCCAGTCGATAGGACACTGACAGGCGATAAGCGACACGGCAGCCGGGGGTAACGACCTCAGTCATCCAAAGTGCAAACACAAGCCTCTGAGGTCTACACACGTTCATGGCTTGGCATGGCGGTTCTCGAGGACCTTGTTTGGAAGTCCTAAGTGCAAGTGCCATGGCAGTACTACGTGCCATGAGCGGGCGACGCCCTGTGGGTTGCCCGTAGGACTCCTCGCTTTGGGCGAACCCCATTGACGGGCGGAAAAGCGCACGCGCGGAACGGTCGGAAGCCATTGCGCAGTGCGGGGTGGACTATTGAGAGGCCCCACGAATACGACTGCTCACTCACTCGCTTGATCGACGTAAGGCGCGAGGAACAGCTGCGGCGACAACATTAACAGGCATGAAGCCGTTTACACCCACCGAGGGGTATCTTCGACCATTTCGTGTGGCCATCCTGACCACATTCATCACCCTGCGACGCAATTACCCAGATGATTAATAGACTTGAGTTCGCATTCACGCTCGACTACGTACGCCACCCCATTCACAGGAGACTCAGATGACCAACCCAGTCCGCTTCGCATTCACCCAACCAAGCTCGCCGGGCGTTGAGTTCATTATCGAGTTGACGGACGAGAATACGATTTCCCATGCACGAAAGATTCTCTCGGGAGAAGAGAAGGACGAGATTCACGTTCATGGACGCATCATCAAGAGGTCCCAGCCGTACAACCCGAAGTTTTCATTCCATCTGGACCCGAGCACCATCCGGTTCTTCGCGATGGCCATTGAGGTCTGCGACGCGAACATGGTGTACGTGGAGGACCACCTGGATGAGGCGGGCGGCGCGTTCCTGCCGGGGGGCCACTGGTGCCCATGGGACTCCAAGCTGACGCGCGAGGTGACTTGAGGTAAGAAAGCTGCCGGGCGGCTGCGGGTGAGTACGTAGTTCACGGCGTCGCGAAGTCCCAGCCCAACCGCGCCGATTCCGCAGCCACCCACTATCAGTTCGCCAGCCTCGCAACGGCGAACCCGGCCCCAAGCCCGGCAAGCCGGGCCACGAAGGCGACCGTATTAGGGCCCGAGCACCAATTACCCAACCCTGGTAGGCGCTCCGAAGCCGGAAAATCGGCCTCCGCGCTCAAGATCCGGACAGGTAATCTCCGCTTGGGCCCTTAAAGAACACGTCCCCCGCCTGCTGGCGTAACGATTCGTTCTCGGCGCGCAGCCGCGCAGTCTCCGGCGCGGTCTGAATGCAGCGGGTCTCCGACAGCCAGCAGCCGCCCTCAACCTCGACGTCTGTCGTGCCTCCATCCGGAAAGAGCTGTGCGCGCTCGACGCTCACGGCCTCCGAGCCCGACGCGGGAAGCGCGAGCAGCGCAGCCATCACGAGCGCGCCGAGCTTCACTCGTCGCCCCGGGAGGCGAACTGCCCAAGCACGGCGATCGCCGCAGCCTTCTCCGCGTATCCGCTGCACGAGCCCCGTCTTCCGTGGGACGGACGGACGCCGCATGCTGGCGGCGTGAACGGGACGCTTTCAGCGCGGCGACGACTGCTTGCGTATTCCGGCGAAGGTGAGCACCCATTCCAGCGCAAGCCGAGCCGCCGTACCGGCCATGGCGAGCAGTCGGAGCGTCAGCGACGCTGGACGTTCGTTCACTTCGCCTGCTTGCGCCCCTTGGTCAAATTCGCGTCTGCCTTGCGGATGGACGCGTCGGCCAGGCGGAGCCGGTGGGCGTTGTGGACAAGTCGGTCGAGGATGGCGTCGGTGGCAATGCGTAGGGCGGTGGCCAGCAGCGAGGGCGCCGCCAGGCAGCGGAAGAAGACTTCCTTGGGCACCATGGCCCAACTCCAACTGCCGGGTGTCCACCCGCTCCGCCTCGGCGACGAAGAGGCGGCGCTTGAGTAACTCCAACCGCAGCCTCTCGTGCGAGGCTTTCAGCACGTCCCGCTCCCTCTCCAACTGCGCGGCGCGCTGCCTCTCGGCGCTCAACAGCGCCTCGAGCTCGGCGATGCGCGCCTGAGAGCCAGTGGGACGCGCGAGACGTGGCGCGCTTCCTCAAGGTGCGCCGCTCGTGGGTATACCAGAAGGCCGAGGCGGGCCTGTTGCCGTGCCTGCGTGTCGGCGGGCTCGTGCGCTTCGAACCGGAGGCAGTGCGCGCGTGGGCGCGGGGGGACCGCTCGCCTCCTGCCTGCATCCTTCCGCTCCCCCGGAAGCCCAACTCATAGGATGTGCTGCCACTTGTGTTACACTGACCCGATGAAGAGAGATTCGACCTTGAACCTTCGGTTGCCGGTGGCGGTAAAGGAGGCCCTTGCCGAGGCTGCGGAGAAGGACCTCCGCACCTCCTCCGGCATGGCAGTTCACATCCTGGCCGAGTGGCTGACGGCGCGGGGCTATCTCGCGCGCCCGGAGGCCACACCCGCGAAGCCTGCCCGGCGGAAGGGAGCACGGTAGCCATGGCGAGCGTCTACGAGAAGGCGGGCAAGTGGTATCTGCGCTTCAAGGATGCAGAGGGCCGGTGGCGCGACAAGGCGACCCATGCGCGCACGAAGACCGAGGCCCGGCGCATCGCGGGAGAGCTGGAGCGGAAGGCCGAGCGGGAGCGGCTCGGACTGGAACCGCGCACGTATGCGGACGGCGGGGGCGCGCTAACGGTTGAGGAGGTGGTGCGCTGGTATTGCGACGCATACCTCAAGGACCGGCCGTCCTATGAGCCCACCCTGCGAGCGCTCCGGCTGCATATCGCGCCCGAGATTGGCCACTTGCTCGTAGGTGAGTTGACCATCGCGAGGATTGAGACGTGGTTGCAGGGCAAGGCTCAAGCGCTGGGCCCGCAGAGCCTGAATCACCTCCGGGGCTATCTGGTCCGCGCCTTCAACAAGGCCCGCAAGGCGGGCAAGTGGGCTGGCGAGAATCCCGCCCTGTTGGTGGACACCCGGCGCGTTCCTCGGCGGCAGTACGACTACCTGCGAGCGGAGGAGGTTCCGCGCCTCCTGGCTGCACTGAGCCCGGACCTGCGCCCCTTGTTCGGGGTGGCCATCTATACCGGCCTGCGCAAGGGCGAGTTGCTCGCGCTCCGAAAGGAGGACGTGGACCTTGAGGCGCGACGCCTGACGGTTGCGCGCTCCCATGACCGGGACACCACCAAGGGGAACCGCGCGGACGTGATTCCGATAGCGGAGGAGGCCGTTGCGTACTTCCAGCAGGCCAGCGCGGACTCACCCTCCGGGCTGCTCTTCCCGGCCCCGGACGGCTCCATGCGCCGTCGGGACTTCAAGGCCCAGGCCATCCTCCAGCGGGCTCTGGGGCGGGCCGGCATCGTCAGCGGATGGAAACTCGTCTGTCGCCGCAAGGGATGTGGCTTTCAGGAGGAGTCGGACGAGGCCGAGGCGAAGCGGTGTCCGCGCTGCGACATGCGCCTCTGGGCGAAGCCGAAGCCGCGCCGGTTGCGCTTCCACGACCTGCGCGGGACCTGCGCCTCGTTGCTCATCCAGTCCGGGGCAAGCCCGGCAGCGGTGGCGAGCGTCCTGCGGCACTCGGACCCGAACCTCACCATGCGGCGCTACGCCCATATGGACCCGGCCTACCTGCGTGAGGAAATCAACAAGCTGTCCTTCGCGCCTGTCCCCCTGCATCCGCCGGAGGTGCGGCAGGCGCGAGCCGGGGAGGGGAGCGGAGGGAGCGGCTTCGCGCCGTTTGCTGCACCCTTGCTGCAAGGCATCCCGAAGCCCGCAAACACGAAGGCCGGTAGTCCCGAGTTTCCTCAAGAACTACCGGCCTTTATGAGTGAGCGGCGGAAGGGATTCGAACCCTCGACCCCGAGCTTGGGAAGCTCGTGCTCTACCAACTGAGCTACCACCGCGGGCGAAGCAGGGCGCAAGGTACGGGCCGCCCCGTGGCTTGTCAACGGGAAGTGCGGTGCTACTCCGACTCCTCGACGGTGAGCTGGTACGCGTCCTGGAAGTTGGACTCGCGGTTGCGCGCGTCGCGGACCTCGAAGAGGTAGACGCCCGGCTCGGCGCTGTAGCGGATGCGCTCCGGCTGGTCCCCCTTGGCCCGGTCCGCCGTCTGCACGAGCGACAGCTTCCCGTCCGGCTGCACGCGGTGCAGGTACAGCCCCACGTCGACCTTCAGGATGCCCAGCAGCGTGGCCCGGATGGGCGTGCGCACCGGCCGGTCCGACAGGTCCAGCCGGAAGAAGTCCGTGTCCTTGACTGGATACACCGTGCCCCGCATCGGCTGCCCCAGCGTCAGGTCCTGCGCCCGGTCCGCGGTGTTGTTGGGCTCGCGCTCCTCGCCGCCGTTGTCCGGCACCGTGGTGACGGTGATGCGGTAGGGCTGCTCGGCGTTCTCGAAGTCCTTCACCCACTTGCCGTCCACCTTGCGCGACGCGCCCTCCACCCGGAAGTAGCAGGCGCCGTCGCAGGCGACGTTGTTGAGGCGCTCGGGCTCCTTGATGGCGCCGTCGTTGGCGCGCAGCAGCACCGTCTCCTTGCCGGACTCTTCCTCCGGGGGCTCCACCACGGAGAGCACCAGGTCCAGCCGCTCCACCCCGGTCAGCTCCACCTTCGCCAGCACCGGCTCGGACGTCTTCAGGACGAAGTGGTCCACGTCGCCCTTGGGCGCCAGGAAGCCCTCTCGGTAGCCCCCGGCCGTGAGGCTCGTGGCCTTGTGGAGCTCGTCGTTCGGCTCCAGCTCCGCGCTGGCGCCGGCCTCTTCCTGCGACACGGTGAGCGTGTACGGCATGGTCGTGTTGAAGGTCCGGCGGGCCTCCTTGCCGGTGCCCACCCAGCTCGTCTTCACCACCACGTAGACGACCCGGTCCATGGCGCGCACGCCGATGTTGCGCAGCGACAGCGTCTCGCCCTCCTTGCCGCGCAGGGTGAAGAGCGGCGCCTCCGCCGCGGACAACACCGACAGCTCCGGCCGCACGCCGTCCACGCCGGTCAGCTCGATTTTCAGCGCCACCGAGGGCGGCTCGGGGGGCACGTCCGGCTCGGAGGGCGCGGGCACCGCCGTGCCCGCGTCCAGCGCGCGCGCAATGGCCTCGCCCACCGCCTGGCTCCCCACCGGCGGCGGCTCGCTGCCCGCGAAGGTGCCCTCCATGGCGGGGGAGGGCGGGGCCTCGTCGCGCCCGAAGCCCTCCACACCGCCCTGCATGCCCTCCTGAGCCATGAGGTCGGACGCCCCGTCCCCCTCCGGACCTCGGGGTGCCGCGCCTTCCTCCTCCTCGAAGCCGTTGCCGCCCTGGTCCTGCCTCGCGCCGGGGTTGCCCTGTCCGTCCCGCGCGCCAGCGCCGTTCATGCCCTGTGCGCCGGCGAGGCCTCCGCCCAGCGCGTCGTCCTGCCCCTGGGAGGCGCCTGGGCCTCCAGCGCCGGGCCGCGTGCTGCCCATCCCTTGGGGCGCAGCGCCGCCCCCCGTGGGCGGCGTGCCTTGCGATGGCGACTCACCAAAGGGCGCGGTCGCTGGGTCCTCCGCCGTGCCACCCGGGCCCGGGCCTTCCGGGTTCGACGGTTGCGCCGGGTCCGGCAGCTCGATGCGGTACCAGTCCTCGTCGCCGGCATGGCCCAGGAAGGCCGTCACCGTCTGGCCCAGGGGCAGGTTCACCGCGTCCACGGCGCGGTCGTTGGGCTCGCGCTCCTCGCCGTCCTCGGGCGCGCGCATGCGGACCTCAAGCGTGTACGCACCGCCCACGCCCTTGCGGGTGGGCACCACGCGGAGGAAGCGCTCGTTCTCCACGAAGAGGTTGGGGAAGCGCTCCGGCTTGCCCTCGCCCTCGCTGTTGATGCCCACCAGGCGGTTGCGGTCGCGGTCATACACCTCCAGGGTGATGTCCCCGCCGGGCAGGCCGGACACGGTGACTTCCGCGATGCGCGGCGCGCCGGGCGCCAGCCGGTACCAGTCCTCGTCCGCCTTGTTCGGCTGCGCGGTGAGCTCCGCGCTCACCGTGCTGTTGCGGGTGAGGTCCAGGGCCTGGTCGGGCCTGTCGTTGGGCTCCTGCTCCGTGAGCGCGGCCGGCCCCGTCTCCACCGGACCCGCGTCCGGAGCCTCCGGCGCCTTGTCTTCCTTGCAGCCGGCCAGCATCAGCCCCAGCACACAGGCCCACCCCCAGCGTCTCATCACGGTCTCCTCCAGCACAAACCGCCATCCTTCCCGTCGGGGACGGAGTGTCAAGCACCCCAACATCCGCGAGGCCGCTTTCATCCGCACCCGCCCGGCCGCTCCGTGCGTGCTCGGACTGGAGCCGCGCGCGCGAGGCGATCAAAGATGCGAGGACATGCGACGCCTGCTCCTCGCCTCCCTCTTGTCCGCCACGGCGGCCTCCGCCGCATCCACTGTCCCGCCAGGCTACGTCCAGGCCTCCGATTGGCTCGACCGCACCCGCCAGCCGGAGCGCTACGGGCCCCTCAACGTGCTCGACGGCCGCGACTCCACCGCGTGGTGCGTCAGCGCGGAGGGGCCCGCGTCCTTCACGTTCGGCTTCAAGGACATCGTCACCGTGGACGAGGTCCGCGTGTACACGGGGGACGGCTCGGACCGGGCCGCGTTCAAGGCCCGCGCCCGGGCGCGGAAGCTCACGCTGACCGGCATCAAGGAAGCACGCAGCGTCAGCGTGGAGGACAAGCGGGGGCTCCAGGCGGTGCCCCTCAAGCCAGGACTTCGGGGCGCCCGCTTCACGCTGGAGGTGTCGGAGCGCTTCCCGGGCGCCAAGGACGACGCGCCCGTCTGCGTCACCGACATCGTCTTCTACTCCAGGGGGAAGGCGCTCAACGGCACCTGGCTGGCGCCCAAGCTGCGCTACAACGCCCGGCTGGCGCCGCTGCTGGGCACCTGGTTCGGTGGCCTGAAGGGCGCACCGCACCGCTTCCTGTCCTTCTACCTGGACGGCACCTACAGCCTCACCGAGGAGCCCTTGGAGGGCGAGGTGTCCACGACAGTCAGCGGCGCCTACACGCTGTCCGGGGAGAAGCTGTCCCTGGACGTCCCCCCGCACGGGCGGGTGACGGTGCGTTTCCCGCGAGGGGACTCCGAAGGGACACGTCCGCCAGAGGCTTCGCTGGCGTTCGACGGGCCCGTCGCCGAGGCGTGGGGCGAGGAGTTCCGCGGCCAGCGGTGAGCTGACGCGAGGGCTGCCGCCCGCCTGGCTTCCCGGGAGGCGAGGCGGTTCGCCCTAGAGGATGGCCATCTTCCGCTTCACGCTGAAGTGGCGGAAGAACGCGATGATTTCCTCGACCGCGATCTTCACGTCGGTGGCGTCCTGGAATTCGGATTCCAGGAAGATGCCGCCGCAGGACTCGCAGGTGTCGTAGTGCAGCGGGTGCTGCCGGTCGCCACCGTCCACGCGGACGAGGTCGACCTGGCACTCGGGGCACTGACCGGTCAGTGCCTCCGCATCTACCTTGCCGCCCTGGCTCTCCAGCCCGGGGAGGTTGTTGTGGAGCAGGACCCGGTTGAGGTCCGCGACGTCAATCCAGAGGCCGCCGCAATCTCCACACTTTCGCAACGTCTGATCATCCCCCTCGAGATCGGACATCTCGACGTTGCAGCTGGGGCAATCCATGGGGCGGTTCCATTCTCCTGTTGGGGGGGAGTGGTGTGCTCCCCAGTCGATTGGAGAATGATAGGTCGCGCGAAATTTCGGATGCAACCCGCCTTGCGCCTTCTGTTGGCAACGCGCCGTCCCGTCGCCCCCCAGCCCCTCGGCCCTAGGCCTTCTCGCGGCGGATGTCCGCACCCAGGCCGCTCAACTTGCGCTCCAGGCGCTCGTAGCCTCGGTCCAGGTGGTAGACGCGGCTGACGTCGGTGCGGCCCTCCGCCCGCAGGCCCGCCAGGATGAGTGACGCGCTCGCCCTCAGGTCCGTTGCCATGACGGGCGCGCCGCTCAGGCCCTTCACGCCCTTCACCACCGCTGTGTGCCCCTGGATGGTGATGTCCGCGCCCAGCCGGTGCAGCTCCGGCACGTGCATGAAGCGGTTCTCGAAGATGTTTTCGTTGATGACGGACGTCCCCTGACTGACGGACATGAGGGCCATCAACTGGGCCTG
Organism: Myxococcus vastator; assembly: GCF_010894475.1. Taxonomy (GTDB): domain Bacteria; phylum Myxococcota; class Myxococcia; order Myxococcales; family Myxococcaceae; genus Myxococcus; species Myxococcus vastator. The sequence goes on from NZ_JAAIYB010000007.1 coordinate 46,516, forward strand.
CATGTCGGTGGGGAACCCCGGGTGCTCCGTGGTGGTGATGTTCACCGCTTCCAGTCGCTGGGGCGCCTTGCAGCGCAGGCCGCCGCCCTCGGCGGTGAGGGTGCACCCGGCCTCGCGCAGCTTCTCCACCATCGCGTCCATGTGCTCGGGCACCACGCGCTTCACCAGCACGTCGCCGCCGGAGATGGCCGCCGCCACCAGCAGGGTGCCAGCCTCGATGCGGTCGGGGAGGATGGCGTGCTCCACCGGCTTCAGTCCGTCCACGCCTTGAATGGTGATGATGGACGTGCCCGCGCCCTCGATGCGCGCCCCCATCTTGTTGAGCACCTTGGCCAGCTCCTCGACCTCGGGCTCGCGGGCGCAGTTCTCCATGACGGTGCGGCCCTTGGCCAGCACCGCCGCCATCATCACGTTCTCCGTGCCGGTGACGGTGATGACGTCGAAGTTGACGGTGCCGCCCTTGAGCTGCTTCGCCGTGGCCTCCACGTAGCCTTCCGTGAGGTGGATGTCCGCGCCCAGCGCCTTCAGCCCCTTGAGGTGCTGGTCGATGGGCCGCGCGCCAATGGCGCACCCGCCCGGCATGGACACCCGCGCCCGGCCGAAGCGGGCGACGAGCGGCCCCAGCACCAGCACGCTGGCGCGCATCGTCTTCACCAGCTCGTAGGGCGCCTCCGGGGTGATGTGGCCGTTGACGCCCACCTGGCAGACGTCCGACGTCTCGGCGTCGCGCTCCGCGTCGCAGCCCATGGTGCGCAGCACCTTGAGCATGGTGGCGACGTCCGCCAGGTCCGGCACGTTGCGGTAGGTGGAGGTGCCGTCGGCCAGCAGCGCCGAGGCGAGGATGGGCAGCGCCGCGTTCTTCGCGCCCGAGGCCTGCACTTCGCCGTGCAGCGCCCGGCCGCCCTTGATGACGATCTTGTCCATGGTTCCCTGCGTCTTCAGCCCTGTGGCTCGCTGGCCACGGGCTGTGTCCCAAAAGCCATCCGTTCCCGCCGCTCCAGGTCCTTCTCCACCCGCGCGTCCGCGTAACCCGCGGCGCGCAGGAGCTCCAGGACGGCGGGGCCCTGGTCCTCACCAATCTCCATTGCAAGGAGGCCGCCAGGCTCCAACCACTGGCGCGCGCCCGTCACCACCCGGCGCACCGCCACCAGTCCGTCCGGCCCGCCGTCCAGCGCCAGCTTCGGCTCGCGCCGCACCTCGGCGGACAGGCCGGCAATCTCCTCGGAGGCGATGTACGGCGGGTTGGAGACCACCACCTGGAAGCGCTCGCCCGCGGGCACCGGGGCGAACAGGTCCCCCTGCAGCACCGTCACCCGGTCCGCCACGCCCAGCGCCTGGGCGTTCTCCCGCGCCAGCGCGCAGGCGTCCGGCGACAGGTCCGTGGCGATGACGGTGGCCTGGGGCCGCTCGGCCGCCAGGCTGATGGCGATGCAGCCGGAGCCGGTGCACACGTCCAGCGCGCGGCCGGGCGCGTCCTTGGGGAGCAGGCGCAGCGCCGCCTCCACCAGCAGCTCCGTCTCCGGGCGCGGAATCAGCACCCGGGCGTCCACCTTGAAGGGGCGGTTGTAGAACTCGCGCACACCCGTCAGGTACTGCGTGGGCTCGCCCGCCATGCGCCGCTCGATGAGGGCACGGTAGGCGCCCAGCTCCTCCTTGGAGAGCGGGCGGTCCAGGTCCACGTACAGCCGGACGCGGCTGAGCCCGAGCACATGCGACAGGAGGATCTCCGCGGTGAGCCGCGGGGCATCCACCTGTCGCTTCTCGAAGTGCTGCGTCGTCCAGGTGAGGACCTTGCGGATGGTCCAGGGGTCGCTGCTCATGCGGAGGGCTTCGGGCCGCCGGCCGTCTGCGCCTTGAGCGCTTCGGCCTGGTAGTAGGTCCGGCAGGCGGTGATGACGTCGTCCACGTTGCCGGCCATGACGCCCGGCAGGTTGTGCACGGTGAGGCCAATGCGGTGGTCCGTCAGCCGGTCCTGCGGGAAGTTGTAGGTGCGGATCTTCTCGCTGCGGTCGCCGGTGCCCACCTGGGCGCGGCGCGCGGAGTCGCGCTCGTTGCGGATGCGCTCCTGCTCGATTTCGTAGAGCTTCGCTCGCAGCATGCGCATGGCCATGGTGCGGTTCTTCAGCTGGCTCTTCTCCTGCTGGCACTTCACCACGATGCCCGTCGGGTGGTGGATGAGGCGCACCGCGGAGTCCGTGGTGTTGACGCTCTGGCCGCCCGAGCCCGTGGAGCGCATCACCTGCATCTCGATGTCCGCCGGGTTCACCTGCACGTCCACGTCCTCCGCCTCCGGCATCACCGACACCGTGATCGTGGACGTGTGGATGCGGCCCTGCGTCTCCGTGGCCGGCACCCGCTGCACGCGGTGGACGCCGGACTCGTACTTCATGTTGCTGAAGACGGCGTCGCCGGACAGCGTCACCGTGGCGTCCTTCACGCCGCCCGCGTTGCCCGGGCTCATGTCCAGGATGTCCGCCTTCCAGCCCCGGCGGTCCGCGTAGCGGAGGTACATCTGCATGACCTCCTCGGCGAACAGGGCGGCCTCGTCACCGCCCGCGCCCGCGCGAATCTCCAGGATGACGTTCTTCTCGTCATTCGGATCCTTGGGCAGGAGGAGAATCTTGAGGCTGGCCTCCATCTCGTCGCGCTGTTCCTTCAGGCCAGGCAGCGACTCGCGGGCGAAGGCCTTCTCGTCGGCGTCGCTGCTGCCGAGCCAGGCTTCGACCTCGTTGAGGTCGGCGAGCACCTTGCGGTAGGCCCGGAAGGCCTCGACCAGCTTCTCCAGGCCCGCGCGCTCCTTGGACACCTTCTGGAGCCTCGCCGTGTCGGCGAGTACGTCTGGGTTCGACAGGTCGGCGGTCAGTCGTTCGAACCGGCGCTCGACGTCTTCGAGTTTGTCAATCATCGTCGTTCCGGGGGGTATTGCCCCTTTGCCGGCCCTCTGGCAAGGGCGGGCGGAGTCAAGAAATTCCTTGGACGCTTGGGCGGGAGCATGAAAAAAGGGCCGCCCTCACCGCGCTCAGCGGTCGGTTTCACATCACCTACACGGAGTCCTTCCACATGCCCGCCCAGAAGGGAAATCGTTCCAAGAAGAAGGTCGCCAACCGCGCCAAGGGCCGGAAGGCCCAGCTGAAGCGCCGCCGCAGCCGCGCCAAGAAGGGCCAGTCCAACAACAAGGTCTAGTGCGTTGGCTACTCCCTCCTCTGTCGTCAGGGGGAGGGAGGCGGACGGGCCCACGGCTCCAGCTCGGGCAGCATCCGCTCCACGCCTTCTGAAGACTCCGCCAGCAGCCGCAGCACCGCCTCCGCCGCCTCGCCCGTGACGGGCACCGGCTGGAAGGGCAGCTCCGGGAAGCGGTCGGTCCTCAAGGGCAGAATCTCGCTGGACAGGTAGCCGCCGTCGGGCCCGAAGTGGCCCTTCCACAAGGCGCCGCGCTTGTCGCGAGGGTTCCAGTTCCCTCCGAAGACGAAGTTCCCCAGCGAGTAGACGACCGGTCTGCCCTGGTACAGCTCCATGGCCTGGAGGACGTGAGGGTGGGCGCCCAGCACACCCGCGGCGCCCGCGTCGATGGCGGCGTGGGCCAGGCGGACCTGGTAGGGCTCCGGGGTGTAGGTGCCTTCGCGCCCCCAGTGGAAGTAGGGCAGGACGAGGTCCGCCTGGGCCCGGGCCGCGGCGATGTCCTCCTGGAGCATCCGCGTCATGACGGCCTCGTCGGAGAAGTGGCCGGCGACCCCAGGGGTCGTCTCCGTGGCGAAGACGCCGGGCGGTTCGATGTTGCGCGTGCCCAGGAAGAAGTAGCCCAGCAGCGCCACCCGCTGGCCGCCCACGGTGACGATTGCGGGGCGCCGGGCCTCCGCCAGGTTCCGGCCCGCGCCGAAGTAGGGGATGCGCGCCGCGTCCAGGGTGTCCAGCGTGTCGAGCAGGCCCTGGGCGCCGTAGTCCATCAGGTGGTTGTTGGCCAGGCTCACCACGTCCACGCCGCCGGCGGTGAGGATGCCCACCAGCGCCGGCTTCGCGCGGAAGTTGAAGTTCTTGGGCAGCTTCTCGCCGCGCTCGGTGAAGGGGCACTCCAGGTTGACGACGAACAGGTCGGCGGCGTCCGTCAGGGGCTTCACCTCCTGGAACCCGTAGGCCAGCAGGGCGTCCTGGGGGCGGCCCTTGGCGGTCTCCGCGTCGTGGTGTGTCTGGTAGTTGTGGCCCAGCGTCACGTCGCCGCCCACGATGATGGACACGGCGCGGGCCTGGGGCGCGGCCACCGG
>NZ_JAAIYB010000800.1 GCF_010894475.1 Myxococcus vastator
GGTCTCCACGGCGAGGGGCTCCTGCGCGACGGAGCGAGCCAGCCGCTCCACCATGTCCGCGGTGAGCGACTCCTCTTCCAAGGCCGCGGCGGGCGGCGGCGGGGGCAGGGCCGCCTGGGCTTCTGGGTCCAACGCCGCCGCGAGCTTCGCGAAGCGCGGGGACAGGGGCTGGCGGTAGATGGTGGAGACCCACTCGCGGACGCGCACCTCGGTGGCCACCCAGAGCTCGAGCGGCTTGCCCAGCAGGAAGCCGACCTCGTCGAGCTCCTTCTTGGGCACCGGGTAGCCGCTGGCGACGTGCAGCGTGTTGCCGTCCAGGGACAGGGGGACGACGCACAGGCGCTCGGCGATTTTGGGCGGGATGAAGGAGGCGACTTCGGGATTGGGCTCGAAGTCCATCAGGTTCACCGGCATGAAGCCGGAGACCTCCCCGAGCATCGCGAGCACGTCCGCCTCGCTGGCGACGCCGTGCTCCAACAGCACGGAGTCCACCTGCCCGCCCAGGGTCTGGTGCTGACGCAGCACCTCCCCCGCCTTCTCCTGCGTGAGAAGCATGCGTGAGACGAGGAACTGGGCGAGACGGGCGGGCATGTAGGACGCGGCATCTTACGGCCGCGGCCGCAAGGCACAATGAGCCGGTGGTTCAGCTCGGTTGAATGACGAAGGTGGACGTCAGCTTGTCATGAAGCGTCTGCCCGCGCCGGTCGAAAAGCGCCATCCAGAAGCCACCCAGAAAGAACACGAAGGACACGCCGGAAAGCAGGGCGCGCACGATGGCCCGACCCGGTGCCGGGGCGAGCCCATGTGTGTCCACCAGCCGCAGACCCAGGAGCAGCCGTCCGAGCGTCCGGCCGTTCCAGAGGAAGGCCGCCACCGCGCAGTACACGAGCGCGAGCACCAGCACGAGGAAAAACCCGGGCAGGAGGATGGTCTGGAGGGCGCGCAGCCAGGCCACGAAGGCATCGAACCCCGTCAGCCCCGCTTCCGGCGTCTTCAGCCCCGTCACGGACGAGGCCAGGGTGATGTAGAGCGCCGCCACCCCGGCGATGGCCGCCGTGTCGACGGAGAAGGAGAGCAGCCGCCGCCACAGGGAGGCCGGGCGGGCGCGCACTTCCGTGACGCCCGAAGCGGACTTGACCTGGGCCTTGGACGGAGGCGCCTTGATGGCCTCGGAGCGAGCCACCCCCACGGACACGCCGGGGAGGAGCGGCTCCATGTGGGGCAGGGCCGAGGGAGCCGTGGACGGGGACTCCATCGGCGGGAGACCCGTCGAGGCGGCTTCCGCGTGCTCCATGCGAGGCAGTCCGGAAGTGGACGCGGCGGGAGGTGCTGCTTGCTCCATGCGGGGCAGGCCCGCGGGAGGCGCCGCCTGCTCCATGCGGGGCAGGCCGACGGGCGCAATCGCTGGAGCCGCCAGCTGTGCCGGGGCCTGCGGACGCGGCGCGGGCGCCACCGGCGGCGTTCCATAGGCCGGCGTCATGGGGGAACCGGTCGCCGGCTGGGGCTGAGCGGCGCGAGGCACGGCTGCACCCGGCTGCGGCGGGCGCGGCGCGGCACCCGGCTGCGCGGCGTGAGGCAGCGCGGCTCCGGCCTGCGGAGGCGCGGCAGCAGGCTGAGCGGCGCGGGGCGAGGCCTGCTGGGGCGCGGCACCGGGTTGCGCGGCGCGAGGCGCGGGCTGCTGGGGCGCGGCGCCGAACTGCTGGGGCGCGGCGGCACCCGGCTGAGCAGCGCGGGGGG
>NZ_JAAIYB010000801.1 GCF_010894475.1 Myxococcus vastator
ATGCGGCAGCGCCTGCTGGCCGTCCCCGGTGCCGAACGGCACGCGCTCCTCGTCCAGTTGCTCGGAGAGAGCGTGGCGCGAATCCTGGCCTATCCGCCGTCCACGCGGCCCTCCGCCGAGGAAGGCTTCTTCGACATGGGGATGGAGTCGGTCCAGGCCATGCAGTTCGTGGAGCACCTGGAGCGCGAGCTGGGGATGGACCTGTACCCCACGCTGGCCTTCGACCACCCCACGCTGCGGGCCCTGGCGGGGTTCCTGCTCGAACGGCTCCCCACCGAGGTCGTGCCCGCTCCCGTGCAGCCCCGCGCCGCGCCGGAGGAGGTCGTACTCGCCCAACAGGTCTGGCGCGGCGCACCCATCGCCTCGTCCACGGAGGAGCCCCAGTCCCAGGGCGTCCTGCTCGTGGGGGGAGACGCGGCCCTCTCCCAGGCCTTCCTCGCGCGGCTCCAGGCGCGGGGCCTCGCGGCGCCCGTGGTGCACGCGCGCCCGGGAGCAAACTTCTCGGAGGACGGCGCGGAGCCGACCCTGGACGTGTCGGACGCCCAGCAGGTGCGGCAGCTCCTCGCGTCCCTGGCGCGGCGGGGCATCCAGCCCAGCCACGTCTTCCTCCTGACCGCGCTCGACGCGGCCTCCGCGAAGGCGCCGCTTCACGGCTTCGCACAGGTGCTGGGGCTCGCGCAGGGGCTGCTCGCGCACAAGACCGAGGGTACCGTGCGCCTGGGCTACCTCCACGCCACGGTGGACGGGGTGCCCGCGCCGTCCCATGCCGCCATCGCGGGGTTCGCTCGCGCGCTCGGACTGGAGACGCCGCGGCTGGTGCTCCAGACGGTGGCGCTTTCGCCGGAGCAGCTCGCGCCGTCCGAGGTCGCGCGCCTGGCCCTGGCCAACAGCGCGCAAGGCGAACTCGAGGTCCGCTACACGGCGGGCCAGCGACAGGTGCGCGGACTGGCGCCGCTCTCCGCCGATGCGACGCGGCCCTCTCCCCTGCGGCAGGGCGGGGCGTACCTCATCACGGGCGGCGCCGGCGGACTGGGCCTGCTCCTGGCCGAGCACCTGGTCCGCACGCGGCAGGCGCGGGTCGCGCTCGTCGGCCGAAGCGAGCTGGACGAGGCCCGGCGGCAGCGGCTGGAGACCCTGAACGCGACTGGCGCGCAGGTGGTGTACGTGCGCGGCGACGTCGGCGAGCCGTCCTCCGCCGCGCGGGTCGTCCATGAGGCCCACGCGCAATTGGGCGCGTTGAACGGCATCATCCACGCGGCGGGGGCGACCCGTGACGCGCTCGTGCCGGCCAAGTCCAGGGAGCAGTTGGACGCGGTGCTGGGTCCCAAGGTGAGCGGGACGCTCCACCTGGACGAGGCCAGCCGCCACCTGCCGCTCGACTTCTTCGCCCTGTTCTCCTCGACGGCGGCCATCACCGGGAACGTGGGGCAGAGCGACTACGCCTTCGCCAACGCCTTCCTCGACGCCTTCGCCGACGAGCGTGAAGCGCGCCGGGCGCGAGGTGAGCGGCACGGACGCACGGTGTCGTTCAACTGGCCGCTGTGGGCCGAGGGCGGCATGCGCGTGGATGAGCAGACGCTGCGCTTCATGGAGCGGCGCGGGGGACTCACACCCCTGCCCTCCGCGCTGGGCTGGGAGACCTTCGAGCTGGGGCTGAGCCAGGCGGGCTCGCAGTGCGTCGTCTTCCACGGCGTCCGGGAGACCATCGTCCAGCGCTTCGGCATCGCCCCCTGCCC
>NZ_JAAIYB010000802.1 GCF_010894475.1 Myxococcus vastator
CGCCTCAGGCGTTCGGGTGAACTGCGGGATCAACTCGACATAGCGCGCGCGAGCAGGGGAAAGGATCACGAAGTGCCCGACGGTAGTTCCCTGGAACGCTGGCCGGATAGGGATGCCGCGCTCCAGCGCAATGTCCTCGATCTCGGCGATGACGCGGAAATCGTTGCGCAGCCGATTCCTCAGGCCTTCCTCCGTCCAGCGAGGATCCTTGAACAGCCCGCGCATCAGGAGTTCCGCCGCGTGTGTCCAGGGGCGGTTCATATAGATGGCGCCAATCTCGAAGTTCTCGATGACGGTCCGCAACCCGGAACAATGGTCGATGTCCGCGTGGGTGCACAAGACGTAATCGATACGTTCGGGGTTGTTGTAGTACCTCCGGATGTGCTTGACGAGCGTCTCTCCCGATTCCGAGTACCCACCATCCACGACGTAGGTGGTGTAGTTCCCCGGCTGTCCATAGCGGATGGCGATCGCATCCCCATTTTTCTCGCCCTCGCCCACCGGCATAAAGTCAATCTCAAATCCCATGTTCCACGAACCTCGACCGCGCAGGGCGACATGTTGTCAGACGATGAACCCGCCCTGTTGGGTTTCCGTCCTGATCTCCAACCTTAGTTAAACGAGCGCGCCAAGAAGGCCACCGGATACTGCCTCGCTAGCGGACTCCGCATCAGTGCGGCAGAGTTTGGCTGACTGCTTGGCCTTCTGGCATGTATGGGCAATTCGACTCTCATCTGCGCGGCAGGGACAGCGCCCCTCAGCAAATCCATCGATTGCACCAGGAGCAGCATCCGCTTCCTCCGCTCCCTGGGCATGGTCGACTGCTTGCAGGGTGGCCCAACCTAAGAGCGCATTGAGGACTGTCAAGGCAGCAAGGTGAACACTCGCGCGCCTCATGATGCGGAGCAACTCCTAAGCCGAAATTCCGGCGTCTGCATTGGCTTTACTGGGTTCGCCGGTCTGACTCGTATTGCCGAAAGGAGCAAGGAGCGGGGTAAAAAGCACCCCGTTGCATCCAGGCCGCCCCCCTCCTCTCTCCAGGGCACAGCCGTGGAAGGAATGCTCATTCCACGGGTGCCCCTGGAGGGCGGAGTTCCCCTTCCTACTACACGGCCACCTTCGCGCCGTGCAGCTCGCGCAGGTTGTGGGTGAGGCCAATGAGTGCCCACTCCCTGCACGCCTTCTTCCGGCCCGCGCGGATGTTCTGGATGGTGAAGGGCTTGCCTGTCACCAGCGACAGCGCCAGCGAGGTGCGCAGCACCTGCCCCCCGCCCTCTCCCTGTGAGCCATCGATGCGCACCATGACGTCCTCCTCCTTGCTGCTCGCGAATCACGAACCACCCGGCGCGCACTGACACCCCCGTGAAAATAGCGGCGCCCGCGCCCCCATCCTGGCGGCCTTTCGGCCTCTTGGGGAGCGCGGGCGCCTCGGTGTCTTCATCCCGGCATGGTCACCTCTGGGTTTCACTACCCCTTCACGCACACGACCTGCTTCAGGGTGTGGACCACTTCGACCAGGTCCGCCTGCGCCGCCATCACCGCGTCGATGGGCTTGTACGCAGCCGGCGTCTCGTCGATGACGTCCACGTCCTTGCGGCACTCCACGCCGGCGGTCGCCTTCGCGTGGTCCTCCACCGTGAAGCGCCGCTTCGCCGCCTCACGCGACATCACCCGGCCCGCGCCGTGGCTGCAGGAGTGGAAGCTGTCCGCGTTCCCCTTCCCTCGGAC
>NZ_JAAIYB010000803.1 GCF_010894475.1 Myxococcus vastator
CGGAGCTGTGTATAAGAGACAGTGTCTCGGTTCCATGTAAATTCCGGTGCTTGCTCCGGCGCTCCGGCCCGTGACTGCGTATTGTGTCCAGGCTACGGATCCGGTTTCTGGAATCCGGACCGGTTGATGCCCAGGCGCTTGAGCCGCTCGTAGAGGGATGAGCGGGGGATGCCGAGCCGCGCGGCGGCGCGCTCCACGTGCCCGTGTTCGCGGCGGAGGATGCGCTCGATGTGGCGGCGCTCCAGCTCCTCGAGGGTGAGGTGGTCGTCGGCGTCGGAGGCGGCCTCGCTGACATTGGCCTCGAAGCGCAAGTCCCCCCGGGACAGGGGCCCGCCGCCGGACAGCAGCACCGCGCGCTCCAGCACGTTGCGCAGCTCGCGGATGTTGCCAGGCCACGCGTAGCGGGTGAGGGCCGCCTGGGCGTCGGGTTGCAGCCCCACGCCGCCGCGGCCCCGCGCCGCGCCCAGCTCCGCCAGAAAGTGGTGCGCCAGCTCGACGATGTCCTCGGGCCGCTCACGCAGCGGAGGGACATGGAGGATGAGCGTGCTGACGCGGAAGTAGAGGTCGCTGCGGAACCGCTTGTCGCGGGCGGCCACGCCCAGGTCCTGGTGCGTGGCGGCGATGAGGCGCACCTCCACGCGGCGGTCCCTCACGTCGCCCAGCCGCCGGAAGCGCTTCTCCTCCAGCACCTTGAGGAGCTTGGGTTGGACGGCCGAGTCCATGTCGCCAATCTCATCCAGGAACAGGGTGCCCCGGTCGGCGACCTCCAGCAGGCCCTGCTTGGCGGCCACCGCGCCGGTGAAGGCGCCCTTCTCGTGGCCGAACAGCTCCGAGTCGAGCAGGTCCTTGGAGAGCGCCGCGCAGTTGAGGTCCACGAAGGGCGCGTCCTTGCGCGGGCCGCCTTCATGCAGCCAGCGCGCGAGCACGCTCTTCCCGCTGCCCGTCTCCCCGGTGATGAGCACCGGGCTGTCACTTTCGATGATGCGCTCGGCCTGCGCCTGGAGCGCGCGGATGGCGGCGCTGCCACCCACGAAGGGGTCCACCGCCCCACGGGCGATGCGTGAATGCTCCGCCAGCAGCCGCTGCCGCTCGCGGCGCTGCGCCACCAGCCGGTCCAGCACCACCTTGAGGACGGCCAGCTCCACCGGCTTGGTGAGGAACTGCTCGGCGCCTTCCTTCACGGCCTGGACGGCCAGCTCGATGGAGCCATGGCCGGTGAGCACCACCAGGGGCACCGAGGCGTCGATGTCCTTGAGGCGCGGCAGCAGCTCCAGCGCGGTGCCGTCCGTGAGCCGGTAGTCCACCACGGCCACGTCCGGACGCGTGGCGCGGAACGCCTCCTGCGCCTCGGCGAGGCTGGTGGCCTCGTCCACGTCGAACCCATGGGTGGTGAGGAAGCCCCTCATGCCCAGGCGGATGCCGGGCTCGTCGTCCACGAGGAGGATACGGGTACGGGTCATGAAGCCAGGGAGTCTACGTGCTGGGTTGATACAGGCGAAGAAACAGCTGGAAGCAGCAGCGTGACCTCCGCGCCGCCCTCCGGGTGATTGCGCAAGCGGATGACACCCTGGTGCTCCTCCAGGATGCGCTGGACGATGGACAGGCCCAGCCCCGTGCCGCCGCGCCGCTTGCTGAAGAAGGGCTCGAAGACATGGGGCAGGTCCTCCGAGCGGAAGCCCGGCCCGCCGTCCCGCACGGTGCACCGCACCCAGG
>NZ_JAAIYB010000804.1 GCF_010894475.1 Myxococcus vastator
GGGGGTGGATCAGCCGGACGCGAGCGCGGCCTGGGCTTGTCCCACACTGGGAGCGAAGGTGACCACGGGCAGCCGCTTGCCGGGCACCAGGGTGGGGCTCACCGGCGCCCAGGCGAAGGCCTCGGCGCAGCGCTCCCGGGTGGCCTGGGAGGCGAGGACGGTGACGCCGGCCACCTTGGTGAGCTGCTCGATGCGGGACGCCACGTTCACCGTGTCCCCGATGGCGGTGTACTCCAGGCGGCGGGTGGTGGAGCCGATGTTCCCCAGGATGACGGGGCCGGTGTGGACCCCCACCCCCATGCGCAGCACGGGGTCGCCCCGGGCGGTCCGGGCGGCGTTGACGCCGTCCAACTCCACCACCATGTCCAGCGCGCAGCGCACCGCGCGCAGGGGGTGCTCGGCGTCGTCCAGCGGCGCGCCGAAGTACACCATGAGCGCGTCCCCGATGAACTTGTCGAGCGTTCCTCCGTGGCGGAACACCACCTCCACCATGCGGCCGTAGTACTCGTTGAGGAGCTCCACCACCTGGCCGGGCGGCATGCGCTCGCTCAGCGCGGTGAAGTCCCGGAGGTCGGCGAACAGCACCGTGACTTCCCGGAGCTCCGGGGCCAGCGAGGTCTGCTGTTGCAGTCGCTCTGCTACTGAGGGCGAGAAGTAGCGGCCCAGGCGGGCGCGCTTCAGCCCCTCCTGGGAGACGGCGGCGGTGAGGGCGTGGATGCGGGCCAGCAGGTGGTGGGCGCCGGCCGCCATGATGCCCAGGAGCACGACGGCGGCCACCTGGGCGCCCATGCCGATGTCCGCCTCGTCCTGCAGTCGGACCACGCCGACGGCGGCGACCGTCATGACCACCGCGGTGACGGAGCGGCGCAGCGACAGGGCCGCCAGCAGCACCAGCACGGTGTAGATGCCCAGCGTGAAGCCGGCCACGCCGCCTGGAGAGGGGGACACGGGAATCGCCAGGTGCTGCATCCAGTAGATGGCGGGCGCGTCCACGAAGGCCAGCGTCAGGCCGGCCCACGAGGCGCTTGGCGGCCAGCGTGACACCGCCACCCGTCCCGCCACGGTGCACAGCCAGTAGATGCCCAGGGGGACGAGATAGACGTTCCAGTCCGCCATGCCCCGCGCGACACCTTGATACAGCGCGACGCCCAGCAGCAGGGTGACGGCCACCAGCCGCAGCCGCGCCATCTGCCGTGCGTTGTGATGGCGCTCGGCGTCCAGCGCCCGGCTCACCAGGTCCTGGCTCTCATCGGGATGGGCACCGTGCGGTGACATAAGGCCCTCGCTGGCTGCCATTCGAGGCGGAGTCAAGGCCCTCCATTCTGCAATGGCCTCGCGCTGAGCGCACCTTGGCGGGGGCCGGTCGTCCGGCCGGCACACGCCTGTTTCAATCGGGTATAGAAGAGGAGGTCATGCCCGAATCCCCCCCTTCCGGCATTCTCCCTTTCTGGTGGCCGCGCCTCCTCGTGGGGGCCGTGCTGGGTGTGTCGCTGTTCGCCGCCGAGTCGTGGCTGCTGCTGCGCTCGGGTGTCGTGGGCATGGACATCCCGGTGGAGGGCCCCTACGCCGCGTTGATGGCGGCGGTGCGGCCCGTCATCCCGGGCCTGCTGTTGCGAGTGGCGGCCGTCTACGCCGTGGCCGGCATGGTGCTGACCGCCGCGGGGACGCTGCTGGCGCGTGCCTGGGGCCGAGGCGGGGCGTGGG
>NZ_JAAIYB010000805.1 GCF_010894475.1 Myxococcus vastator
CCATACAGGGGTGCACGGCGTGGCATCAACTGCTAGCCGGTGGTCTTCTCCACCTGCATGAAGTCCAGCTCCACCGGGGTGGCGCGGCCGAAGATGCTGACCAGCACCTTCACCCTGCCCTTCTCGGCGTTGACCTCTTCCACGGTGCCGTTGAAGTTGGCGAACGGACCGTCGATGACGCGCACCGTGTCGCCGTCGTCGAACTGAACCTTGGGCTTCGGCTTGAGCGTGCCTTCGGAAATCTGGGACGTCAGGCGCGCCACCTCCTGGTCGGAGATGGGCAATGGATTCTGATGCTGCGCCGTTCCCGGGAAACCGGTGATCTTCGGCGTGTTCTTCACCAGGTGGAGCGTCCGGTCGTTCAGCTCCATCTGTACGAAGATGTAGCCAGGGAAGAACTTGCGACGAGAGGTCTTCTTCTCGCCCTTCACCATTTCGACGACCTGTTCCATCGGAATCAGGATTTCACCGAACTGGTCCTGAAGGCCCTCCAGACGGACCTTCTCTTCCAGGCTCTTCTTCGCCTGGTTCTCGAAGTTCGAGTAGGTGTGGACCACGTACCATTTCATCGCCATTACAGCTTCCCCCACACGGCCGGCAGCCACTCCACCATCAGGTTGTAGGCGGCGGTATCGATGCAGAAGAGGATGACGGCGGCCACCAGGGACGCCACGACGACGGCCATGGTCGACGCCTTGGTCTCCGGCCAGGTAGGCCAGGTGACCTTCATCAACTCCGAAGCCACGTCGATGGACAGCGCATGGGTGCGCGGGTGGAAGTACGCGCCCACGGCCAATCCCACGGCCAGCGCATAGCCCACCAGGGTGGAGACCTTCCAGTCCAAGCCCTCAATGAGGACCGGGTCGCTCCAGCTGAGCCGCGCCCACAGCAACCCGAGCAGACGCTCCAGGAAGAGGGCCAGGACGATGCCGGCGAGAAGATAGAAGATGACCACGAGCCGCTTCGGATCCATCGCCGAGCGGTTAGCCTGCTGGCTGGCCTCTGATGCCGTCGCCATGGTGCCTCACGAGGTACTGCGGATGCGAATTCGCGGGACTGCGAAAACACAGGAACCCCCGGCACCTCCAGGTACCGGGGGCCCCGCGACTACTGAGAGTTGGCAGGCCAGGAGGGATTCGAACCCCCAACACGCGGATTTGGAGACCGCTGCTCTACCGTTGGAGCTACTGGCCTAGAACCTTCCCTGAACTACCGACCTAGACCTTGCCTTCCTTATGGTCCTGGTGCTTCCGGCAGCGAGGACAGAACTTGCTCAGCTCAAGCTTGTCCTGGCTCTTCCGCTTGTTCTTCGTGGTCGTATAGTTCCGCTCTTTGCACACAGTGCACTCGAGCGAAATGATGGAACGATTGCCCTTCGGCATGACCTACCTCACCAGATACGAGAAGGGAAGGCTACCACAACGCAGCCCTCCCTTCGGAGTCGGGACAGTGAGCCCGGCGGCCTTACGGCCGACCCGGCATTACTCGATGACTTCCGCCACGACGCCGGCGCCCACGGTACGGCCACCCTCGCGAACCGCGAAGCGCAGCTCCTTCTCCATGGCCACGGGGGTGATGAGCTCCACCTCGATGGCGATGTTGTCGCCCGGCATCACCATTTCGACGTTCTCCGGCAGCTTCACCGAGCCCGTCACGTCCGTGGTGCGGAAGTAGAACTGCGGACGGTACCCCTTGA
>NZ_JAAIYB010000806.1 GCF_010894475.1 Myxococcus vastator
CCCCTGGGGCAGGGGGGCCGGCCGGGCGCGCTGCCCTTCGCCGCCGCGGTGGGGCAGGCCCCCGCCTTCGGACAGGCGCAGCCACAGCTCAACGAGGCCCCCCCGCCGGGCTACTTCGGCGCGCTGCGGCCCCTGGGCATGCTGGGCGGCCGCTTCCACCTCTGCGAGGGGCCGGGGGGCACGCTGGTGGTGATGGACCCGCACGCGGCGCTGGAGCGCGCGCGCCTGACGGGCTACCTGCGCGCGCTGGAGTCCGGCAAGCCGCCTCCGGCGCCCACGCTCTTCGGCACCACGCTGGAGCTGCCCGTCGCGGCGGCCAAGGCCCTGGTGGAGGGCAGGGAGGCCCTGTCCCGCCTGGGCTTCGACGTGGAGCCGTTCGGCGGCACCACGGTGGCGTTGAAGACGGTGCCGCCGGGCCTGGAGGGCGCGGACGCGCGCGCGCTGCTGGAGGCCCTGGCGCGGGCGCTTCCGCCGAAGAGCGCGACGCTGGACCCGGTGTCGCTGGCGGAGGCGGTGCGGGTGATGGCGTGCCACGCCGCGAAGCAGGCCGGCGCGGTGCCGCTCTCCGACGCGCAGCTCCGCGCGTTGCTCGGGGAGCTGGACCGGGCCGACTTCCATCCCCCGTGCAGTCACGGCACGGTGGTGGTGCTGGAGATTCCCCTGCTGGAGCTGGAGCGGCGCGCCCGCTGAGCGCCCTGAAAATTGACGGGGGGGGACCCCCTGTTAGCGTGCGCCACACGCCTGTAGCACCCGGGCCAACCTCCGCAGCGCACAGGAGCGGGCACATGCACGGTGTGATCACCCTGCGGGACGTGGTGGCGAATGTCGGCGTGGTGCTGCGCGAGTTCGGCGCCGGATGCGTGGTGCGCTGCTTCGTCGCATCGCTGCGCCGCCGGCGGACCACCTTCCTGGAAATCGCGCTGCGCCCCAAGCGCCCCTGACGCCAAAGCCGCCATTGATGCTCCGCCGCCTTCTTCCGCTCGCACTGCTGCTCTCCACCCCCGCCGCCGCGCAGTATGACGGTTACGGTGATGAGGACGTGTCCACCTCGCTGGATGGGGTGGGCCGCATCACCATCCAGGGCGGCTGGCGCATCACCCCCAACAAGACGCTCTATGACGGCTGGTACTCGCGGCAGGCCAACCAGGGACTGCCGCGTGCCCGGGAAGTGGCGGGCGGGCCCACGGTGGTGGGGTCCTTCGCCTACGCCATCTCCGACCTGCTGGAGGTGGGCATCGACCTGTTCGGCACGCAGAGCCGCCTGTACCTCAACGAGCCGGGCGTCGACGGGGGGCCGCCGCAGGCCCGGCAGGTGGACGTGCTGGGCTACGGAGCGCTCATCGGCCTGCGCTTCCAGACGGTGCTTCCGCAGCTGGGCCCGCATGGGCTCGTCCCCTTCGCGGGCCTGCTGACGGGGCCCACGCTCACCTCGTCGGAGCGCAAGGGGGAGGCGCTCCAGGAAATCACCACCCAGACGTGGATGGGCAACGTCGGCGCCACGTTGCGCCTGACGCCGCGCTGGGGCATCACCGCCGACTACCGGCTCGCGTTCCTCCGAGGTCCGGTGGGGCCGTCCACGGCGCGCGTCGGCTCGTTCAGCCTGGGCGGGAGCTGGCTGTCGCTGGGCGTGACGTACAGCTTTCCAGCGGAGCCATCCCGGCCGCTGCCCGGGAGCCTGTAACTCC
>NZ_JAAIYB010000807.1 GCF_010894475.1 Myxococcus vastator
TTTGCTTGTAAAAGGCATAGATGAGATTGTGGGCTCTTAACTGCTGCCGAAAAAGCGTCAGGGGTTGACCCGTCCAGCAGTTCAGGACAAATATCCTTTCAGACGTTGGTACTCGCATTCGTCTGATGACGGCATCGATATCTGTCTCATTGGCACTGGTCATCAATGCGCCGAGGATCGGTCCATTTGCGGAGCGAGTCAAGATGGGAGACGACGGGTACGTGCAGAGTGGCGAACGGAGGTGCCCTGGTGTGTGTGCTTGACGTCCCCTAGCTACCTATTTCGGTAGGGAAAGAAGGGCCCAGCCTGCTGGGTTGGACGAGTGGGAGAGCAGGCGCATAGGGCTGTGAAGAATCCAGTTTTTCGGCTCCGCCTTGCAGGTCACGCCGCATTTTCACTCGATGGTGCCGGACGGCGTCTTTGTGCCGAGGGAGGGCGGCGTGCGCTTCGAGGCATTGCTGCCGCCACGCACTCAGCAGAAACGAGTACAGCTCTTCGCGGCGCAGCAGCGCCCCGACTTCACCGGGCTCCGTGCAGCGGTTTGCCTCCGCCAGCACTCGAAGCTTGTACTCCGCCGTGAAGCCTCGCCGCCTGGCATTCTCCACCACCTCGGTCTCCCTGATCGAGCTTCGTAACCGTCCGGCGAGCGATGTGCCGCGGGGCATTGCCGGGGTAGCAGTCGTGGTGGACCCTGACCGGAATGTCGAAGCCGCGTGAGAAGCAGGAGTGGTTCCATGTCGCCGAGGCGTTCGATGCGAGCGGACTGACGCAGAAGGTGGAGACGATCATGGGAAAGCGCGGCGATTCGAGCGCGTGACCCGTGAGCGCTGGAAACGGGACGGCCGACTGATCGGTCACGTGAGCGCGACGCTTGCCGGCCGTCAGTGAAGGGGATGAGTTGAATCGGGCTGCGTCGAGTTCTTGGTCCTGGTCGGAGCGACGAGACTTGCTGGTGATGCGGACAAGCAATCTCTTGTGCACGAGATGGTCTGCGCTGGCGGATGGATGCGACCTTCAAGAGCCATTCGCCCGGCGACCTCGATTTCCTCCAGCTTGCTCATCTCGTCCACTCGCGCAACCCAGCGTGGCTCAAGGCTCCCCTGCCGCCAGATTCCGGCACCTCGAGCGCCGCTGCGCGGCCCTCCAATCCCGCGCTTCTCTGCGCTCGTGTGGATCCAAGACCCGCGCTTCTTGAAGATCGTCTCCTCTGCGAGCCTGGCGCGTGCTTTCGCAGCGTGGAGGCCCCTCAAGGACTGCGAAGCGCGGGCCCCGGGCCTGGGAGGCCAGAGTCGCATCGGACCCTGTTGGAAATGGTAGTTCCTGGGGCAGCGAGAGGGGCGGTGGTGCTGCGGGAAGTGGGGCCGCCGGGGACGCAGGGCAGGAGTGCGCAGGCCGGCCCTCCGTAAGGGCCTTGCCCGCCTCACGGCTCCCCTTCGGAAGCCTGCAAAGCATGTGAGGGACGCAACCGGAGAGCAGAGAGAGCAGCGCTCCTGGAAACCCTAGCGCGGAGAGCTGAGACTCTCAGGGAGTTGTGTCAACCGCTGCCCCAACGGTTAGGGCCCGCTCAGGAATTAGTTAGCCGAATAGGGGAATAGCCAGAGGGGCCGAGCGCGTTGGCCGGGTATGGACGCGGAAAAGGCCGTGGCGGAGCGATACCAGGCACTTCGAGATGTCATGGATGA
>NZ_JAAIYB010000808.1 GCF_010894475.1 Myxococcus vastator
GAGGGCTGAACCGGCACCGGGGGCGCGTGTCAGGCGCGAGCGTTCCGTTACAGTCGCCAGCGCTCCCGCCGACTCGCCGCCCGTCATCCACGTCGCGCGGGACACCATGACGCTGCTGTTCTTTCCCTCGCCAATCCAGCGGAAGACCCTCACCTTCGATGAGTCGCGGCTCCGCGTCCTGGATGCCGGCGAGCGCTCCGTCATCGTTCAGCCCCTGGCCGATCTTCCCGCTGGCGAACGACAGGAACTCGGAGTCTTCTTCTCGGACGGCAAGGTTCCGGCACGGGCGGCTTTCACGCTCGTGACCGATCCGGCTGAAGTGGATATCCGGATCGAGGTGCAGCGCCCGGCGCCACCGAACGAGACCTGTCCGACGGACGCTCGCGCCCCGACGCCGAAGCCCGAAGATTTCGTGCTGCTTGGCTACTTGGATGCGGAGGGTGTCACAACTTCCCGCATCAAAGAGACATGGGGCGGCGCACGCGGACTTGAATCATTCAATGTCGTGGCTTTTCGGGGGAAGCGGTGGATTCTCGTAGACATGACGATCTCCAACGGAGCCGGACAACCCGCCTGGGCACCGCTGGAGGCGACCTTCAGAGGTCGGGTTGGCATGCCTTTGCGTGCGCGGATCGTAACCGACAAGGAGCTCCCGATTCCTCCCGGAGAAAGCAGGCGCGTTCTCGCGGTCGCCGAAATCCAGGAGTCTGATGCAAGCTTTGTCTCCACCTTGGAGATGCGCGGGGATGGAGGCCGGCATTTGTCGATTCCGGACGTGCGGTTTCCGAGACCTGTACCGGGGGCTGCCCAGTGACGAAGCCGATTGCGGTGCCGGCAGTCTCGCTCATTGACGGGTGGCAGATTTCCAAGACGCTTGGCGGCGGCGGTTTCGCGGTTGTCTTCCTTGGCGAAAAGAACGGCATCCAGCGTGCCCTCAAAGTAGCCAGGCACCGGGAGACCAGCGGCGACGCCAAGCAGACCCACGCGCGCACGTTGCGAGAGGTGACGTCGCTGCTCATGCTGGACCACCCGAATATCGTCCAGCCGCGAGGGTTCGGGGTCGCGGAGAGTGGCCACCTCTACCTTGCGCTCGACTACGTGGACGGCTGGACGCTCGCGGAGTGGGCCGAACGCAAGCACCCGACGATTCGCGAGCTCCTGAGCGTCTTTGAAAAGCTCGCGGGTGCGCTGGCGTACATGCACAGGATGGGCGTCCTGCATCGGGACCTGAAGCTGCTCAACGTCCTGATCCGGAAGAGCGATGGTGAACCTGTCATCATCGATTTCAGCTGCGCGACCTATACCCTCGCAGAGGACCTGACGGGAGGCGGGTTGCCCCCGGGCACCGAGCGCTATCGGGCCCCCGAACAGTTTCAATTCATGCGGGAACACAGGGACGAGCCCCGGGCTCGCTACGCCTCCCAGGTCTCCGATGAAATCTTCGCGATGGGCGTCATGCTCCACGAACTGCTGACCGACCCGCGCCCTACGGCGCACCGGGCGCGCTTCGACTTGAACAACCCCGCCCTGATGACGCCGTCTCCCCGAACGGTGAACGCGCGTGTTCCCGACGGGGTGAGTGACCTCGTGCTGAGCATGTTGTCCCATGAGCCCTCCCAGCGCCCGGTCGACACCGAGGCGCTCCGTCGCGAGCTGGCGGATCTCCGGGCCCATC
>NZ_JAAIYB010000809.1 GCF_010894475.1 Myxococcus vastator
GCTCTTCGTTGATGGCCACCTTGCGTACCAGCATGGCCTCTCCTCCTGTACCCCACCACTCTGCTTCGCACGGAGCTGTCAGGTAGGCGCCTGGCGAGCCGCTCGCTCAAATGCGGGGATCGCTCAGGGAGCGCCCTCCGTCGCTTGCCAGAGCGCCTCGAAGGTCGCGGGATATCGCTCTAGAACGCAGCCATCCTGGGTCGACTGCGCCTGAAGTATAAAGTAAGCAGTCACGGCAGACGTTACCAGTTGACACTGTCGAAGGTCAGATTGTCGATATTGATACCTGGATTCTTCTCTCCAGACTCAAGCAGAAACTGGCGCAACGCCAGAGAGGCCTTCTCCAACTCCTTTCGACAAGCATCCTTGTTGTCATCCGTCAGTTCGTGTCCCGTTTTCGCACCGTTGGCCACGAGCTTTGCTTTGATATCATTGAGCTTCGTACCCAGCCGCTTGCTATAGTTGCTGTGGTTCTGCTTGCCGTTCGGCGGCACGTGGGTCGGCAGCTTGAGAATGCGCGCGACGGCGAACTGCTTGGGAAGGATGATCACGTTCGGCATCTCGTTGATGTTCCAGCGCGACTTCACGAGGAGGCGCTGTTCCCGCTCAGCAGAGAAGACTTGCACGATTTCGCCGCAGGCAATGACGTGATGCGTGTTGTGCCAATAGGGGACCTTGTCCGTGGAAAAGTTCCCATCCTTTTCCACGTCCCAACCGCCCATGTCCGGGCTTGCAGGCGTGCTGTTATGCATGGGCGTCATGACGAAGCTGCCATCCGGATTCTTCAGGGGGACTTTCCGTCCCTTGGCGGTCGTCGTCTTCGCTTTCTGCATGCTGGGCAGCAACCGGTCCACCCACACCTGAACCCAACGCTCCGGGCTCCGCATATTGGGGACATTATAGATACCCCGCTCGCTGTCCTTGGAGTAGTCGTGGGCATTTTTGCGGTAGTTGCAGCGAGGATATCTCGTGCCGTCATACTCCTCATGACGCCATAGACAGCCCGTTGCCTTGGGGCTGGTCTCATGCTCGTTCTCAACCCAGTCGACCAGATGTTCGTTGTCACTGCTCATGGTGGCCTCAGAGATGGAAAGCGGAAAGATGGGGGAGGGACATCAACGACCCGAGAGCTGGTCAGGACGTGCGGCGGCGCGTACCTGCCGACGAAGTTCCGCCAACTCTCGGGTCCCCGTGCGATGGATGTGAGCTGTTTCGGGATGTTCGTGCAGTCGTCTGACCAGACCGGCCACCCATCGCGTGGGCTCCGCTGCGGACATGGCCCCATGAGACAGCGCCTCCTTACAAGCGGCGTCGTTTCCCAGGAAGTAGTGCGCCAGCATCCAATAGTGCAGGAGCAACGGCTGCTCCGAGAGTAGGGGTTTCTCGGCCTCCCATTCTTCCCAACCAGGCGCCTGAGCGAGTTCCTCGGAAAGGGCTACGCTCGGACTTCCCCAAAGGACGTTGATGAGCCGTAAGCGTTCAGGTGGGATGAGCGGTTGAAGAAGGAGCAGGCCAGCAGCCGACGGTAGGCTCGTCGCTCGCTGACGCGGCGTGGGGCATGGGACACGGCGTGTCGTGGCCGAGGTCGACCCCAAGGATGCGCGCATCGCGGAGCTCGAGCGTCAAGTCGAGGAGCTGACTCGACTGGTGCAGGAGCTGCGG
>NZ_JAAIYB010000080.1 GCF_010894475.1 Myxococcus vastator
GAGGGGCTGCTGGCCATCAAACAAGCGGGCGGGCTGGCGGTGGCGCAGAACGAGGAGTCCTGCGTGGTGTTCGGCATGCCGGGCACGGCGGTGGAGCGCAAGGCGGTGGACCACCTCATCCACGGTGACGATGTGGCGGCGACGTTGGTGCGGCTGGCGCGGGGAGAGTCCCTCGCGGTGGGGCGCTGAGCCCGGGTGGCTGACGGCGCGCCATGGGCCGGGGTGCGCGCCTTCCTGTCGGCGCGGACGGGGATGGCCCTGAGTGGCCCCCAGGTCCGCCGGCTGGATGAGCGGCTGGCGGCGCGCAGCCAGGGCCTCACGCCGCACCAGTACCTGATGTTCCTCCAGTCCCCGTCGGGCGTGACGGACCTGGAGGACCTCATCGCCGCGGCAGTGGTGAACAAGACGGACCTCTTCCGCGACGAGGTGCAGCTCGCCGCGTTCCGAGCGCAGGTCCTCACCCCGTTGGTGGCGAAAACCCGGCGGCCCCTGCGCGTCTGGAGCGCGGGCTGCGCCACGGGCGAGGAGGTGGCCACGCTGCTCGTCCTGCTCGCGGAGGCCGGGGCCGACCCGGACAGCACGGTGCTGGGGACGGACATCGCCGGGGACACCCTGCGCCGCGCGCGGTGGCTGGCCTACAGCCGGGAGCAGCTGCGCCGCGTCCCACCCGAGCTGCGCTCCAGTTACTTCGTCCGGTCCGGCGCGCGAGAGGCCCTGGCGCCCGCGCTGCGGGAGCGCGCGAGCTTCCAGTGCCACAACCTGATGGAGTCGCCGTATCCGGTGGCGCCAGGAGGCGGCGGCTTCGACGTCATCTTCTGCCGCAACGTCCTCATCTACTTCACCGAGGCGGCCTTCCAGCGCACCGTGGAGGCGCTTGCGCGGAGCCTGGCGCCCGGCGGCGTCTTGGTGCTGTCCGCGTCCGAGCCGCTGCTCCGGGTGCCGCCAACGCTGCGGGTGCAGCGCGGCGAGCAGGCCTTCTTCTACGTCCGGCCGGAGGAAGGGGCCGCCGAGGCACCGCCTGCCCAGCACGCCTGGAGCGGCGCCGCGTCTCCTCCGAAGCAGCGAGGCACGGCCGCGCCCCCCGAGCGCGCCCGCACCGACGCCCACCAGGGGCTCGCCGTCGTCACCACGCCGGAGCCCGGCCCGGAGGCCCGCGCGGAAGCGGACCTCCTCTTCGCGTGCGTGCTGGATGGCGCCGCCTCGGGGGTCTCCGACGCCGTGGCGGAGCGAGACTTGCGTCGCTGCCTGACGTTGGATCCGGACCACGCCGCCGCCCGGTATCTGCTCGGGCTGCTCCTGGAGCAGTGCCGCCGCACCGCCGAGGCGGCCTCCGAGTATCGCCGGGCCTTCCAGGCCCTGGAGTCGGGCCGCTCACGCCCCGTGGCCTTCTTCCTCAACCCCGACCGCCTCCGGGTGGCCTGCGCGCATGCTGCCGAGCGGCTGGAGTTTTCCGTCAGGAGGCGGTGACCGGCCAGCCGGGCAGGTCCGTGGGGCGCTGGGACGGGGCGAGAGAAGTCCAGACGGGCAGGGCGTTTGCGCTTAAGATGGCGCCCGATGCGAAGCCTGGCGCTGATATCCCTGCTGGCCCTCCCTGGTTGCTTCTATCCCGCTGACCGCGGCCGCGCCCTCGAGGCGAAGGTCGACCGGCTCGGCACCGACTCCGCCCAGATTCAGACGGAGCTGAAGGAGACGCGCGAGCAGCTCGCCGCCACGCTCCCGAAAATCGATGAGAAGGTCGCGGAGGTCACCAAGGCCCTCAAGGGGCTGGACACCGCGGCGCGCCGCAAGGACGCGGACATCGGCGTGCAGTTCCAGAAGACGGTCGAGGACCTCGCCCAGCTTCGTGGCCAGGTGGAGACGTACCTCCACAAAATCACCGAGCTGGAGACGGCGCTGGCCGCGCAGGACCAGAAGCTGCTCGCCATGCAGGGCGAGGCGGCGCTGAAGGAGGCCGAGGCGAAGAAGAAGGCCGAGGAGCTCAAGCGCCCCACGGACAAGAAGGCGTTCCTGGCGCTCGCCAAGGAGAAGGCCCAGGCCGGCGACGTGCTGCTGGCGCGCCAGCTCTACAACGAGTTCATGAAGAAGTGGTCCAAGGACCCGCTGGTGGGGGACGCCCACTTCGGCCTCGGTGAGACGTACTTCACCGAGTCCAAGTGCCGCGAGGCCCTCTTCGAGTACGGCAAGGTGCTGCAGGACTTCCCGAAGGCGGAGTCCGCGCCGGAGTCGTACCTGCGCTCTTCGGACTGCTTCGCCCAGTTGAAGATGAAGGAGGAGTCGCGGCTGGCGCTGGAGGAGCTCATCAAGAGCTACCCGAAGTCCGCCGAGGCGAAGACGGCCAAGGCGCGCCTCGCCGACATGGACAAGAAGGCGGCGCCCTCCAAGAAGGCCCGGAAGTGAGCCCGCGCCCGGTGAAGCTGGCCGCGCTGGCGCTGCTGCTCCTGCTGCCCCTGGTGGCGGGCGCGGCGCCCAGGCAGCTCGTGCTCCTCTTCACCGGAGACAATGGGGGCGAAGTCGCCCCCTGTGGTTGACGACACAACCCCTCTGGCGGTCTGGCCAGACGAAAAGTCGCGATTGAGAAGGAGCGCGAGCAGGGCGCGCCGGTGCTCGTGCTGGACGCTGGCAATGCGCTCTTCAGGAGCCGGGACAGCGCGCAGGCGCCGGATGCCCGGGCGCGCGCGGAGCTCGTGCTGTCGCAGATGGACGCGCAGGGCACCGCGGCCATGGCCGTGGGCGCGAGGGACCTCGGGCTCGGCGTGGGCTTCCTCCGGAAGCAGACGCGGCGGGCGAAGCTGAAGCTCCTGTCGGCGAACCTCGCGGACGCCCAGGGCAAGCGGCTGTTCCCCGCCTCGCTGGTGACGACGGTGGGCGGCGTGAAGGTGGGCGTGGTGGGCGTCTCTCCCGCCATGGCCAGCCCCATGTCGGTGGGGCTCGCCGCTCCGGGGCAGGCCCAGGAGCAGGTGCGGGGCCTGCCGGCGCTGCCCGCCGTGGCCGCCGAGGTGAAGCGCCTGCGAGAGCAGTCGAAGGTGGCCCTGGTGGTGGTGCTCGCGGCGGTGCCCCACGCGGAGGCGCTCCAGTTGGCCGACCAGGTGGAGGGCGTGGACTTCGTGGTGCAATCCCACGAAGGCCGGGGCCAGGGCATCGCCCAGCGGCAGGCCCAGGCCACGGTGATTCCCCCGGGGGCCCGGGGCCGCGAGCTGGCGAAGCTGGTGCTCCAGTTGGAGGGGACGGGCCGCTTCGCCGACGCCTCCGTGCAGGAGCGCACCCGGCAGCAGCTGCGCCTGCTCGAAGGCAACCTCACCCGGGCGAAGGCGCGGCTGGCGGGCACCCAGGCCCCGGCGGAGCAGCGCCCCTTGGAGGAGACGATTGCCCGCCTGGAGGCCACGCGAGCCGCCTACCAGGAAGCGCTGTCTGGCGGCGCAACGGGCGCCGGGCGCACGCATCTATTGTCGTACATCCAGCTCGGCAGTGACGTCCCGGCGGATCCGGCCGTCCAGAAATGGGTGGAACGCGTCGAGCCCCCCGGCTCGGCGGCCCATTGAGCCGTGCTGGCCTTGTGAAGCGGCCCAAGCGCCATTATAAGCGCCGGCCATCCCTCAGCGCCGGACCTCCCACCCGCGGGCGGGTGGGGGCAAGGCATACTGGAGAGCGCCATGAAGTCCGACATCCATCCCGTCTACCCTCCGGCTCGCGTGACCTGCGCGTGCGGTCACAGCGTGGAGACGAAGTCCACCCGCGGCTCGTTCTCGGTGGAAATCTGCTCGAACTGCCACCCCTTCTTCACGGGCAAGTACAAGCTCGTGGACACGGCCGGCCGCATCGACCGCTTCCGCAAGAAGTACGGCGCGTCGCCCACCTCCGCCAAGAAGGCGTAGGCCGCGAAGGGCCTCTCATGGGCCCCGCCACAGTCCAGGCAGTCCCCGTCGAGCAGGGTGTCGGAGGGCCTCCACGAGAGGCGCTCCCGCCCTGCTCGCGGCGCTTCTACGGCCTGAATCACCCGTCAAGTTTCAGGGTGCTACAGGCCAGAAATTAGACGTAGCACCGAAGCGACCGCACAGTCCGCCGCGTCCACG
Source organism: Myxococcus vastator (assembly GCF_010894475.1). Taxonomy (GTDB): domain Bacteria; phylum Myxococcota; class Myxococcia; order Myxococcales; family Myxococcaceae; genus Myxococcus; species Myxococcus vastator. Next base: position 4,071 of record NZ_JAAIYB010000080.1, read on the forward strand.
ACGAAGAGTCCGACGGAGGCGAGATGTCCGCGCACGCTGCAGCAGCCCCTTCCCTGAAAGTCGTCCGCCGTTCGCTCAACGAGAGCGTCTACGCGAAAGGGGAGGCCTATACGCTGCTGCACGGCGACAGCCTGGCGCTGATGTCGCAGTTCGAGCCCCAGACGTTCGACATGATTTTCGCCGACCCGCCGTACTTCCTCTCCAACGGCGGCACCACGTGCAAGGGCGGCAAGCGCGTCTCGGTGGCCAAGGGCGGCTGGGACGTGTCGCGCGGCGTGGAGGAGGACCACCAGTTCACCACCGAGTGGCTCGCGGCCTGCCAGCGCCTGCTCAAGCCCACCGGCACGCTGTGGGTGAGCGGCACCCAGCACGTCATCTTCAACGTCGGCTTCGCGATGCAGAAGCTCGGCTACAAGCTGCTCAACACCGTCACCTGGTTCAAGCCCAATGCGAGCCCCAACCTGGCGTGCCGCTACTTCACGCACTCCACGGAGCTGCTCATCTGGGCCTCGCCGAAGTCCGGCGGCAAGCTGCAGCACACGTTCAACTACGCGCGCATGAAGGCGGAGAACGGCGGCAAGCAGATGCGCGACGCCTGGGCGCTGCCGCCCTCCGGTGACGCCGAGCTGACGGCGGACGGCGAGGGCCGGCTGTGGACGCTCGCCGTCCCGCGCGGCGGCGAGGAGAAGGCCTTCGGCAGCCACCCCACGCAGAAGCCGGTGGCGCTGCTGGAGCGCATCCTGGAGGCGAGCTGCCCCCCGGACGCGCTGGTGCTGGACCCCTTCAACGGCAGCGGCACCTCGGGCGTGGCGGCCCTCAAGCTGGGCCACCGCTACGTGGGCATCGACATGGACGAGAACTACCTCGCCCTGTCGGAGAAGCGCCTGCGCGCGGCGGCGTCGAAGTAGCCTGTGTCCCGCACCGCGCGCGCTCAGGCGCGCGACAGGATGAGCTCCACGCCCTGACGGGCGATGGGGTGGTAGCGCTCCCCGTGCTTCTTGAAGAGCGCGCGCGCCAGGCTCCGGTGCTCGTGCGACGCGGAGAGCACCCCGTACAGCGGCTTGAGGTACTTCATCCGGCCCACCTCGCCGAGGAACGTCTCGGTGCGGGCCACGGCCGGCGCCCAGCCCGCGCGCAGCGCCGACACCAGCCACGCCACCAGCACCTCCGAGTTGCGGCTCTGGGTGAGGCCGAAGCGCGCGTCGAGCTGCTGGAAGACGTCCCGCGGCGTCTGCTGGGGCAGTGACTCCAGGTAGAGCTGCCACTCGGCCGGCGTCCAGTCCTTCGCCTGCTCCGGCGTGGGCACCTTGCCGCGCAGCGCGTCCAGGGTCTCCAGGCGCAGCGAGCGCGGTGACGGCGCCCCCGGGGGCACGCCGGGCCGGTGCAGGTACGCCTCCGCGTCCACCTTCGTCAGCACCCCGGGCAGCTCCTTCTCCGCGAAGGCGACGAACTCCTCGGTGGTGAGCGCGCGGAAGCGGTAGGTGGCCAGGTAGCGCCGGAGGAACTCGTCGAAGGCGGGCCGCCCGGCCGCGTCCTCCATGGCGCGCAGCAGCAGGTAGCCCTTCTCGTAGGGAATCTGGGAGAAGGCCTCGTCCGGGTCAACCCCGGCCAGGTGCGTGCGCAGCGACGTGAGCTGCGGGTGCGCGCGGAAGTGCTGCAGCGCGGAGTCCAGCGCGCGGCGGCCCAGCGCGCCGTGCAGCGCCGACACTTCCGGACCGGCCAGGGCCTCCAGGATGCGGCGCTCGGCGAAGACGGTGAAGCCCTCGTTGAGCCAGAAGTGCTCGGCGGAGGCGTTCGTCACCAGGTTGCCCGTCCACGAGTGCGCCAGCTCGTGCGCCACCACGTTGACCAGGCTCTTGTCCCCGGTGATGAGCGTGGGCGTGAGGAACGTCAGGCGCGGGTTCTCCATGCCGCCGTAGGGGAACGAGGGCGGCATGGTGAGCAAGTCGAAGCGCTCCCAGTCATACGGCCCGAAGAGCGACTCGGCGGCGCGCAGCATGTCGTCCACGCCGGAGAACTCCTCCGCCGCCTCCTCCAGCAGCTCCGGCTCCGCCCACACGCGCGAGCGCGGCCCCAGCTCCTTCGGCGCCAGGCTGCCCACCGCGAAGGCGAGCAGGTAGGGCGGCACCGGCTGGGGCATCTCATAGTGCTCCTCCGCCTCCACGCCGTGCTCCTCGCGCCGCAGGAAGCTGGCGGCCATGACGGCCTTGAGCGCCTTGGGAATCCGCAGCGCCGCCGTGTAGCGGATGCGGATGCGCGGCGTGTCCTGGAGCGGCACCACGCTTCGGGCGTGGATGGCCTGGCACTGGCTGTAGAGGAAGGGGTGCTGCCCCCCGGCCGTCTGGGGCGGCGTCAGCCACTGGAGCGCGCTGGCGTGCGGCGCCGTGCGGTAGCGCACCGTGAACTGCCTCAAGCCCACCGGCAGCTCGATGCGCAGCCGGCTCCCAAGAATCGGCTCGGAGGGGGAGAGGATGTAGGGCAAGGGGCGACCCGCGGCGTCGACGACGTCACGGATTTCCAGATCCCGGGTATCCAGGTCCAGCGGCCCGGCCGAGGCTTCCTTGAGGGTGTGGGTGACCTCCGCGTGGAGCCGCTGCGTCTTGAAATCGACGCGGGCCCTCCAGTCCAGGGTTTCCGTCTCAGGCTGCGTGCTGTCGTTGTACGAGTGCGGGTCGAGGCGCGCCATGGAGGGTCGGTTTCTAGTCGGCTTGTCCTCTGGTGGCGAGCGCCCTGGCCGTCCGATCCGATTGACTTTCGGGTCAATCGCCTACATTTGTGCAATCCCCTCCTTCCCAACAGGGAGCCTTTCCCACATGACGACGCGGATCCGAAAAGTGGCTGTGCTGGGCGCCGGAGTAATGGGCAGCGGCATCGCCGCGCACCTGGCCAACTCGGGCGTGCGCGCGCTCCTCCTGGACATCGTCCCGCCCAAGGCCGCGCCGGGCGAGGACACCTCCTCGAAGGCGTTTCGCAACAAGTTCGCCCAGGGCGCGCTGGCCAACCTGCGCAAGCAGAAGCCCAGCCCCATCGTCTCCGCGGAGGTGTTCACCAACATCGAGGTGGGCAACTTCGAGGATGACCTGCACCGCATCGCCGAGTGCGACTGGGTGGTGGAGGTGGTGAAGGAGGACCTGAAGATCAAGCAGGACCTGTTCGCCAAGGTGGAGAAGCTCGCCCGTCCGGGCACCATCATCTCGTCCAACACCTCTGGCATGTCGATTGTGGGCATGACGGAGGGCCGCGGCGCGGACTTCAAGAAGAACTTCCTCGTCACGCACTTCTTCAACCCGGTCCGCTACATGAAGCTGCTGGAGCTGGTGGCCGGCAAGGACACGGACCCGGAGGTGCTCAAGACGCTGCACCGCTTTGGCGAAGAGGTGCTGGGCAAGGGCATCGTCTACGGCAAGGACACGACCAACTTCATCGCGAACCGCATTGGCGTGTACGGGATGATGCGGACCATCGCCGCCATGGACAAGGCGGAGCTGTCCATCGAAGAGGTGGACAAGATTTTCGGACCGGCCATGGGCCGCCCCAAGTCCGCCGTCTTCCGCACCGCGGACATCGTGGGCCTGGACACGTTCACCCACGTGGCGAAGAACTGCTACGACACGCTGACGCACGACGAAGAGCGTGACGTGTTCGCCAGCCCGGCCTTCCTCCAGAAGATGGTGGAGAAGGGCATGCTGGGCGACAAGAGCGGCGGCGGCTTCTACAAGAAGCAGGGCAAGGAGATCCTCGCGCTCGACCTGAAGTCGCTGGAGTACCGGCCGCAGGCCAAGGTCCGCTACGACTCGCTGGGCGCCGCGAGGGACATCGAGGACGTGCGCGAGCGCGTGGCCTCGGTGATGAACGCCGAGGACAAGGCGGCGAAGTTCGCCGAGAGCGTCACCCTGGACGTGCTGGCCTACACCAGCCGCCGCATCCCGGAGATCGCCGACGACGTGGTCAACGTGGACCGCGGCGTGCGCTGGGGCTTCGGTTGGGACTTGGGGCCCTTCGAGGTCTGGGACGCCTACGGCGTGAAGAAGGGCGTGGAGCGGATGAAGGCCCTGGGCCTGAAGCCGGCCGCGTGGGTGGAGGAGATGCTGGCCGCGGGCCGCGCGTCCTTCTACGGCGTGGAGAAGGGCAAGGACACGTACTGGGACATCCCGTCCAAGTCCGTGAAGGTGGTGCCGGAGAACGCCCGCACGCAGCGCGTGGAGTACCTCAAGCGCGGCAACAAGAAGATCGCCGGCAACGACGGGGCCACGCTGTGGGACCTGGGCGACGGCGCGACGCTGCTGGAGTTCCACACGAAGATGAACTCCATCGATGACCAGATCATCGAGATGATGAACACCGCGCTGGATGAGACGGAGAAGAACCACAAGGGGCTCGTCATCGGGAACGACGGCTCCAACTTCTCCGCGGGCGCGAACATCGTGGCGCTGCTGTGGGCGGCCAAGAGCGGCGAGTTCGAGTCCATCCGCAAGCTGGTGACGGGCTTCCAGGCCGTCAACCAGCGCATGCGCTACAGCCCGGTGCCGGTGGTGACGGCGCCCTTCAACCTCACGCTGGGCGGCGGCGCCGAGGTGACGATGGGCGGCAACGCGATTCAAGCCAGCGCCGAGCTGTACATGGGCTTGGTGGAGGTGGGCGTGGGCCTCATCCCGGGCGGCGGCGGCAACATGCAACTGCTGCGCAACGTGTACGGCCCGTTCGGCACGGACAAGGACTTCGACTTCTTCCCCTTCCTGAAGAAGATCTTCCTCACCATCGGCATGGCGAAGGTCGCCACCAGCGCCGAGGAGGCCCGTGAGAGCGGCTTCCTGACGCACGCCGACGGCATCAGCGCCAACCGGGACTTCCTGCTGTCCGACGCGAAGGCCCGCGTGCTGGGCATGGCGGACGCCGGCTTCAAGGCGCCGCGTCCGTCCCGCTTCCGCTTGCCGGGCGTGAGCGGCGCGGCCACCATCGACATGATGCTCTACGACATGGAGCTCAACGGCCAGGTGAGCGCGCACGACCGGAAGATCGCCAAGAAGCTGGCGACCGTGCTCACGGGTGGCAACACCAGCCCGTCGCTGCTGGTGACGGAGGAGCGCTTGCTGGAGCTGGAGGCGGAGGCCTTCCTGAGCCTGTGCGGCGAGGAGAAGACCCAGGACCGCCTGCAGCACATGATCGAGAAGGGCAAGCCGCTGCGGAACTGACGGCCGGCCAGTATCCATAGGCTACTGAACCTGAGATTCGCTGACTGCCCGGGGGCCCCCCGGGCAAGGAGACATCAAAATGGCTGGTCGAGTCGTGATTGCCAGCGCGGTCCGCACGCCCTTCACCCGCGCCCACAAGGGAGAGTTCAAGGACACCCGGCCGGATACCCTGGCCGCTGTCGCCATCAAGGAGGCCGTTGCCCAGGTCCCCGGCCTGAAGCCGGAGGACATCGGTGACGTCGTCCTGGGCTGTGCCATGCCGGAGGCCGAGCAGGGCATGAACGTGGCCCGCGTGGCCACGCTGCTGGCGGGCCTGCCCGTCACGGTGCCCGCGATGACCATCAACCGGTTCTGTTCCTCCGGTTCGCAGGCCATCGCCCAGGTGGCCCAGGCCATCCAGGCGGGGATGTACGACGTGGGCATCGGTGGCGGCACCGAGTCCATGACGATGGTCCCCATGGGCGGCAACAAGGCGAGCGCCAACCCCGAGGCCATGGAGCGCCTGCCGGAGATCTACACCTCCATGGGCGCCACCGCGGAGAACATCGCGTCGCGCTACGGCGTGTCGCGTGAGGACTCGGACAAGTTCGCCGCGGAGAGCCAGCGCCGCGCCGCCACCGCGCGCGAGCAGGGCAAGTTCAACGAGGAGATCGTCCCCGTCACCACGACGTACTACGACGACGACGGCGCGGCGAAGGAAGTCACCGTCACCGTGGACACCATCCTCCGCCCGGAGACGACGCAGGAGGGCCTGGCCAAGCTGCGCCCGGCCTTCAACCCCAAGGGCGTGGTGACGGCCGGCAACGCGTCGCCGCTGACGGACGGCGCCGCCGCCGCGGTGGTGATGAGCGAGGCCAAGGCGAAGGAGCTGGGCGTCAAGCCGCTGGGCTACTTCGTCGACGCCGCGGTGGCGGGCGTCCCCCCGGAAATCATGGGCATTGGCCCGGTCCCCGCGGTCCGCAAGCTGCTGGAGAAGAACAAGCTCAAGGTCGAGGACATCGACGTCTTCGAGCTGAACGAGGCCTTCGGGGCGCAGGCGCTGTACTGCGTGCGCGAGCTGGGCATCCCCGCCGACAAGGTGAACCCCAACGGCGGCGCCATCGCCCTGGGTCACCCGCTGGGCGTCTCCGGCGCGCGCATGGTGGCCACCATCCTGCGCGAGCTGAAGCGCCGCAACGGCCGCTACGGCGTCGTCTCCATGTGCATCGGCGGCGGCATGGGCTTCGCCGCCCTCATCGAGGCGCCCAAGTAGTCACCGCTTCGGCGTGAGCCGCTGCTTCAAGCGCGGGCCTCGGGGGAAACCCCGGGGCCCGCGTCGTTGCGGGCTCAGCGCGCGGCGGCGGCTTCGTCCGGGTCGTCCACGGGGACGCCCGCCAGGCGCAGCACGCGCAGGGCGTTGGTGGTGTCCACCACGCCCTGGCGCAGCGTGTAGTCGAACAGCATCTTCCCGGCCTCCAGGTGGTCCCGGAAGTGGACGTTGACGACGTGCGCGCCCGGCTCGTCCGCGAGCACCGCCAGGGACAGGTCGTGCGTCGTCACCGCGCCAATGGCGCCGGTGCCCAGCAGCAGGCGCAGCACCTCGCGCGAGGCAATCTGCCGCTCGCGGGTGTTCGTCCCCAGGAGGATTTCGTCCAGGAGGAACAGCACCTGCCCGTTCGCGGCCCGCGCCGCGTCCAGCACGGCCTTGATGCGCTGCACCTCCGCGTAGAAGTAGGAGACGCCGCGCTCCAGCGAGTCCTTCACCCGCATGCTGGTGAGCGTCTGGAGCGGTGACAGGCGGAAGTGCTTCGCGCTCACCGGCGCGCCGGTGAGCGCCAGCACCACGTTGGCGCCCACCGCGCGCATCAGCGTCGTCTTGCCGCTCATGTTGGAGCCGGTGATGAGCAGCGCGTGCCGGGGGCCGGGCAGGGACACGTCGTTGGGCACCGGCGCGTCCAGCAGCGGGTGGCCCAGCGCCGTGGCCTCCACGCAGGGGCCACTGGCGGCCATGACGGGCCAGGTGAAGTCCGGCCGGTCATGCGCGAGTCCCGCGACGCAGGACAGGGCCTCCAGCTCGGCCAGGGCCTCGAACCACTGGCGCAGTTGCTTGCCGTGGGCCTCGCGCCAGCGCTCCAGCGCGAAGTGCGCGTGGATGTCCCAGAGCGTGAGCCAGTGAATCAGGGGGTGGAACTGGTGGCGCTTGAACTCGATGAAGGAGAACAGCCGGCTGAAGCGCTTGAAGTGCTCGGACACGGGCGGCTGGCCTGGCTGCTGGAGGCCGGACTGGAGCGTCTTCAGGCGCGGGTGCTCGAAGCGCTGGGCCTCCACGCGCTCGAAGATGGGGGCGTAGCGCACGAAGCCGCGCTCACCCACCTCCACGCCTTCGTCCATGACCTTCAGCGGGCGGCGGGTGATGACGGCCACGCCCAGCTGCGCCGCCAGCCCCACCCAGAAGGCCGACTCCGGCAGCACCTCGAGCTTGCCCAGGACGTAGACGGCCAGCGTCACCAGGGGCAGCACCACCGCCACCGGCTTCGCCCAGCGGATGGCGTTCAGCTGCGGCCCCAGCTCCGCCCACTGGATGAACAGCGCCGGGTCCGCCTTCTCGCGCGAGGCGTCCCGCGCGTCCACGCAGAGGTCCTGGCGGAAGTCCAGGTTGGGCGCCAGCTCGCGCGCGGCGCCCTGTCTGGCTTCCACCTCCTGGGCGGAGGCGGGGGCGGAGAGCCACGCCGCCAGCCGCTCCTCTCCGGCGCGCGTGGCCGTCTCGTTGAGGAGCTGGAAGAGGCTGCCCTGGCCGAAGACGTCCAGGTCCGGGGTGTACAGGTGGCTGGGGGACAGGAAGCGCTCCCCGCGCTCGGTGAAGTCGTGCCAGCCGGGCCCCAGCCGCGCCAGTCCACGCTCGTTGAGCGTCACGTACAGCTTCGCCCGGGCCTCGCGGCGGAAGACCTGGTGGTGGAGGATGGCGAGCACGCCGTAGAGCACCAACGCGGCGGCGCTGGCCCACCACCACACCTTGGGCAGACGCCCCGCCAGCACGAAGCCCGCGAAGCCGGCCGCGGCCAGGAAGGCGAGTGTTCGTAAATTGGCGTAGCGGGCGCTCACGCGGTCCAGGGCGGTCAGCTCCGCCTGCGCGGCGGCACGGCGCTCGGTGTACGTACGATGCGGGGATGGGGGCTCGGCGGTGGCGGACACGATGGGCACGCATGCTGCGGGCGCGCGGCGTCCAGGGCAAGCGGCAGGTGCGATTGCGTGACGACGGGCCGACGAAGGCCCGTCCATCCCCCTGTTTCCCGCGCCGTTTCCAGGCCCGATTCATGTCAGACCCGGCGCGTAGATTTGCCCTTGTCGGCGGTCACGAGGGGGGCACCGGAATGAGCACGTCAGTCATTGATAACCGCGTCGAAATCGTCTTCAGTTTTGACACCACCGGCAGCATGTATCCGTGTCTGGCGCAGGTGCGGAAGAAGCTGCGGGGCACGGTGTCCCGGTTGATGAAGGAGATTCCGGGCATCCGCATCGGCATCATCGCCCACGGGGACTACTGCGACGCGGGCTCCACGTATGTCACCAAGCTGCTGGACCTGACGGACGACGAGGGCGCCGTCGTCCGCTTCGTGGACCGCGTGGAGCAGACGGGCGGGGGCGACGCGCCCGAATGCTACGAGTTCGTGCTGCGGCAGGCGCAAAGCCTGTCCTGGACGGTCGGGTACACGCGGGCGCTGGTATTGATTGGTGACGACGTGCCCCACGGGCCTTCGCAGAATCCCCACCAGTTGGATTGGCGCAAGGAGGTGGCCGCGCTGGGTCGGATGGGCGTGCCGGTGTATGGCGTGCAAGCCCTGGCGCGCCGCCACGCGACGGCCTTCTACAAGGAGTTGGCGGAGAAGTCGGGCGGCTTCCACCTGAGCCTGGACCAGTTCGCCCACGTCACCGACCTGCTGCTGGCCGTCTGCTACAAGCAGTCCTCGGACGCGCAGCTCCAGTCGTTTGAGCAGGAAGTGGCGCGCGAGGGCCGCATGAGTCGCGGCCTGAACGTGATGTTCAGCACCATGCTCCAGCGCACGGCGCCGCCGCTCTACGGCGAGGCGGACCTGCGCGCGGTGCCGCCGGGGCGCTTCCAGGTGCTGGACGTGGACCGGACCCAGCCCATCAAGGACTTCGTGCAGGAGAACGGTCTGGGCTTCAAGACGGGTCGGGGCTTCTACGAGTTCACCAAGACGGAGACCATCCAGGGCCGGAAGGAAGTGGTGCTCATGGACCGCAAGACGGGTGACCTCTACAGCGGGGAGCGGGCCCGGGAGATGCTCGGACTGCCGCCCGGGGAGACGGTCCGCATCCGGCCCGCCAGCCTGGAGAAGTACGTCGTCTTCGTGCAGAGCACCTCGGCCAACCGGAAGCTGATGGGCGGCTCGAAGTTCCTCTACGAGGTCGAGGACTGGGAGGGTGCCCGGTCCGCCGCGGCGTAGCGGCCGTGTTGCGTCAGTGGCTGTCGCCCCTCCCTGAGTCCGCTTCGGTGGGCTGCCTGAAGTACAGGGTCCGTGGCGCGTCCGCGCCCGTGAGGACGTCCCGGGTCAGCTCCAGGCGGAAGGAGCGCGGCACGTCGTTGGAGGCGGGTGGCGCGGGGGTGACGGTGAAGGCCGTGCTTCGCTCGGGCGCGCCCTCGGGGCGGAGGTGGAGGTGGTCTCCGATGGCGGTGTACTGGAAGACGTGGAGGCGGCTGGCGGTGTCCAGGTGCTCCAGGTGTCCGCCTTCGTAGAAGTAGACGCGCTCCGTGGCGGGGTGGCGTTCGGGGGACGTCAGCCACTCGGCCACGCTCTGGCCTGTCCGCGCCGGGTCGAAGAGGTGGCGCTCGGCGGGGGAGGCCGCTTGGGTGAGGTTTGCTGCCGCGCCCTGCAGTTGTTCGAGCGCCGTGGCGAGTTCCCGCAGGACCACTGAATCTCGTTCGGTGGCTTGATGGGCGCGCAGGGCTTGAAGGGCCTCCGGGCTGGAGTCGCGGCCCAGGGTTCGCACGGCCATCCGCCGGACCTCGGGTGCTGTGTCCTCGAGCGCGAGCAGAAGGGCGCGGTGGCCCACTTGCTGGCTGCTGTTCGCCAGGGCCAGGGCGATGGCCATCCGCACCTCGGCGTCGGGGTCGTCGCGCAGTCGCGCCATCAGCACAGGGGTTGCGTCCTGGGGCGCGGCGTCCGAGGCCCAGGCGGAGACGGCGGCGCGTCGAACTCGCGGGGCGGCGTCCGACAGCTCCCTGCGAAGGGCCTCCCAGGCTTCGGGGCCACCGAGTCTGCCCAGCGCGGTGACGAGGTCCGCCCGTTCATCCTCGTCTCGTGTCCGGGCCAGCATCTTGAGCAGTGAGTCCGTCGCTCCGGTGCAGCCGAGCTCCCCGGTGGCGAGGATGGCACGTCGACGGAGTGACGACTCGGGCGCCTCCAGGAGCCGGACCACGGGTTCGCACGCGCTGGTGTCACCACGCAGGACGAGTGTCTGGAGTGCCTGTTCCCGGACTTGAGCCGTGGACGAAGCGGAAAGCAGCGGCACGAAGACGCTGGCAGGCACCCGCGGACGGCGGGACAGCGCGCGGAGGGCTTCGAGCCGCACCACGTCGGCGGCATCCGTGAGGGCCTGCACGAGGAGTCCCTCCGTCGCCTCGCCTTCCCGAGCGAGCAGGGCCACGGCGGCGGCTCTCGTGATGGCCTCCGAGGAGGCGAGGCCCAGGCGGGCCAGGGACTCGGCTTCGGGGAGTCGCAGGCGTTGCGCGGTGGCGAGCGCGTTTCGCTTCTCCACCTCCGGCGCACGTTCGAAGCGCTCGCGAAAGAGGGCGCTCGCGGCCGTCGAGTCCCTCCTCGCGAGCGAGTCCATGGCCGCGAGCTGCACGGAGGGCTCGGCATCGTTCAGGGCTTCCTGGAGGCCCTGCCAGTCCGCGCCGTCCCGCGAACGGGCCAGCGCCCGTGCCGCCATGGCCCGAACCGGCGCCGCTTCGTCATGCAGCGCGAGCCGGGCCAGCGCATACGCATCCGGCGTGGCCAGCTCCCGCAGCGCGCGCAAGGCCGTGGTCTTCTCGGCAGGTGTGCCTGAGCGCAGCACGTCCCTGGCCGTGAGCGTGAAGTCCACTCGCGCGCACAGCGCATCGAGGTCTTCCTGCGTGCTCCCGGAGGGCTTTCCAGCCGCCCACCGCAGCAGCTCCGATGTCGACAGAGGTGCGCTCACGACACCGCCGTCACACGCGAGGCGAGGTGGGCGCCGGTGGCATCCCGAGTCCCGTTCATATGGCGCGTGAGAATGGCTGCTCCTTGTCGCCGCGCGCTCCGGAATCCGGCGGCGCATTCCGTGAAAGCATCGGGAGGCCGACGTTAGCGTGCGTCCGTGCGCGTCTGGGTGACATTGCTGCTGGTGTGCGCGGGCTGTGGCGCCTTCGAGTTCCACCCCTATGAGCTCCGGGGGACCCACCGGGACTTGCATGCCCGCTCATTGGAGCGGCTGCTCGGAGCGGAACCGAAGCAGGCCTTTCGCTTCGCGGTGGTGGGCGACATGCAGTTGTTCCTGGATGACTCCGCGGCGGCGATGCGGGACCTGGAGCAGCGCGGCGTCGACTTCGTGGTGCAGATGGGCGACCTGACGGAGTTCGGCAGCACGCAGGAGTACGAGTGGGGCGTCGAGCTGCTGTCCCGGTTGAAGGTCCCGTTCTTCGTGGTCATGGGCAACCATGACGCGCTGGGCATGGGACAGAAGCTCTACCGGCGCACCTTCGGGCCGGAGTCCTTCTCCTTCACGTATTCGGGCACCCGCTTCGTCTTCTTCGACTCCAACTCCCGCGAGTACGGCTTCCCGGGCGACATCCCGGACCTGCAGTGGCTGAAGACGGCGCTCGCGCCGGAGCCCGCGGTGCACAACACCTTCACCTTCTCCCACGTGCCTCCTGGGAACGGGGACTTTGACGATGCGCTCGTCGAGCCCCTGGTGAAGCTCCAGCAGAAGGAGGGCGTCGCCATCTCCTTCCACGGCCACGTCCACCAGTACCACGACGTCCAGGCGCACGGTGTCCGGTACATCACCACCGATTCGATGAAGGGCCGGAGCTACCTCTGGGTGGACGTCGATGGCACCTCGGTGCAGGTGCGGAGGGCCACCTTCTGATGGCCGCGCACGGGGGTCTCCGAGCCTCGTTGCTGGCGGCGTTGTTGTTGGCGGCACGGGAGGCTCGGCCGGAGCCGGCGCACGAGGCGTCACCCTGGTACGTGCCCGACCATGCGGCGATGCAGCTCGCGGGCGCCATCGGCTTTCTCTCCGCGGGGCCGGGCTGGAGCTTTCGCGACGACACCGTGGAGACCGCGCTGCTGGTGGGCTGGGCGCCGCCCGCGTTGGCGGGGGAGGACTTCGTCACCTTCACGCTGAAGGGGCAGTGGCGGCCCTTCCGGCTCGACGCGGCGGGGTGGTCCGTCCGCCCGCTCATGGTGGGCGCGATGCTCAGCTACACGGTGGGCGACGACTACTTCGCGGGCCTGCCCAGCCGTTACGACCGGGGCTACTACTGGTTCCGCACCGCCCTCCGCCCCGCGCTGTTGCTGGGGGCCAGCGCGGGGCGCCCGGTGGAGGCGCTGAACCTGCGGCTCATGGAGGGGTACTTCGAGCTCGTCGCCACCGACTACCGGCTGGTGCAGTTCGTCCGCAATCCCGCCACGGTGAATGTCGAACTCTTCACGCTCGCCCTGGGTGTGAAGCTCCGGTTCTGAAGCGGCGCGTGCGAGCGCCGCCCCAGGGCCTGCGACGAGGCGCCGTCAGGGCATGTCCGTGGCCGTGGCGGCATCGGGAAGCGTCGTCTCCGACGTCCCTCTCAACCGGCGGAGGATGTGCGGGGCCTCGGCCGCGAGGCGCTCCTTGCCATCGGCCAGGGGCCGGTCCCGCAGGTCGGTGATGACGGTGCCGGGCCGCCCCGCGCCGAAGTGGACCTTCAGCTCCTGGCTGATGAGCGCGTAGCGCGCCTCCCAGCCCACGGTGGTGAGGAGGTAGCGCCGCGGGTCCGGTCTCGTCATGGGAATGCCGTCACCCAGCATCGCCGGGCTGTGCGTGTCTCCCAGCAGGTCGAAGAGCGTGGACACCACGTCGATGTGTCCGGTGACGGCGTCGACCTGGCCCACGGGGAGCTGCGCGTCGAACACGAGCATGGGCACGTGGAGCTGGGAGGCCGTCACGTCGCTGGCGTGGCCCACGCGGCCGTGCTCGCGGAACTCCTCGCCATGGTCGCCGGTGAAGAGAATCAGCGGACGCGTGCCGCGCAGGCTTTCGATGCGCGTCAGCAGCGCTTCGACCTTGGTGTCCACCTCGTAGGCCGCGTTCCATGCGCGGGCCTTGAGATGCTCGGGGGGCACGCGCGCCGTGGAGAGCCCGCCCTTGCCATTCCATGCGGGCGAGAAGACCTCGGAGCGCGGCGGGTAGTCGTAGTCGAAGTGCGTGCCGGCGAAGAACACGAACAGGAACAGTGGCGTGTCCTGGGGCGTGGCTTCCACGGCCGCCAGCGCGTCGCGGACCATGGCCTCGTCCCGCGCGTGGCTGCGGCCCGTGTAGTCCGTGCGCAGGCCCCCCTTCACGTCGCGGAACACGGTGTCCTTGAGGCCCATCCAGTCAACGGAGGACGCGGCGAAGAAGGACTGCTGGTAGCCGTTGTGGGCCAGTGCGGGGAAGAGGAGGGGCGTGCGGCCCGCGCCCACCACGGCATCGCGGCGCTGGGCCTCCAGCCCGAAGAACATGCTGAACAGCGAGTAGTCCGTGGAGCTGGCCGCGCTGTGGTGATGCAGGAAGCGCGTGCCGCTCCGCGCCCTGCGCCACATGTTCGGCATGACGTCGGCGGTGAAGAAGTCGTCACGCAGGCTCTCCACCAGGACGACGACGATGTCGGGACGGCGGGTGAAGCGCACCGACGCCGGGTCGATGCTCGCCGCGGGCACGCCCGCATCGGGGCTCACGCCCAGGCGCAGGCCGGACGCGGGCGCCTTGCCGGTGACACGCGAGAGGAAGGTGTTCATCCGCACCGGTGCCTGGAGGGGCAGGGTGGTGGTGGCGTGCTGAACGGCGCCGCCATGGGCGAAGACGAGGGACGCGCTGACCAGCCGCTCGGCGGTGCAAAGGGCCGCCATCATCACCACCGTGCGCGCCACCCGGCGAGGGCCAAAGCCCTGGCGCAGGAACCAGATGCCCGCCGCCGTGTCGAGCGTGAGGGTGGCCACCATCGCCGCGGCCAACAGCGCCAGCTCCGAAGAAGACAGCCCCGTCTCCGCCAGGGCGTGTGGCTGGAGCGCCACCGCCAGCACCAGGCCGTTGATGTGGAAGCCCAGCGAGTTGAGCACCAAGGCGTCCAGCCCGAGCAGCACGCCGCCCACCGCCGTCAGCAACGGGAGCGCGAAGCGGTAGCGGTGCCCGAGCAGGAACGCCAGGGGCAGGGTTCCAACGAAGGCCACCAGCCCGAGGAACAGTGCCTGGGCGAAGCTTCCCGCGAGCAGGAGGGGGCGCAGCCCCGGCGCCAGCCGCTCCACGGCCACCCGCAGCGCGCCGCCGAAGTACATCAAGGCGACGAGCCCGTGGAGCACGCACCAGGTCAGCGCCGTGCTCAGGAAGGGACGCGCCGCTTCGAATCGCTGAAGAGAACTGGCGACCGCGGTGGTCGCCGCGTCAGACATCCGTGACATTGGGTGGTGCAGATATTCCGGATGCCGGAATTTCGCAAGCCTCAATGAAGTTCGGCGGCGCGTCCCGCTGATGGCGGCGTGCGAGGATGCCGCGCATGCCTCCGCGCAAGCTCGTCCGGCACCTGGTCTGGTTGGAGTCCTTCGCCGCCGCCGTGGAGGCGGGCAGCATCGAGGCCGCCGCCGAGCACCTGGGCGTGGCGCGCTCGGTGGTGAGCGAGCATGTCCGCGCGCTGGAGCTGGCGCTGGCGGATGGCGCACCATTGTTGGAGCGCGGGCCCGGCCGTCGCCTGCAGCTCACCGCGCGGGGAGAGCGGCTCTTCGCGGGCACCCAGACGCCGCTGCATCAACTGGACATGAAGCGGCTGCGTGACCTGGCCAGCGCCGAGCCCGTGGTGCGCCTGGGCCTCAACCCGACGCTGTCCTTGTCCCTGGTGGGCGACGTGGCGCGGGACGCCGCCGCCGCGGACCTCAAGCTGGTGCTCAGCTTCGGCGGGCCCCATGAACTGACGCGCCAGGTGCAGACGCGACAGCTCGACCTGGCGCTCGACTTCACGCCCCTGCCCACCCATGAAGGCGTGGAGTCGGAGTCGCTGCTGCGCATGCCCTTCGTGGTGCTCGCCGGGCCGGACAACGCGCTCGCGCGGCAGGCCGCGTCCAGGAAGTCGCTGCGTGTGAAGGACCTGGAGGGGCAGCGCTTCGTGGACTGGCTGCGCGATGACCCCTACGGCGGCGCCAACAGCGCCCGCTTCGCCGCCCACGGCGTGACGGTGGAGGAGGTGGGGCGCGCGGAGAGCTTCCTCCTCCTCTATGAGCTGCTGCGCGCGTTCCGCGCCTGCGCCATCACCCCGGACCTGCGCCCCATGCACCCGTTTCCACCGGACCTCCACGCGTGGCCCCTCTTGGAAGAGGAGCCCCAGGCCGTGGAGGTGGTCGCCTTGTGGCCCTCCGGCGCGCTCAGCCCCGGCGCCCGTCTGGTGCTGGACGGACTTCGCCGCCCGTCAGGCTAGTTCGACGTTAAAGCGACGAAGACGTCGATTTATGTCGGATTTCCGTTCGACCGAAGAAGGGATATCTTCAAAGACTAGAAGATTCTGCCCGGGGTGAACGATGACGACTTCCACGGAACGGACGATTGCTCGCCTGCCTGCGCATCTGCGTCGCTACGTGGTGAGCCAGGACTACGCGGCGTATACGTCGCGGGACCAGGCCGTCTGGCGGAACATCCTGGGCGCCTTGAGGGGGCACCTGGCGGACAAGGCGCACCCCGTCTACCTGGAGGGCCTGGAGGCCACGGGCATCGGCTCGGAGTGCATCCCCAGTCTGGACGAGATGAACGAGAAGCTCGCGGGCCTGGGGTGGGCCTGTGTGGGGGTGCGTGGCTTCATTCCGCCCGCCGTCTTCACGGAGCTCCAGGCGATGGGCGTCCTGGCGATTGCCGCGGACATCCGCACCCACGAGCACATCGAGTACACGCCGGCGCCGGACATCGTCCATGAGAGCGCGGGGCACGCGCCCATCATCGCCAACCGCCGCTACGCGGAGTACCTCAAGGCGTGCGGGCTGGTGGGCTTCAAGGCCATTGCCAGCGTGGAGGACCAGGCCGTCTTCGAGGCCATCCGGAACCTGTCGGTGGTGAAGGAGGACCCGGACGCCAGCGAGGAGGAAGCGGCGCACGCGCAGGCCCGGCTGGAGGCCGCCAGCGCGAGCCGCCGCTACGTCAGTGAGAGCACCCGGGCCAGCCGCCTCTACTGGTGGACGGCGGAGTACGGCCTCATCGGGAGCGTGGCGTCGCCGCGCATCTACGGCGCGGGGCTGCTGTCCAGCATCGGCGAGGCGCAGCACTGCCTGACGCCGGCGGTGAAGAAGCTGCCGCTGAGCGTGGCCTGCGCGGACATGGACTACGACATCACCCGCATGCAGCCGCAGCTCTTCGTGGCGCGGGACTTCGAGCACCTGTTCGAGGTGCTGGCGGAGTTCGAGTCCACGCTGTCGTGGAAGCGGGGCGGCGACTTTGGCCTGGCGGAGGCGCTGCGCGCGCGGACCGTCAACCACCTGGTGCTGGCGGATGGCCGCGAGGTGACGGGCCGGGTGCTGGAGCTGCTGGCCGCGCCGCGCGCGGTGGCGCCGGGCCTGGGCACCGCGCTGGTCTGCATGGAGGGGCCCATCATGGCCTCGCGTGGCGGACGCTCCCTGGACGACAAGCCGTGGAGCGGGCCGGCGCTGGTGGCGTTCGGCGCGGGGACGCTGCCGGAGCGCGGGCCCTTCAAGCTGTCGCTGGAGAGCGGGCTGGAGCTGGAGGGCTTCGCCACGGACGGCGGTCAGGTGCTGGCGCTGCGCGGCCGGCTGGCGGGGCGCGAGCTGGCGCTGCCCGCGGTGGCGAAGCTCTTCGTCAGCACGCACCTGCCCTCGGTGGCGGGTGGGCCTTCGGACCCGGAGACGTGGGACCGCTGGTACGGCGAGCTGAGCGCCTTCGCGGAAGGCGACGGTGAGGAGAAGGCCCGCTCGCGCAAGGCCCTGGCGCTGCACCCGGCGCTGGCCGCGCTCTACCGCGAGGTCCGGAAGATGCGGGAGACGCACGCCGTGAAGCCGGAGCGGCTGAGCCAGATTGCCGCGGCCGCCACGGACTTCCCGGACGACTGGCTGCTGCGCGCCGAGGTGGACGAGCTGCGCCGCCGCGTCTGAGTCAGCGCCCCCAGTCCTGCTCCTCCAGGCCCGCCCGGAGGACCCAGCGCAGGTGCTCGTCGAAGTCGAAGGTGCAGCCCGAGACGTCGGGCTCCCCGTCCAGCAGCCACGTCGACAGGTCGAAGTCGTCGTGGCGCGCCGGGAAGATGAGCGGCCCGGTGTCGCGACGCAGTCCCGTGTCGAAGTAGTAGTAGTCGCTCACGTTCGTGGCGGCGACGTACTGGAAGGGGATGAGCCGCTCGCGGAGCTTCTTCTCGAGGATGGCGGCCTCCAGCTCATCCTCGTTGTCGCCGAAGCAGCCCTCCTCGATGGTCTCCCTGGACCACTGGAGCGCCTCCAGCAACTCGGTGGGATTCAACATCCGGGCCCGGTCGTGTCCCTGCCAGTCCATCGCGGACAGCAGGCCGTGCCGGGAGACGAAGTCGAGGTAGGCCGGGGGAAGCAACGCGCCCACCGCGGACTCCAACATGTGGAGGTCCTGGGCGGCCACCGGTGTGAGCGACACGGACCGGAGGGGGAGCTCCGTCTCGTGCTTCAGCCGCTCCTGGAGCGCGAGGATGGAGTCAATGGCGCCGGACATGCACGCCATCCTAACGCATACGCGCGGGCGCACCGTTCGCTGGAAACACCACGGGCCCGGCCACGCGGCATCCGCATGGTCAGGCCCGTCCGGTGTCGTGCCGCCCGTTCGCCGCGGGCGCGGGGGACTACTTCTCCTTGCCGGCGATCTTCCGCAGGGCCTTCTGGTCCCTCACGCAGAGGATGCGGCCGACGTTGCCGAGCACGCCCTCGCGCTTCATCTCGTTGATGAGCGTGGACACGAAGGAGCGGGAGGCGCCCACGAGGTCCGCGAGGTCCTGCTGGGTGATGCCGCGCAGGTCCGTCTCGCCGCCGTGCGGGCAGCGCTCGCCGTGCGCTTCCACCAGGGTGAGCAGGGTGTCCGCCAGGCGGGCCGGGACCTCCTTGAACGTCAGCCCCAGCACGCGCTTGCGCAGGGCACGCACGCGCTCGGCGTAGGCGCGGACCACGTCCACCGCCAGGGCCGGGCGGGCCTCCAGCTGGGCGCGGAAGTCGCGGCCCTCGATGCTCCAGACCTCCGCCTCACCGGCGGCGATGGCCATCTCCTCAATCGGCGTGCCCTCGGGGCGGAACAGCTCGCCGAAGAGGTCGCCCGGGCGGAGGATGGACACCACGGAGCGGGTGCTGTTCTTGCCGATGCGCATCAGGCGTACGCGGCCGGACTTCAGCAGGTAGACGCGGTCGGTGTTGTCACCGGGGCGGTAGATGGTCGAGTTGTGCGGGAAGGACTCGACCTTGAAGTACCCCTTGAAGTCGATGGCCTCCTGGCCGGGCACCAGCTTGTTGGCGGTGACCATCATCCCGGAGCTGGTCGTCTGCAGCGGCGCCACGACGTTGGAACCGATGGGGCCGAGGGGGCGGTTGAATCCGTGCATGGCATTACTCCTGGGAAGGAAGGGTGGGGAAGTCGGGCCGGCTGCTTCAGCGGCGAACGGGGCTTCCCTTCTCCAAGCTTCGTGCCAACGGGAATTGAAGTGCCGCCGGGCGAACACCTCCTGAAATGCCGGGTACTTAGCGCTACAGGCCCGCACCAGCCCCCGTTCTGTGTCCAGAACCTGAAACAGAACGTTCAAACAGTCTGATCAATTTGAACGAAACGTTCAAATTGGGAGCCCGAGTGTCGGAGCAGCGACACTGTCCAAGAGTGCTCAGGACGCATCCTTCACGGGGAAGGTGTGCACTGGAGTGCTCTGGCCCTGTGCAAGAGCGTACTTCTGGAGCTTGCGCTCCAGGGTGGGGCGGCTGATTCCAAGGATCTGGCAGGTGCGACCCTTGTGCCCCTTGGTGACGGTCATCGCACGGGCGATGAGCTGGCGCTCGGCTTCTTCCAGCGTGGGAATCAGGCTGGCGTCGTCCTCGGCGGGGGCGGCGAACATGGCCCCGGCGGTGTGCGGGGAGGCCGCGCGGCCCGGCTC
>NZ_JAAIYB010000810.1 GCF_010894475.1 Myxococcus vastator
AGGGTGCCCACGCTCCCCGGCTCCGCGCAAGCCTCGCTGGTGGGCGCTGGGCAGGGCGGCTTCCGGCTGGCGGCGGCGGGACAGGTCACCTCGGTGGCGGTGGCACCGGGAGGCGTCATCACCATCGGACTGGACCCGGAGGCTGTCGCGGAGACGGCACGAGGCCCGCACGCCGTGGCGTCCGAGCCGGTGGCGACCGCTGCCCACGAGCACCACATCGCGACGAACAAGTGGTGGGACTCCACCAACCTGGGTGGCCCGTGGTCACCCCAATTCCAGCGACTATTCGACCGGGCCGGCATGTCACTCAATGCTGCGGCCAACAAGGTCCGCGTGCGGGGCCACAAAGGGCCTCACCCGCAGAAGTATCATGAAGAGATCTACGAGCGACTGGAGGATGCAATGGAGGGCTGCCGGAGCATCCAACAGTGCAGAGAGGCGCTCGTTGGAGAACTTCAGATCCTGGCCAAGGAGATCACCCAACATGGCTCCCGGCTCAATGCGCTGGTCACTCGGAAATGACACACAGGAAGACTCATGACGATGCGATACTTCAAACTCTCCGATGACATGAGTCTCCAGGGGCGCTGGTTGCTGGGAGACCCTACGGATTCGCAGGGCCAGGAGGTTGATGACCCATGGCAGTTCAAGGCTGGATGCCCCGTCCAGGTTGAAGCGCGACTCAAGATTCCCATCTACCACCCAGGGAGTCCTCTCGATTATTCCCTGGCGGGTATTGGGAACACGCCCATCGTTCACAAGAGAGTTGCGAGCATCTTCGCGGAGCTGGCGCCTGACGACGTGCAGCTCCTTCCGGTTGCCGTCGACGGACAGGTCGAGCCGTACTGCATCCTCGTCGCGACTCAGCTCATCAGCTGCATCGACGACAACGCCTCGGAAGAGGTGCGCTATTGGAAGCCGGAGGATGGGCGCCCGGAGAAGGTCGGGAAATACCGCGGTGTGTCGGGCATGCGAATTGACCCGACGAAGGTGGGTGGCGCGAAGGTGTTCCGGACCTGGGGGTGGACCATCGCGCTCATCGTGTCCGAGGACATCAAGGAGGCGCTGGAGCGTGCACGCGTCACAGGGGTGAAGTTCGAGGAGGTCACCGGACCGAGCGCCATCAGTCCGGAGGAGCGCGAACGTAACCGGAAGCTCCTGGCGCTTCGGGATGAAACGGATGCGGCCCGCGAGTCCTTCTGGCGCAGCCTGGGGAAGTTGGACGAGGAGGTCATCATCCCCATCGTTGTGGGTGGTAATTGGCCCGCCCGGCGCCAGGTCTGGCGCGTCATCCACCGCCCGGAGGGGCGGACCCTCCTGGTGACGGACGGGCTGTCGGATTTCTTCGTGGACCAGGTGGCGCCGTCCGTGGGCTTCGGCCTGGAGCTGGCTCTGGAGACGAACGAGCCCCTTGGAGACGTCGAGAAGAGCTGGCCTCTGCTGTTGCTGGAGCGGGTGGGGGACGAACTCGCGGAGCACGAAAGCGTGCGCGAGAAGGTGAAGGCGGGCTTCCTCTCCATGGAGGTCTCCGGCCAGGGCATGCCCGAGCCGCTGCTGACAAAGGAGGGCAGGGTGGGGGTGCTGCTCGGTATGGAGTCGAACACGCTCCCCCGGAACTTCACCATGCCAGCCGGGACGGTGCGGCTTGTCACTCTCAAGG
>NZ_JAAIYB010000811.1 GCF_010894475.1 Myxococcus vastator
CGCGCCCCCACATCCCCCACAACCACCGCTCTCGCCTTCCACCAGGCCGTCACCAAGGACCTCCTCGGGAGGCGTCTCCTCGGGAGGCGTCTCTTCGGGGGGCGTCTCCACGATGCCCGGCTGCGTGGCTTGGGCCAGGATGCGGAAGGGCGCGCTCACGCCCGACACCGTCTCGTCCGTGGTGCTGGCGACGCGCAGCAGCGCCTCCCGGCTCGGCACGTCGGGCACGCGCCAGATGAGGTGCCCCGTGTTCTCCACCGAGGTGGCTACCGGCATCCAGGTGGCGCTCGCCTCGGTGAAGTACGCCACGTCCAGCGTCCGCACGTCGCCGAGCGAGGACCACCTCACCTCCACCTCCTGGCCCACGACGAAGTCCTCTCCGCCGGTCGGTGCGTCCAGCACCAGGCTCGCCGCGGGCACCGCCGCCTCCGCGAGCCCGAAGTCGTCCACCAGCGCCCATCCGACCCCTTCCAGGGCGACGCCCACGCTCAGTCCGAACGCGTCGGCCGGCAGCGCGATGGGCAGCTCCCATGACGCCTCCGTCCAGGCCTCCGCGGGCGGCAGGCTCGGGCCGCGGTTCCACACCTTCCACGTCCCATCCGCCCCCTTCACGGCCGCTTCCAGGTGCAGCGGGGTGCTGGCGCGGTACCAGACGCTCACCCGCGAACCGCGCCCCGGCGTGACGGCCGGCGCACAGGTGCCGTCGTCGCGCAGCACCTGGATGGATGCCGCGCCCCCGGACGCCTCCACGCGCTCGAGTCGGTAGGACCAGGCGCCGCTGTGCGCCTCGGCCGAGCGCTCTGCGCGCACGGCGCCGCCGTGGGCGGGTCCCAGTTGCCAGCAGTCGGGCACGCCGTCGCCGTTCGCGTCGTCCTCGAGCGAGGGGTTCTTCAGCGCGTCCGTGGGCGTCTGGGGCACGGGGTGCACCGCGGGCTGCGCCGCGCCGCCCAGGACGTCCTGCATCGTGCGCACCTCGGTCCCCATCGGTGCCCGCTGTGAGAGCCAGCCCATGAATGCCTGGAGGACGTCGGGCTTCACGCAATAGGTGTGTTTGGTGCAGTCCGGCTCCACGAAGTGGAAGACGACGACCACCCAGCCGCCCCCCGCGGCCTCCGTCGTGGTGACCCACGCCTGCAGTTGCTCCAGTCCGTCGTCGCGCGTCACCGTGGCGGGCGTGCGGATTTCGTAGGGGTCGAAGGGAGGGATTGTCTCGGCCGCGGGGCAGGAGCCACAGGTGTCCACCAGGCCCCGCACGTCGCGCGCGGCGTTGTAGCCGCACGCCGCGGCCATCTGGTTCACCGCCGCATCGTTCGAGCCGAAGGGGAAGGCGAGGGCGGTGGGCGAGAAGCCCCAACTGAGCAGCCGCAGGCGGTCCTCGCAAATCTCCTGTCGTTGGTGCTCGGGCGCCAGCGTCGCCAGCTCCGCGTGCTGCAGTGTGTGCCCTCCGATGTCGTGTCCGGCCGCGGCCAGCCGGCGCAGGTCATCGAGGTTCATGAATCCCGACTGGCCCACCCGTCCGCTGATGATGAAGAAGGTTGCCTTCAGCCCCGAGGCCGAAAGCATGTCCAGCACCTGTCGTTGCTCCTCGAGTCCGTCGTCGAAGGCCAGCGTGACGACCGTCCGCGCCCCTGGCGTCCCGGCCCACGCCCCTC
>NZ_JAAIYB010000812.1 GCF_010894475.1 Myxococcus vastator
TCCTTGGGGTCGACCTCGGCCACGACACGCTCTGTCCCATGCCCCACGCCGCGTCAGCGAGCGACGAGCCTCCCGTCGGCTGCTGGCCTGCTCCTTCTTCAACCGCCCATCCCACCTGAACGCTTACTGCGCGGCGGGTTCCTTCGACTTCTTCGTTGGTGCCATTGGCCCCAAAAGCGAGAGGCCCCAGTAACGTGATTGCGCCACGTCAACGGAGCCTCCCAAGAGCAAAGGCAGCCCCGCCAAGGGCCACCGAAGCTCAGACCGCCTCTACCACGTTCCGAGGGCGTAGCCCCCGGAAACGTGTAAGGCCCTGGCCGCGTTGGCGCGCAGCACAGAGCCCCTATGTTGGTCAACAGCCATGCTCGCTTGGGCTCCAGCCGTCAACCCGAGGCGGTAAATACCGCCTGGGGCTGATGCAGTGCGGGCGGCGTGCCAGACATTCGGCTACGTAGAAACCGTGGAGTTCATCCATCCCATGCGATTACGCATCCAGGATGATAGACGCATAATGCTTAGACGTGATTAGTCCGTTCATCATGCCAAAGCTGAACGCCGCTCTTAGCTTGTTGTGCCTCTTGGCCGCTCTCTCGCTTGGGTGTTCCAGTGGCGCCACGGGCACCGTCGGCCGCCGCGACGCCTACTCCCTTGCGTCCTGCACTGACACCGTCTCGTGCTGCGTTCAGCGGAACCCAGGAGCGGCCGAAGCGTGCGGACTCACCGCAGCTGAGGCCGCCGCCTACGTCGGGACCATGGATGCCGCGATGAAGCGCGCGAACGAGAAGGGAGAAGAGGAAGAGGACGACGACCCCGACACAGGATGGAAGGAGCACTGCCGAGAGCTGTACGTGCTTTGCCGAGACGCGAAGAAGCCACGCTGGATTGGCGACTGCTACGCGTGTTTTCGTAACTGTGAGGGGCAACGGCAGTGGCCCTACGAAATGTGTAAGCAGAGAACTCGCTAGGGACCTCCGATGCCGGAACACAGTGCGTGGAATGAAATCAGGGAACTAAACCGCCGCGTCACGGACCTTGGGGAGCCGCTCGTCCTCACGGATGAAGTCCGCGCGCTCTTGGTTGGCACCGCCGCCGAAGTGGCCATCGCGCCTCAGGAGGTCTCCCAGGCAATCCAGGACGACGCGAGTGCCGCCAAGTTGCTCAAGGAGATTGCAAAGCGCATCCGTACCGGCTCGCGGCGCCTGTCGCGTGCGCTCATTGAAGCGAACAAGCTCGAAGAAAACGGCGACCTTGAAGCCGCGCGCGCGCCTTTGCTGGCACTGCTGGATGTTGAGGTTGTTCCGCTCTACCGCGAACAAGCCCAGATTCGGCTAGACGCACTCGACGAGCTGTAACGGCAACGGGGGGGGGGCGCGACTGACGCTGCGCCCCCGCCGTACTCAGGTGCCGCCACCAGTTCCAGGCGGCGTCGGTTCCACGGGCGGCTCCACCCTGCCGCACGCGTCGTCAGTTCACGCCGTCAGACTCGCATCCATGTACGTGGCCTCCGTCCTCGCCGCCAGGGCACCAAGAGCGGCAAGCCCATTGGCCGGGGCCGGGCCAGATCCATCATGCTCGGGGCCGGTGCGCGGACGGTCCAGGAGGGCGCCAGCATCCGGAAAGCCGCCAAGGTGGCCCGGGGGGGGGGCGAGGC
>NZ_JAAIYB010000813.1 GCF_010894475.1 Myxococcus vastator
GCCCTTCGTGCCCGCGCCCGGCCTGGCGAATGAGCACGCGCAGACCATCTACGCCTCGCTCGTGCGCCCCACCCGCGTGCCCGCGCTGCGGCGCGAGCGCCTGGAGCTTCCGGACGGCGACTTCGTCGACCTGGACACCTTCGACGGCGCGGCGGGCGCGCCCCACGTCGTGGCGCTGCACGGCCTGGAGGGCTCGTCCCGCGCGGGCTACGTCACCGCCATCCTGCGAGGCGCGCGGACGCGCGGCTGGGGCGCCACCGCGCTCAACTTCCGCTCATGCAGCGGTGAGCCCAACCGGCTGGCGCGCTCGTACCACTCGGGCGACATCGATGACGCGCTCCGGGTGCTGAACGAGACGCGCGCCCGCGTTACCGGCCCGCTGTTCGCGGTGGGCTTCTCCCTGGGCGCCAACGTGCTGTGCCGGCTGCTGGAGTCGCTGGGCGACGACGCGCCCGTGGAGGCCGCCGCGTCCGTCAGCGCGCCGTATGACTTGAGCGCCTGCTGCCGCAAGCTCGACACGGGCGGCCCCTTCCACCGGCTGTACCGCGAGCGCTTCCTGCGGACGCTGAAGCAGAAGGCGCGCGACAAGCTGCGCCACTTCCCGAGCGCCTTCGACGGCCGGGCCATGGAGGCGGCGCGCACCATCCGCGCCTTCGACGACGCCGTCACCTCCGCGCTGCATGGCTTCCGCGACGCCGCCCACTACTACGCGGAGTCCTCCGCCGGGCCCCGGCTGCACGCCATCCGCAGGCCCACGCTGCTGCTGAGCGCCGCGGACGACCCGATGCTGGAGCTGCCCGTCATCCCGCCCGCCGCCGTCGACAATCCCCACCTGAGCGTCGTGGTGACGGAGCACGGTGGACACGTCGGCTTCGTCGGAGGCCAGGTGCATCGGCCCCACTTCTGGGCCGAGGCGCAGGTGCTGGCCTTCTTCGACGCGGTGCTGTCCCAGCCGCGCGCGGCCTGAGGCAGCGGCCTCGGCTCAGCCGAAGGACCACAGGATGCCGAGCTTCGCGGTGGGCTCGATGTTGCTCAGGCTCCAGCCGTGGAAGTTCGCGGGCTCCAGCGCGGCGCGGAACTGCTCGTCCACGCCGACGATGCCAGGGCTGTAGAGCCGCATGATGCTGAAGCCGCCGCGCACGAAGAAGGTCAGCCGCTTCGGGGCCTGCCATTCGAAGCCCAGCAGGGCGCTCGCGTAGGAGTAGCCCACGCGCTCCAGTGAATGGATGGGCATCTGCGTGCGGTCCACGATGCGCCGCTCCAGGCCCGCACCATTCGCGGGCCGCGCATGCCCCGCCTCCAGCGTCAGCGCGGGCGTCAGGCTGCCCTTCCAGGGCAGCAACGTGAGCCCCACGCGCGCTCCGGGACGGACCCCATTGTGCGTGCCGCCCACGTGGAGCCGGAGCATTCGCATGGGACGGAAGGAGAGTGACAGGCCCGCGCCCTCCGGGGCGCTGGCGTCCAGCATCAAGCCGAAAGGCGCCAGCCGCTCCGGGTCCTGGGTGCCGCGCCGCTGGAGCCCCGAAGCCGCCGCTGTCTGCGCCGTCAGCAGCACCCCGACCACTGCCAGCGCGGATACCACCCCCATGCCCTGCCTCCCGTGACACATGCCCCGTCCCGCCCGTCCTCCCAC
>NZ_JAAIYB010000814.1 GCF_010894475.1 Myxococcus vastator
GCCAGGGGGCTTCGGTGGGGGGCTGACCGCGGCCGGGCCGCGTGCGCGAGCCCGCTCCAGGGCCTTCTGCAGGCGCGCGGGCTCCACGGGCTTGAGCACGTAGTCCACCGCGCCATGTTCGAAGGCCTGCACGGCGTGCTCGGCGTGGGCGGTGCAGAGGATGACGCGCGGGCCGCCTTCCGGCAGCAGGGCCAGGGCATCCAGGCCGCTGAGGCCGGGCATGTGGATGTCCAGCAGCACCACGTCCACGCCGCCCGCGCGCACGGCGGAGAGGACGCCCTCCGCGTCCGAGGCCTCGCCGCAGACCTCCGTGTCCGGGAGCGCCGCGAGCAGCCGCGTCAGGCGCTTTCGGGCGAGCAGTTCGTCATCGGCGATGAGGACGCGAAGCGGGGCGCTCAGGTGAGGACTCCAGGTTGGGGGCCCGCGCGGGGCAGGGTGACGGTGACACGGGTGCGCGCCTCGCCGCTGTCGAGCACGAGCCGGGCGGCGCCGCCGTAGGCCAGGGCGAGGCGGCGCTCCACGGTGGGCAGGCCGGCGCTGCCCTCACGGGGTCCACGCGAGGGGCCCGGGTTCTCGATGGCGACCTCCACCTCATGGCCCCGCGTGGTGACGTCCAGGGACAGGGGGCCGCGGTGGCCGGCGGCGGGGCCATGCTTCACCGCGTTCTCCGCCAGGGGCAACAGCACGAGCGGCGGGACGGGGACTTCCTCCATGCCGGCGGGGACGTTCAGCGTGAGCTGGAAGAGGTGCGGGTCGCGGAGCAGGTGCAGGTCGAAGAGCGTGCGGATGAGCTCCAGCTCCTGGGACAGCGGCCAGGTGGCGCTGCGCACGCCCGCGAGCACGGAGCGGAGCATGGTGGACAGCCGCAGCACGGCGGCCTCCGCGACGGCGCCGTCCTCGCGGCACCACTCCGCGATGGCGTTGAGCGTGTTGAAGAGGAAGTGCGGGTCCAGGTGGCTGCGCAGCGCGAGGAGCTGCGCCTGCTCGGCCTCCAGCGCGAAGCGGGCGGCGCGGGCGCGCTCGCGGCTGAGGCTCTCCTCGAAGCCGATGTCGCGCCCCAGGCCCCAGCCCCCCACGAGGAAGAGCGCGCCGCACACCGCGAGGTTGGTGGGCTGCGTGAGGAAGGTGGGGCCCATGCCCAGGAGCTTCGGCAGCACGAAGCCGGAGGTGAGCACCACGCCGCTGCCCACGGTGCCGTAGAGCAGGAGCCGGATGCCGCCGTGGCTGAGGTCCAGGCCTTCCGGGAAGAGGACGCGGTAGGAGACGGGCGCCACCGCGATGAAGAGCAGGCACATCAGGAGGCCCAGCCCGAACGCGGCCCAGAGGGGGGCGTGGCTGAAGCGCACCTGCGCCGTCACCAGCGCGCCGGAGACGACGAGGATGGGCAGCAGCCGTCGGGGCTCCACGAGGGCCCGCAGGGTGGCGCGGACGATGGAGCCTTCCGACGTTTCCAGCATGCGCCAGCGGGAGCCTACACCGCCGGCCGCGTCACCGCGCCGGGCGCTCCTCCAGCTCCGTCTCGAAGGCGTCCAGCAGCTGGCTCTTATACACATTTC
>NZ_JAAIYB010000815.1 GCF_010894475.1 Myxococcus vastator
TCCCACCCCTCCCGGCGCCGCCGTGCCGCTCGCGCCCCGTGTACTCATACGGATGTACCGACCTGCCGACGGAGCAGCGCCTAAGCAGCCCGCGTGCCAGAGGTCGCACGCGGCGTGTTCCTCCTTAAGAGCGCCAACGAATTCGCCACTTCGGGTGCGCTGGATTCCCTGGCGGAGCTGAAAAAATACCCGGTTTGGGACGTGCCGTTCCCAACGGGAGGCTGTGAAAAGGACCGGGTTGCCCGTCCGGGGGCCTGTTCCTAGGTTTGCCCGCGCCAGGCTGTGGTGCGTGCGTGGAGGTGCGGCGTGTACTGGACGATGGGAATCATCCTGATGGTGTTGTGGGGGCTGGGGTTGGCCACTGGCTCCACCGAGGGTTACTGGGTCCACCTGTTGCTGTTGTTCGCGATGGTGGCGTTCCTGCTGGCGGTGGTGTCTCACGGCCGTCGGGCGGCCTCGGCGTGAGGCGCCGGGCGCCCGAGGTGATGGGGGTGGAGCTGCCGCGGGACTCCGTGGGCTTCACACGCCGCGAGTGCCCGGAGTGTCAGCGGCCCTTCAAGACGCGTCCGGGGCCCATGGACTCGCGCGCGGTGCTGCACAAGCTCCTGGGCTTCTTTCCCTTCGAGAACGCCCACGAGTGCGTGGAGGGCGTTCCCGTCTGGGGCTGCCCGTACTGCGGCCACCGCGCGGAGGCGGATGCCTTCCTCACGCCCGCCCAGCAGGGGCACCTGGAGGCCGTGGCGCGCGGCTGGGCCAACCACGTGCGGTACGAGCAGCTGGCGCATGTGGCGCGCACGCTTGCCGTCAACCCCCGGCCGACCTTCGTGGCGGTGGAGCCGGAGGCGCTGCCGGGCCCCATGGCGCCAGAGCCGGACGAGCTGCTGCGCGTCATGCCCATGCTCTGCTGCGGCGAAGAGGTGAAGGTCGTCTGGGATTGGGACCAGGCCCTCCACTGCTTCTCCTGCGGCGCGCGGCATGACCCGATGAGCGGCCGCCAGCAGGTGGAGCTGCGCTTCGTCTCGGAGTAGCGCCCGGGGTGGACGCGGGCGGGCGGTGACGGCAGGCTGGAGGGGACATGACGTGGGTCTCCCCCCGGGCCATGCTCGCGTGCCTGCTGCTGGCCGCGGGCGCCGCCGCCGCGCACGACGCCGACATCCTTTATATCGAAGCGCACCGCGCCGGGCCCGAAGCGCCCGAGGTCCGTCAGGTGTTGACGATGACGCCGCGGACGCTGGCGTTGCTCCTGGCCGAGGCGGACGGGGGCTCGCTCCTCACACGGGCCGCGCTGGACGCGCGGCGTGACGCCATCGCCGCGAGCGTCTGGGACGCGATGCCGCTGGCTTCCGGAGGCTCGCCCTGCGCGCGGACCGCGCACGCCGCGGCGCCGCGCCAGTCCTTCGTGGAGCTGTCCGCCACCTTCATGTGCCCACCGGGCGGAATGCGCCAGCGCTTCGGCGTGCTGGCGCGGCTGCCGCCGGAGTACCGGGTGATATTGGGCAGCGTGAGGGAAGGGGAGGTCCCGGGCGCCGTGTTCGCGGAGGCCGGGCGGCCGGAGGTGGACGTCCCGGAGGGCGGACGCGGCACGCCGCTTTTGAGCCGCTTCGCGGGC
>NZ_JAAIYB010000816.1 GCF_010894475.1 Myxococcus vastator
GGGCAGGGCGACGTGGGCGTGGATGAGGCCCAGCGCATCCGTGTCCGCGAAGGGGCGGCGCCCGGTGAGCAGCTCGTAGAGCACCACGCCCATGGAATAGAAGTCCGCCCGCGAGTCGACGCTGCGGTGGGTGCGTCCGGTGCCCTCGGGGGAGAGGTACTCGAGGGTGCCTTCGAGGCGCTCGGGGGCGAGCGGCGCGACCTCTGCGCGAGGCCTGCGCGTGGCGAGGGTGAAGCTGGTGAGCTTCACGGACTCGCCATCCGAGCCCACGAGGATGCTGCTGGGGTTCAGGTCCCGGTGGAGGATGCCCTGCTCGTGGATGGCGCCCAGGGCGCGCGCCAACGACAGCGCGATGCGGCATGCGGCGCGTGGCTCCACGCGGCCATGGGACAGGCGTTGGGCCAGCGTCGCGTCACCAAAGCCCTCCAGGACGAGCACGGGGACGCCGTCTCGCGCCTCGGCCCAGGCCAGGGGCTGGAGGACGCCGTCGAGGTTCAGTGCGTTCGTCAGCTCCCACTCGTGGCGAAGCCGGGTGGTGGCGGAGGGGCTCCGCGCCGCGTCGGGGACCTTGAGGATGACCGAGGCGCCGTCTTCCTCGCGTGTCGCGCGCAAGAGCTGGAAGGCGCCTGCGGTGGTGACGTCTCTGCTGCTGATGCGGTAGCCGGGTACATCCGTCATTGCTTCACCCGTGCGCGCAGGAGCGCACTCCCCGTTGAAGCGAGGGAGGGTAGCCCTGGCACTGGGGGCTCGCAACCGAGCGCGGGTGACGTCGGCACGGATGTCTGGCAGCAGGCCGGAGTGGAGCGGGCCTCGCGGGTGTGCGATGGATCGCGTCACCGTGCTGAGACCCTCTGGGATGGCTGGCCTGGCTGCGCGAAGCGGCGGACGACGCGCGCTCGTCATTGGGAGTGGTTTCGGTGGATTGGCCGCGGCCATCCGGCTGGCGGCCCGTGGGTGGCGCGTCACGGTGCTGGAGCGGAGGGATGGACCGGGCGGGCGGGCGAACGCCTTCCAACAGGACGGCTTCACGTTCGACGCGGGCCCCACGGTGATTACGTGTCCGCACTTGCTGGAGGAACTGTGGGCGCTGGCGGGGCAACGCATGGCGGACCACGTGGAACTGCGGCCCGTGGCGCCGCTGTACCGGATGCGGTTCCCGGACGGCTCCACGTTCGACTACCACACGGACCGCGAGGCGATGCGCGAGTCCGTGCGGCGGCTGTCGCCTCGGGATGAGGCGGGCTTCCTGGCGCTGTGCGCCCACGTGGAGCGGATGTACGAGGCGGGCATTGGCACGCTGATGAGCACGCCGGTGCCGGACGTGCTGAGCCTGGCGCCGTTCACCCCCGCGCTGGTGCGAGACGAGGCGTTCCGGTCGATGTTCGGGTTGGTGTCGAAGCACATCCGGGACGCGCGACTCCAGCAGGCGTTGAGCTTCCATCCGCTGCTGATTGGCGGCAGTCCATTCGCGACCGCGAGCGCGGTGTACACGTCGATTCAATTCGTGGAGCGGCGCTGGGGGGCATTCTTCCCGGTGGGGGGCACGGGGGCGCTGGTCCGTGGACTGGTGGCCCTGCTGGAGTCCCTGGGCGGCGAGGTTCGTTA
>NZ_JAAIYB010000817.1 GCF_010894475.1 Myxococcus vastator
GGGAGGGGGGCCTCACCCCTCTCTCGGAGCCCGCACATGGTCCTACCCTTGCTGCTCATCCTCGCCGCCGCGCCGTCCACCCAGACGTGGACGTTCAACACGGACGGCTCGCCTGAAGTTCATATTGGCAATGTTGATGGCGCGGTGCGCGTAGATGCGGTAGACGGGAATGACGTGGTAATCACGGTTGTTCGGGAAGGCTCGAATAATTCCCGGAACGAAGTGGACGTGGAAGTCGTCCAAGAAGAGGGCGTCATCCGGGCGCGGGTGTGTTGCGGCCCGTGTGAACAAGAGACGCGGTCCTGCCGTCGGAGCGGGCCCGCGGTGAAGTTCACCGCGAAGGTGCCACGGCGGGCGCGTCTGGACGTGGCGACGGTGGGCGGTCCGGTGACGGTGGCGGGCGTGACGGGGCGGCAGTCGCTGGCGACAGTCAACGGCCGTGTGGAAGTGGACGGTTCGGAGGAGCGGTTGGACGTCAGCACGGTGAACGGCACCGTGGCATTGGCACCGCGGAAGGTCGTGACTACTTCTGTGTCCACGGTGGGCGGGGATGTCCGGCTGAAGCTGCCGGCCCAGGCGGATGTGAGATTGGAATTCAATACTGTCGGTGGTCGTTTCAACGACAGTCCCGCGCGGTTGGGCAGTCGCGAGCAGACGTATGGCTCGGGTGCCCATGCGGTGGAGGTCAGCACGGTCGGCGGTTCGCTCACCGTGCAGCCATAGCTTTCGAGGCCCGTCAAGCACTGGGCCCGGGGCGCTCGCCGGTGAAACTCCAAGGCGCCGGCGAGCGCTCATTTTTTGTCCGCGGATGGATGCAGTGCGTCAGTTGGCCGTGCCGGGCTTCCGGTGCTCGGCGCCGATGACGTCGCGGACCTGCTTGTAGCCGTCGCGGGCGAGCAGGGTGGCCAGGGCGGGGAGGATGTGTCCCACCAGGCCTGGGCCCTCGTAGATGAAGCCCGTGTACACCTGCACCACCGACGCGCCCGCGCGCAGCTTCTCGTAGACGTCCTGCGCGGTGAAGACGCCGCCCACGCCGATGATGGGCAGCGCGCCTCCGCTGCGCAGGTACGCGCGGCGGATGACGGCGTTGGCGGGCTCGCGCACAGGTGCTCCCGACAGGCCGCCCGCTTCCTTCGCGAGGGGATGCTCGAAGGGCCGGGCCACGGTGGTGTTGGTGGCGATGAGGCCGGCGAGCTTCTGGGCCCGCGCGACATCCACCACCTCGTCCACGGCCTCGGGGGACAGGTCCGGGGCAATCTTGAGGAACAGCGGCTTGCCCGGCGCCACGGTGGCCAGGCGCTCCTGTACGGCGCCCAGGAGCTGTCCCAGCTGCTCGGGCTCCTGGAGCTTGCGCAGGCCCGGCGTGTTGGGGGACGAGGCGTTGACCACCACGTAGTCACCCAGGGGCGCCAGCGCGTCCACACAGGCCACGTAGTCGTCCACCGCCCGCTCCAGCGGCGTGTCCTTGTTCTTGCCGATGTTCACCCCCAGCGGGCCCGGGCGCCACGTCTGCATCCGCAGGCGCGCGGCGGCCCGGTCGGCGCCGTGGTTGTTGAAGCCCATGCGGTTGATGACCGCGCGGTGCTCCGGC
>NZ_JAAIYB010000818.1 GCF_010894475.1 Myxococcus vastator
GGACGCAGGTCAGCGGGGTCACCCTGCCGCAGAGCACCTTCCAGGTGCAGGCCAAGGGCACCTTCTCCGGTACCGAGGCCCAGAACTTCCACGTGTCCGCCAAGAACTTCGGCGGCGCGCCCCGGCAAATCGCCAGCGGGCCGTCGAGCGAGGTCTCGAAGGTGCTGGTCGCCGCGTAGCGGCCGCGCGAGAGGGGCTCGAGGTTGCGCCCGAGCCCTTAGGGCCATCCCTTTAAACATCTTGCTTGACGTAATCGACGGTGCCGGCAGCGAGGACGCGTGATGTCGCGACCTGCCGGCGCACTTCGCTCCCCGGCGCGTAGCCCTTCTTCCTCCTTGGCTTCGGCCCGCGAGGGTGCTTGAGGAGTATCGCCGGGTCGACGTTCCTTGCCATTTTCACGAGCGTCCGGGCCAGTTGCTTCGGCGTCTGGCTTTCGTATGGCGCCCAGACTTCCTCCGGAAGGGCGGCCTTCATTCCGCCGTAGTACTCGCGTAACTCGGCCGCGATATAGAAAGAGGAGATAGGCTTCTGCTCGCACACCGGATGCGCGGTCCGCACCGCCACCTGCAAGAGGGCCAACACGTCGTAG
The DNA here is from genome assembly GCF_010894475.1 of Myxococcus vastator. Lineage (GTDB taxonomy): Bacteria > Myxococcota > Myxococcia > Myxococcales > Myxococcaceae > Myxococcus > Myxococcus vastator. Next base: position 590 of record NZ_JAAIYB010000818.1, read on the forward strand.
GCCACCAATGCGACGCAGAATCCAAGCAGGGCGCCTCGGGGCGAGCCAAGGCTGCGCACCTCGCTTTCAAGGACAGACTCCAAGCGGCCAAAGAGGCATTCAATCCGCCAGCGCGTGCGGTACAACCGTGCGAGCGTTGTTGCTCCCTTGCGGTCCGCCGGGACATTCGTCAGCAGTCGGATGATGGTGTCTCCGTCGTCGGTGGGCGTGTCGAGTTCAATCTCGATGCGCCGCAGTCGCAGCGCGCCGCCTGCCCCGTCTGGGATGGACACCGGCTGCTCGAAGACCATCCCCGTCTCGATGCGTCCGACCTTGCGTCGCGGGTGCTCTTCGGTCGGTGCGGGATTGCGCTCATGCTCCCGCACCAGCAGGAAGGCTTCATGGGCGGCGAAAGCCTGGAAAATCGCGCGCGTACTGAAGCCTCTATCCGCCACCCAGAGGTGGCCTGGCTCGACGCGCGGCAGCAGGTGCTTGAGCAGCGAGCGCTCATGGTCATGCGCGTCCTCCCAGGGAAGCACGTCGGCCACCAGGTCCAGGTCCGGGTCATAAAGCACGAGGGACTGGCCCGGCATCGCCGCGCCTCGGAAGCCACGCAACGCGCGAAGGCGCTTCTCACTGGCCGGCAAGTCGTTGCCGTCCACGATGCGCACCGTCATCCCTTCGCACACCGCGTCCGCCTGCTCCATCGCACGGCGCACCGGAGCCAACCGAGCGTACGCGCCGCGCACCAGCGCTCGGAGGACCGCCGGTTCGGTCCGGTTCACCTTCTTGTAAAGCGGGACCGAGACGGGCAGGCGATGCCGCTGCGCCGCCGCATGCAGCGAGGGGCGCAGGCCCAGCACCACCAGACTCATGCGGTCAACGACATCGGAGAACGTAACCGTCCGGTGGACGTCGTGCCGGAGGACTTGATGACGGACGAGGACCGTGTTCGGCGAGCGCCGCGACGAGCGAGCTGTTCAGTGACTGAGCTGGAGGGGCGAATCGGGCGGGTCGGCGGCG
>NZ_JAAIYB010000819.1 GCF_010894475.1 Myxococcus vastator
CCCCCGCCGCGGTACCGGGTACGCCGGTGGAAGACGGGCTCCAGGCGGGCGCGGTCGCCGCGGCGGGGGCGGTGACCGCCGGCGGCTCGGTCCACGCGGCCGGGACGGGCAGGGAGAGGGTGGCCCCGGGCAGGGGCCGGCGGTACAGCACGCCCCACTCGGTGAGGATGGACTCCAGCGGCGCCAGTCCACCGAGCGGCGGGTCCGACGGGCCGGTGTAGAGGTAGCCGCCCTCATCCAGCGCGTCATGGAGCCGGCGGGCGACAGCCTCGATGGTGGGCCGGTTGAAGTAGATGAGGACGTTGCGGCAGAAGATGACGTCCAGCTTCCAGATGCCGCTGTCCGCGGACGGCCAGGTGTCGAGCGCGAGGTTGAGGTAGCTGAAGCGCACGCGCTTCTGCACCTCCGGGGACAGGATGTACCGGCGTCCGTCGGCGCGCAGGTGGGCGCGCATCCGGTCCGCCCAGCCGCCACGCAGGGACCAGTCGCCGTAGTGGGCCTTCCGGGCCCGGGCGAGCGCGCCGCGCGACACGTCCGTGGCGTACACGGCCATGCGCTCATCCCAGCCTTCGCCCAGCAGCAGCGCGGCGATGGAATAGGGCTCCTCGCCCGACGAGCACGCGGCGCTCCACAGCCGCGCGGTGTGGGCCGGGCCCTGGCGCTCGCGCAGCTCCGGGAGCACGACGCTCCGCAGGTGCTCGAAGTGCTCGGGCGTGCGGAAGAAGTACGTCTCCCCGACGGTGAGCTCGATGAGCAGGTCATCCAGCGCGGCCGGCTCTTCCGTGAGCCGCGCGCGGTAGGCGTCGAAGTCCTTCAGCCCGGCCCGCTCCATGGCGCGAGCGATGCCTTCCTCGGCGGACGCGGGGCAGCTGGGCGGCACCAGCCCGGCGCGCTCCTCCACCAGCGCGAGCACCTCCGCATAACCTGGGTGGCTCCAGGGGCCCCAATTCACGCGGGCTCCGACTCCTGCGGCGCCGCCAGGGCGGCATCCAGCTCCAGGGCCTCGGCTTCGGACAGGAAGGTGCGCAGGTCATGGACCAGGACGAGCCCGTCCTTCAGCTTCACGGCGCCCGCCACATAGCCCACGCCCGGCAGCTGGCGCGGCGTGGCGTCCCACTCCTCCGGCGCGAGGACGCGCAGGCCCTCGGCCCGGTCCACGCGCAGCACGACGCCGCGGGTGCCCGCGGAGGCCACGATGAAGTGGTCCATGGGGGACAGCGCGCGGGGCGGGTGACGGAAGCGCAGGCGCAGGTCCAGGACGGGCAACAGCTCTCCCCGAAGGTCCAGCAGGCCCTCCACCACGGCGGGCGCGCGGGGCAGGGGCGTCAGGCGCGCGGCGCGTACGAGCTCTCGCACGTCGGGTGCGGGCAGTCCGTAGCGCTGGCCGTTCAGGGTGAACAGCAGCACCTCCGTGGGTGCGTGGGTCATGTCCTGGGACATAAGACGTGGACGTGGCCACTGTCGAACACTGATGTCGGCCCCCGGTCACGGTGTCCACCAGTCCTCAGTGGGGACAGGGGGGCGGGCCCATGCTTCAGGGGGAACAGGACACGTTACCGCCGTGGCCCGGCCTGGACGGCGG
>NZ_JAAIYB010000081.1 GCF_010894475.1 Myxococcus vastator
CCCCCGCCAGGCGTCATCGCCTACCCCAACGAAGACGACGCCAAGGCCCCCGCCGCGCGCCAGCCCTGAGCCCGGCGGCGCCGCGGCGTCACGGGGTCCGCGCGTCCGGCGCCACGGGCAGCACGACGTGGAAGGTGCTGCCCGCGCCCTCGCCGCCAGGGGACTCCGCCCAGATGCGCCCGCCGTGGCATTCGACGATGCCGCGCGCAATCGACAGGCCCAGGCCCAGGCCGCCGTAGGAAACCCCGTGCGCGCGGCTGAAGCGCTCGAAGATGTCCTCCAGCTTCTCGCCGGGGATGCCCAGCCCGTGGTCCACCACCTCCACGTGCACGCGCCCCGCCTCCTCGCGGGCGGCGAGCCGGATGCGCCCGCCCTCCGGTGAGTAGCGCAGCGCGTTCGACACCAGGTTGGTGAACACCTGGTCCAGCCGCTCGCGGTCTCCGGGCACCACCAGCCCCTCGGGGGCGTCCAGCTCGATGTGCTGGCCTTCGGGCAGCGGCTCGAAGTGCCCGGCCACGTCCCGCAGCAGCGCGCCCACGTCCAGCGCCTTCGGCTCCAGTCGCAGCTCGCCCCGCTGGATGCGCCTCACGTCGAGCAGGTTCTCCACCAGCTTCGCCATGCGATTCACGCTGCGGTGGAGGCCTTGCAGTGCCTTGTCCACGCCCGGCGCCAGCGTGTCGCCCGCCTTCACCGAGGCCAGGTGCGCATACCCCCGCGCGGCCTGCAGCGGCGTGCGCAGCTCGTGCGCCGCCATGGTGAGGAACATGTCCTTCGCTTCATTGGCCGCCCTCAGCGTCTCCACCGCGCGGCGCGCGTCGTCGATGTCCGTCGCCGTGGCGACCCAGCCGGCGAGCTGGCCCTGCTCGTCGCGCTCGGGAATCGTGCGCGTCAGGAACCAGCGGTACGCGCCATCCGCCCCGCGCAGCCGGCACTCCTGCTCCAGCGAGTGGCCCGCGCACTGCGCCACCTGCCAGGCGCTCCGAAGGCTGGAGGCGTCCTCCGGGTGCAGGCAGGACAGGGTGTCCTTCCACTTCCGCCCCTGCTCCGGCGACAGCCCCGCGTAGTCCAGCCAGCCCCGGTTGGCGTAGCCGATGGTGCCGTCCAGCAGCAACTCCCAGACGAACTGGGGCATGGTGTCCACCAGCCGTCTGAAGCGCAGCTCGCCCTGCTGCTCCAGCATCCGGCGCTCGTGCTCCCACAGCGCGGACTCGTGCCGCTGGAGCCGCTTCTGATGAAGGTACAGCCCGACGAAGGCCTCCACCTTCCAGCGCAGCACGTCCGGGTGGAAGGGCTTCACCACGTAGTCCGCCGCGCCCACCGTGTAGCCATGCACCAGGTGGGCCTCGTCGCGGCTGTGCGCGGTGAGGAAGATGATGGGCGTGTAGCGGGTGCGCTGGCGCTGGCGGATGAGGCGGGCCGTCTCGAAGCCGTCCACGCCGGGCATCTGCACGTCCAGCAGGATGACGGCGAACTCCTCCCGCAGCAGCCACCGCAGGGCCTCCGGACCGGAGGACGCCCTCACCAGCCGCTGGCCCAGCGGCTCCAGGACGGCCTCCAGCGCGAGCAGGTTGGCCGCGTTGTCGTCCACCAGCAAGACGCTCGTGGCGAGCGGCTCCAGCCGGGTGGGCGCATGGAACGTGGGTTGCTCGGGCATGGTCACCCGCGACGCCTCCCTTCGAGCATGACCCCAGCCGGTAATGCACCTCCGACGATTTGGCAACGGTTCCGGGCGGCCGTGCCGTGGGGCGCTGGCAGGCGGGCGGCCTCAGCGGCCCCCGGTCAGGATGGCCCCATCATGGTGCCGTCCTGGAGCGCCCACCAGTCCGCCCCAAGGCCCGCGCCGGGCCAGTGACGGCCCGACAACACCTTCCCGCGCGAGCGGGAGGCCCTACCGTGGGGCCCGCTACACCACCGCCCGCTGGAGCATCCGCGCGAGCATGTCCGCGCTGCGCTCGCTGCTGAACGTCGTCTCCACCTTGCGGCGGCCCGCCTCTCCCAGCCGGTGGGCCTCCTGGGCGTCGCGCGCCACGGCCTCCAGCTTGTCCGCCAGGACGCGGGGCTGCTGTGGGGGCACCAGGATTCCGTCCACGCCGTCATCCACCAGCTCCGGCACGCCGCCCGCGCCCGTCACCACCACGGGCACGCGCATGGCCATGGCCTCCATGATGGCCACGCCCAGCGGCTCCTGGAGGCTGGCCAGCGCGAAGAGGTGCGCGCGCTCGATTTCACCGCGCACCGTGTCCTCGCTCACCGCGCCCAGCAGCGTCACCGCGTCGCCCAGGCCCGCCTCCTGGATTCGGGCCTCCAGCACCTTGCGGTACGTGGTGCCGCCGGCCTCGTCCTCGCCCGCGATGGACAGCCGCGCGTCCAGCCCCTTCGCGCGCAACATGCCCACCGCGTCGATGAGGTCCGCGTGGCCCTTGCAGGGGTTGAGGCGTCCGCAGGAGAAGATGCGCAGCGGGCCTTCCCCCGTCCACGCCGAGTAGGGCACGGAGCGGTTGAACTTGCTCAGCTCCACGCCCATGGGCGCCAGCTCGATGCGCGACGGCAGGGCGCCCGCCAGTTCGTCATTCACTTCCTGGAGCAGCTTCTTCGTAATCACGAAGGCGAATTGCGCGTGGCGCCACTTCTCGCGCTGGTTGGGGCCGTAGTCGTCCAGCGGCCCGTGCAGCGTCAGGCTGTAGGGCAGCCCCGACAGGAGGTGCGCGAAGAGCGCCACGTGCGCGGCGTTGGCGCACGAATGGACGTGGACGTGCGTCCAGCCCCGCTCCCGCGCCAGCGACGCCAGCCGGCCGCCCATGACGGCGAAGGCCAGCAGCTGCGCGCGGCCCTTCGCGTCCAGCCCCTCCGCCCGGGCGATGGAGGCCAGGCACCGGGCCCAGCCCGTGGGCATGGCGCGGGCCACCTCCGCGGCGGCCTTGGCGACGCCCAGGGGCCCCGGCGGCGCCAGGTACTCCGTGCGCGACATGGCCTCGCGCGCCCAGCTGTGCGAGATGATGCGCGCGGGCGGCGGACGCGTGGACACCAGCTCCGGCGTCACGCCCTTCCCCGGCAGCGCCTGCAGCTCGCGCCAGAAGAAGATGTGCGTCTGTCCAGGGAACTCGGGAATCAAATAGCCAATCTTCTGCACAGCGGATGGCATAACACGCCTGCCCGCCCCCGACACGGCGTGGGTGGGGGTGTACCCAGCCTGTCACGCGGCCTTCCCGCGCGCGGTGGGAGGGGCTTCGCGGGCCCCGCCGGGTCGCCCGAGGCGCGCGCCACGCGACGCCCGGCACGGGAGGCCGTGGCCTCCGTCTGTCACGGCGGCGCACCCTGGCAGCCAGGCGGGCCACCGCGCCCCGGACTGCCCGGAGAGGCCGTTGGGCCGCCGCCACGCGTTGCGCTATACCGAGCCCCTCCCCATGGCCGCCGATTCCAGCGCACCTCCCGCCGACGCCACCTCGACCGACAGCGCCATTCCATCCCCGGCGCTGCAACGGCTGTGGTTCGCCCTGGAGCGCCACGCGTGGACCTTCCTCACGGTGGTGCCTGCCCACCCGGGCGCCCCGGGGCTCGAGGCCGCCACGGCCGTGCTGGAGGCGGGCGCGCCCTACGCCTACACGCAGAAAATCCACCTGGAGGACGCCACCGGCCTGTCGCCCACCGCCGCCGCGCAGAAGGTGCTGGAGCTGCGCGAGCGCGTGTCCCGGGGTGAGCGCGTCGTGGCCGTCATCGACTCGCTGATGACCCGTCCGGCCAGCCTGCCCCTGGCGCTGGCCGCGGACGGCTGCCTCCTCTGCGTCACCCTGGGCGAGACGGACTTCAGCGCCGCGAACAAGACCCTGGAGTTCGTGGGCCGCGAGCGCTTCCTCGGCAGCGTCACCTTTCCCCGGCTGACGAAGAAGCAGCGCCGGGCGGCGTCCCAGAAGAAGAAGGCATGAGCTCCACCTCCGCGCCCCGGCTCAGCGTCGTCATCGCCACGTACAACCGGCTGCCCCTCATTACCCGGCTGCTGTGGCAATTGGCCGGGCAGACGCTGCCGCCCGAGCAGTTCGAAGTCGTCGTGGTGGACGACGGCTCCAAGGAGCCCACCCGCGAGCCACTGCGAGCCCTGGCCCTGCCCTACACCCTGCGCGTGGAGGTGCAGCAGAACGCGGGCGCCGCCGCCGCCCGGCACCGGGGCGTCATGGCCGCCCGGGGCGAAGTGGTGCTCGTCACGGATGACGACATGCAGGTGGCCCCGGACTTCCTGGAGCGGCACCTGGCGCACCATCCGGAGGGCTCGCGCACCGTGGTGCTGGGCCGCATCCGGCCGGACCCTTCCATTGGCGACATGCCGCTGTTCGAGCGCTGGTACGCGTACCTCAACAACCGCATGGCGGAGGAGCTCTCCACCCCCGGCGCCCGGGCCCGCGGCGTCCACCTGTTCACCGGCAACGTGTCCTTCCCCCGCGCGGACTACGTGGGCGTGGGCGGCTTCGACAAGTCGTTGGGCCAGTCGGAGGACGTGGAGCTGGGCGTGCGGCTGGAGAAGGCCGGCTGCGCCTTCGTCTTCGCGCGCGACGCGTACGTGCGGCACGGCAGTGACCACCTCTCCTTCGAGCGCTGGCTGAAGCGCGCGCACCGCTACGGCATGTTCGACACGCAGGTGGCCCGGAAGCACCCGGACGTGCGCGACGTCAATCCGTGGCGGCTGCTGTTCCAGACCAACCCCCTCACCCGCCCGCTGCTGGCGGCCACGCTGGTGGCGCCGGACGCGTCGCGCGTGCTGACGCGCGCGGTGATGCACGCCGCCAACGCCGCGGACAAGCTGGGCCTGGAGAAGGCCGCCTTCGCCGGCACCTCCGTGGTGTACGGCATGGAGTATCTGCGCGGCGCGCGCGGCGAGGCCGGCGGCTGGACGGGCATCGCCCGCGAGGTCGCTCGCTACCTGCAAGGCCGGGGGGAGTAGTCACACACCATGCTGAAGGCCAGGGAATCGATGATTGGCTCGCTCGTCACGGATGCGCTGGAGCTGGCGAAGGCCGCCAATGGCAGCTCGGACGCGAAGTCCATTGCCAAGGTGGTGCTGACCAGTGACTCGTACCGCATTACCGCGCTCAACCGCGCCCGCGAGGCCGCGCTGACCTACCGCATCCCCCTGCTGAACCACGTGCTGCGCGTGGCGCAGACGGCGGTGATGGGGATTGAGATTGGGAAGGACGTCACGCTCGGCAAGGGCGTGTACTTCGTGCACAGCCTGGGCGTCGTCATCGGCGGGGACGCGCGCATCGGCGACCGCGTGCGCTTCTACGGGAACAACACCGTGGGCACCGCGAAGGACAACGGCTATCCCGTCATCGAGGATGACGTCTGGATTGGCGCGGGGGCCCGCATCCTGGGGCCGGTGCGCATCGGCGCGCGCTCGCGCATCGGCGCCAACGCGGTGGTGCTCCAGGACGTGCCGCCGGACAGCGTGGCCGTGGGGATTCCCGCCCGCATCTTCCCGCGCAAGGACTCGGACGACGTCGCGCTCTAAGGAGCCGCGCAGGAATAAAGTTTCAGTTTGCGGGCACCTGGAACCGTCCTCATAACTGCAGGCATGGATACAGAAGCTGTCCTGTCATCCGGGCGAAGTACCAGGCGCTGGACGCAGGACTGAGCGAAGCGGTCCGGCGCAGGTGGGCGGCCACGGAAGCCCGTGCACTCGGGCGAGGCGGACCCCCGTGTGTTTCGCGAGCGACGGGCTTCTCGCTGCCCACCATCCGCAAGGGGATACGCGAAGTGGAGGCCTGGAGTGAGTTGGCGCCAAAGCGTCAGCGGCGCCTTGGCGGTGGCAGGAAGCCCCTGACGAAGCTGGACAGAGGTCTCACGACGGACCTGCAAAGGCTCGTGTATCCGTTCATCGGATGACGTTTCGCCCGGAGTTTCCCAGCCTTGTCCCACCGACGAAGCATCGCCTCGCTGACGTCGAGCACCTTGGCGGCCGCCTTGATCGTCAGCACCTCGTCGTCTTCGCCAGCGGCGATGCCTAGAGGCAAAGCTTAGTCAACCTTGATCACGGGGACGAGCTTCTCACCTGTCCGTACGTTCAGCTTGCCGGCCGAACCGAGGCGAGCATTCTACGTCGACCAGTGCTGCGAGGCGAAATCCCGCGAACGGCGCCGAGCCGATGGCTGAGCGGACCCTCCGGGCGGTGGCGCACACCGGGACGAGCGGCGTGGGGGTAGTTGGGCCACGTTACTCCCCCGGCTGGTAGTCCACGCCCAGCTCCGACCGGTACAGGTCCACCGCCTTCTCCCCGCGGTGGAGCACCGCCTCACGCACGGCTTCGCGTTTCATGTCCAGCACGCGCATGACGTTGTCCACCTTCGACATCGCCTCGATGCGGTGGAAGGCGTCACCGTACTCCTTCGCGAAGGCGGCGAGCGCCTTGAGTTTCATGGAGGCGTCCTCGAGGTGGTGGCCGTGGGGATCGAGGATGGAAGCGACGATCCTCCCCCCGATCTCGTTGAAGAAGATCAAGTCCGGATGCATGGATCGCCAGTTGCCGGTGGTCTCGTCGCGGTAGGCGACGCCCAGCGAGTCGACGGCGGCGCGTGAGGGGTTGCGGTACCAGCCCCGGACGTCGGAGCGCTTGAGCTCGGCGAGCACGACCTCTCGCTCCCAGTTGTTGAGGGACGTGAGGGGGAAGTTGCCGGCCTCGTCGGACATGAGGTGGAGCGGCACGACGGGCGCGGCGACCACGTCGTCGCCGCTTCGGTCGGCGAAGTCCTCGATGCGCGTGCGCGGCGGTCGCAGCTCGCCGCGCTGCGGGTCGGTGGCCATGGCGCGGACGTTCTCGTACTCCTGCTGGCGCTCGTCGGTGAGGCGCTTGAGCGTGACCCGGTGCTGGCCGAAGAGGCGCTCGGTGATCTCGAGCGCCTCGACGTCGACCTTGTCGCGCACCTCCTTGACGGTGGCGAGCGCGGCGGCGCGGACGTACGCCTCGCGGAGGCCGTCGTCATCGGCCTCGTCGTTGTCGGGGCCCGCGACGTGGTTGACGTACGAGTCGACGATGTCGGCGCCGAACGCTTTCTTGGCGACGAGGAGGCCAATGCGGATGGCGCGATCGTCGGCGCGCTCGACGAACTCGGCGTAGGTGAGCCCCTTCTTGCCGAAGCGTCCCTCGATCTGTTTCACGTGGACGTCCCACACCTCCTTGACGGCGGCGTCGAGTTTGCCCTGGTAGCGCATGGCGTACGTGTCGAGGACGAGGTGCAGCTCCTTCTCGATGGCGGCGAGCGCGCCGGGCGCCACGTCGTCCGCCGAGAGCGCCTGCGCCAGCGTGACGAGCCGCTTCACGGGTCGGGCGCCGCGCTGCGGGATCGTTTGCGTCGGCAGAGTAGACCAGAGCTGGCGAACCTCGTCGGGCACGTTCGGGTTAGGAAGAAGCTCGCGCCCGTCGAGGACGACCTTCTTCTCGCCGCCGGGCATCTCGTCGAGCTCACCCGTGAGGAAGCGGACGACCTTCACGGCCGTGGTGCGGTCGAAGAAGGGGAGGATGCAGTCGACGGCGTTGAGTCGCTCGTCGCCGGGGATGCGTCGGGCGAGCGGGTTGCGCACCATGCGGCCGAGGAGCTGCGTGATGTGCGTGTTGTCCGTCGCGCGCCGGAAGGAGACGAGCACCTCGGCGCGCGGGCAGTCCCAGCCGGTCGAGATGGCGTCCTTCGCAACGAGCACGCGCACGTGACTCGCCTCCTGCACGCGCTGGGGCTCGATCCAGTCGACCTTCCACGCGCCGAAGTCCTGCGTGGAGTGGTCGCCGAGGACGTGCCGAACTGACGCCGACTTCAGCTCCGGGTACTCGGAAACGATGGTGTCGAGCGCGACGCCGATCTCGTCGGGGTTGGGCGTGTTCGGGGTCTGCAGGATGAGGAGCGGCTGGACACTCTCCTTGAGCCCCTGCGACGCGGCGTACTTCGCCCAGCGCTCGGTCGAGTCCTTCAGCTTGCGAGCGGCGCGCCGCACGAGGACGGAGTCGAAGTTGCCAGCCTCGTCCGGGATGTCGAGGACGAGCGTGTCCTTCACGAGGCCCGACTCCTGGACGCGGATCGAGTCGACGCGCACGTCCGGCAGTGCACGCCGCCCTCCGGTCGCCTCCGCTTGCTGCATGGCGTCCTGGAAGTGCTTCGGCGTCGCCGAGATGCCCCACACGATCGGGATCGCGGGGCGCGCTGTCGTGCCGTTGACGAGCTTGCGCACGATGGTCGGCTTCTCCGCCGTGGTCTTGGCGCTGAAGCCGCGATGGGCCTCGTCGAGCACGAGGTAGAGCGTGAGGTCGGGCGCCTCGATCGTGTTGGCGAGCGTCTGCCACAGCGTCCAGCCCTGCATGTCGGGTGCGGCGGGGCTGAGCCCCGGCAGGCTCTCCTGCCCCTCGCCGCTTTCGACGTGACCGCGCGTGAGCAGTGACTTGGTGCCGAGCTTCTGCGTGTTCAGGAAGTACACCTTGCCCGGCTCGAGCCGCGGCGCAGAGAACGGCGGCTCGATCGGCTTGAGGTTCGAGTACGTGAACTTCTCGGACGCTTGGAGCAGTCGCGTGAAGGTCTGCAGGTTCAGGCTCGGGTCGTCCGAGAACCAGAGCACGACGGCACCCGGGTCGGGCTCGAAGTCGAAGGTGTCGTTGCCCCAGAAGAGCGCCTCGATGGCGGCCGCCGCCATCACGGTCTTGCCGGCTCCGGTGGTTGCGGCGAGCGAGAAGGACGACCGCTCACCATTGCTCTTGAACGCGTCGCGAGCGCGCTTGAGGTTGGCGAGGACGTCCTCAACGGCGTCGGCTTGGTAGTCCTTGAGGGTGAACTTCACAGCGCACCTCGGCCGGACTCGATCTCGAAGTTGCGGAGGTACGACTCGTAGAGGCGCACGGGCTCGATGTGGTCGGGCAACTGCTGCGCGAGCGACTCGAAGAGGCGGTCCTCGTCGGTGACGATGTAGACGACCTCGACCCCTTCGACGCGCGTGGTGGCGTCGAAGAAGTCGGACGCCTTGTCGAGGTCAGCGAGGACGCCGTACGTGTCGGCGACGGCCCACCCGCTCGAGATGTCGTCGATGCGGCGGCCGCGCGAGCCGGCGCGCATCCAGAGGAGCGGGGCGATCTTGGAGAACTCGCGGTGGGAGGCGACGCGGAGCGGCGCCTCGTAGGTGAGGGTGAAGAACTCGGCGTTCTCCTGGAAACCGTCGGCCATGGGGAACTCGTCGGTGAACTTGTAGTCGCCCTTGATGGGCTCGCCGTCGGGTGTCTTGCCGGTGATGGCGGCCTTGATGCGGGGCTTGGTGATGAAGTCGCAGATGCCGAGCTCTTCCCACTCCGGGTCGGCGGGGCGCAGGCCCTTGTCGCGGAGGGCCTTCTGCTCGTCGGCGCCGACCTCGTTGTTGGTGACGACGATGGCGCGCCGGCGGCCGTTGTCCTGCTTGTTGAGGCGCATCACGGCGTGCAGCGTGGTGCCCGAGCCCGCGAAGAAGTCGATGACGGTGGCGTTCAGCTTGTCAGCGACGAAGAAGCGGAGGGCGTCCTCGACGGCGAAGAGGGACTTCGGGAACGGGAAGCGCCTCCCGGGAAGCAGCTTCGACAACACGTTGGTGCCGCCTGTCTCCGCGTTGTGCGAGGCCATGTTCCAGACGCGCTTGGGGATGACTCCCTTCGCGGACTTGTAGGCTGCGATCACTGCACCGTCATCATCTCGGCCAGTCACCTCGATGTCGCCCGACTTGATGGCTGCCACAGTGCCGCTTGGAAGGTACTGGATGGCGACGTACTTGGATTCGGGCTTGTAGTTCCGCGCTCGGAAATAGCCACCATCTAGGTAGGCGCGAGCGGTATCCGGTGTGATGCCCCACAGCCCCTCGGTGCCGTCGGGGAGGAGCGGCCACACCGCAAATGTGCCCTTGGGTGCGGCAACCTTTAGCCGATCCACCCCGCCCGAGATCTCGTCGCCGATCGAGTGAACGTAGCCCGTCTCCGTGTTCACGAAGACGGGATAGAACTGCTTCGGGCGCGCGCCGCGCCGCGCGGTCGGCTCACGCCTCCGGAGGCCGAGCCAATCCACGGGCTTCCCCACCTTCGCCGTGGCGGATCTCGATTCGTCAAGCATGTTGGTCTCTGCCAACGAGACCTCCTGAGCGCCCAGCCGAACGGTGAAGACGTACTCTTCGACGCGTGAGAACCGCCCGAAACGCGCGACTCCCTTGGAGCTGATTACCGAGGTGACCATCTCGATCTGCCCTTCGGGGAAGGTCTGCTCCAGCAGCAGCCCCAACCGCAGGTACTCCTTCTCGTCGATCGTCACGACCAGCGCCGAGTCGTCCGGGTTCAGCAGCTCCTTCGCGAGCAGCAGCCGCCGCTCCATGAACGCCAGCCACTTCGAGTGGCGGTACAGGTCGTCGCCCTCGACGTAGTCGTTGTTGTACTTCCAGTCCTTCGCGCCCGTGTTGTACGGCGGGTCGATGTAGATGCAGTCGACCTTGCCTCGGTGCGTGAACAGCAGCGTCTCGAGCGCGTGCAGGTTTTCGGCGTTGATCACCGTGTGGAACGGCTTGTCGCCGCCGCGCTCGACTTTCCCCGTCGAGACGAGGCCGGGGTAGATCGGGTCGCGCGACTGCGCGACCACGACGAGATCGTCGAGAGGTGCGGTGAGCTCCTCGCGGGGAGTTTCGCCAGACGCCGCCGGGTCGAGCAGCTCGAGCTTTGCGGTGCGCGCGGAGCGGTCCATCCCGACGACGCGCCACAGCCGGCCGTCCGGCCTCTTCGTCGCCTTGCCGCGCGGAGGCAGCACCCGGACCTTGTCGCCCTTGCGCACCTTGCGCCCGGGCAGCTCGACAACCTCCGGGAGGTGGCGCTCGAAGTTCAGCCCGAACGCGCGGCGGTCGGCGAGCGCGCTCACCTCGCGCTCGAGGTCGCGCGCGAGCGCGGGCTCCCTCGTTCGTAGCTCCCGCAAGAGATCGTTTAGCAGAGACACGGGGCAGTTGTACGTGATTTCGCTTGCGCTTGGGAAGTTGTACCGTGCAGGTCATGACCACGTACACCCAGGCGCAGAAGGAGGCAGTCGCGTGCCTCGACCGGCCGCTTCAGATCGTCGCGTGCGCCGGCTCGGGCAAGACGCAGGTCATCTCCCAGCGCATCGCCAGGATCCTCGCGCTCCCCGACGTCAAGCCGAGGAACGTCGTGGCGTTCACGTTCACCGAGAAGGCCGCCGCCGAGCTGAAGGAGCGCGTGCTCACCCTAGTGGAGAAGGAACTCGGCACCGTGCACGGCCTCGCCGAGATGTACATCGGCACCATGCACGGCTACTGCCTCGATCTGCTGCAGCGGCTCGTGCCGGAGAAGTTCAAGTTCTCCGTGCTGAGCGACATCACCGCGCAGCTCTTCGTCGACAAGTTCAGCAAGGCGTCGGGTCTCACCAGTTGCCCGACGACCGCCGCGAGCGGCGTACTGCGCAGGTACATCAACACGCGGCTCTACCTCCAAGTCGTGAGCGTCCTGCGCGAAGACAACATCGACCTCGAGCTTGTGCCTGCCGGCGTGCTCGAGTCATTCGTGAAGTATGGCGAGCTGCTTCGCACGAAGTCCCACTTTGACTACACCCAGATCATACGCAGCGCGGTCGACTACCTCGAGGGCGACCCACTCGAGGACCAGGACTTCGTGCGCGTGCAGGACCACGTGCAGAACGACATCAAGTACGTCGTCGTCGACGAGTACCAGGACGTGAACGCCTTGCAGGAGCGTCTCGTGCGCGGGCTCGTCCGGTTCGGCGCCAACCTCTGCGTCGTGGGCGACGACGACCAGACCATCTACCAGTGGCGCGGCAGCCAGGTGTCCAACATCATCAGTTTCGCCACGCGTCGCTCGGGCGTGAAGCAGGTCACGCTCGACGACAACTTCCGCTCCAGTAAGGGAGTCGTAGAGCTCGGCCGGTCCGTCGCCGAGCGCATCCCCGCAGGCCAGCGCCTGCCCAAGAAGATGGTCGCCGCCGGCCATCAGGAGTGGAAGCGCGGGGACCTCCTCGCCGTGACGTTCGACGACCCGCAGGCGGAGGCCCGGTGGATCGCGGACCGCATCGAGCACCTCCGCGGCGTCCCGTTCCAGAGCCGCCCGGACGCGCCGGCCCGAGGGCTGTCGTGGTCGGACTGCGCCGTGCTGTTCCGTTCCGTCGCGAAGGACTCGGCGCCGCTCGTGGCAGAGCTGCGAAGCCGCAACATCCCCTTCCTCGTGAAGGGGCTCAACCAGCTCTTCGAGAGCCCCGAGATCAAGGCCGTCGTCGGTATCTTCCGGTTCATGGTGGCGGAGATCACGGTCGAGAACCTGAAGGCGCAGTGGACGGACGCAGACCTCATCCCGCCAGCCGGCGACTGGAAGAAGGCGCTCGCCGTGTTGGAGAAGGGGCGCGACTTCGAGAAGACAAAGACGCACTCCGTCTTCAACATTCAGCGCGTCTACCTCGACTTTCTCGAGGCGCTCGGGCTGCGCGAGGACACCGTGCCCGGCGACGCGAGCCGCGCCGAGCTCGTCTTCTACCAACTCGGAAAGTTCAGCCAGGTTATCTCGGACTACGAGCAGATCCACTTCATCACCCAGCCCAAGGCGAAGTACGAAGGATTCGCCAAGTGGCTCGAGCACCAAGCGCCGGGGCAGTACGCCGACGCGGACGCCGACGTCGGTTACGCCTCCCCCGACGCCGTCACGATCGCGACCGTGCACCAGTCCAAGGGGTTGCAGTGGCCGGCCGTGTTCCTACCGGCACTCCGCAGGAACCGTTTCCCGTCGCGCGTCATGGGCGGGGTCCAACTCCAGCACGTGATCCCGGACGACGCGCTCGACGACCCGGCCCGGTACCGGGGCACGGTCGAAGACGAGACGCGCCTCCTCTACGTCGCCGTCACGCGCGCCCAGAAGTATCTCTACGCGAGCTTTGCTCCGCTCGCGGACAACCAGCAGCAGAGGAACCGCTCCGAATTCTTCGAGCACATCGCGAAGCAGCAGTGGGTGTCGACCACGCCGGCCCCCATCCCGGGCGAGCGCCTCCCACCGCAGCCCCTCCAGGGGACGCCGCGGGTCACGCTCTCGTTCTCCGAGCTGAAGTACCTCTTCGAGTGCAGCTACCAGTTCAAGCTCCGTTTCCTTTACGGCTTCAACGCGCCCATCCACGAGGCGCTCGGCTACGGCAAGGCCCTGCACGACGCCCTCGCCGAGGTCCACAAGCGCGCGCTCGACGGCGACTTCGTCACCAAGGATCTCGCCCCCGCGCTCATCGACCGACACCTCAACGCGCCCTTCGCGTACGACGCCCTCCGCGAGAAGCTCCGCGCGGCCGGTATCAAGGCCATCGAGCGCTACTTCGACACGCACGGAAAGCAGATCGCCAACACCGAGTTCTCCGAGAAACAGATCCAAGTCCACGTCGCCCCCGGCATCACGGTCGACGGCCGCATCGATCTCGTCCGGCGCCTCGACACAGGAGAGGTCGCCATCGTCGACTTCAAGTCCAGCGAGCGCGCGCAGGCCGAGGATGTCACCCGCGACCAACTGCACGTTTACGCAGTCGGCTACGAGGAGCTGACCGGCAAGTCCGCCGACCTCATCGAGGTGCTCAACCTCGACGAGAAGGGTCAAACCAAGCGGGAGCCCGTAAACGATCCGCTCCTCACCGGCGTGCGCGACAAGATCCGCGACGCAGGGGAGCGTCTACGCAAGAACGACCTGCCGCGCCTCCCCAAGTGGCATGAGCACGCGTGCGGCACGTGTGACCTGGTGGGACTGTGTCGAGCGCGTCCGGCGCGCTGACTTGGTTCCTTCGTGTTCGACGCCGATCGGGACGGTGTACGCGAAGGCGCTAAGGAGCCGCGCAGGAATAAAGTTTCAGTTTGCGGGCACCTGGAACCGTCCTCATAACTGCAGGCATGGATACAGAAGCTGTCATCCGGGCGAAGTACCGGGCGCTGGAAGCAGGACTGAGCGAAGCGGTCCGGCGCAGGTGGGCGGCCACGGAAACCCGTGCACTCGGGCGAGGCGGACCCGCGTGTGTTTCGCGAGCGACGGGCTTCTCGCTGCCCACCATCCGCAAGGGGATACGCGAAGTGGAGGCCTGGAGTGAGTTGGCGCCAAAGCGTCAGCGGCGCCTTGGCGGTGGCAGGAAGCCCCTGACGAAGCTGGACAGAGGTCTCACGAAGGACCTGCAAAGGCTCGTTGCCCCCTCGACGCGAGGCAGCCCGACCTCTCCACTCCGCTGGACGTGCAAGTCCACCTATCGGCTTGCCGAGGAACTCTGCGCCCGCGGGCACCCGGTGAGTCCTCGCACGGTGTCGGCGCTTCTGCACGGCATGGGCTACTCCCTGCAACCCAACCGCAAGGTACATGAGGGTGGGCAACAGCCGGACAGGGACGCGCAGTTTGCATACATCAGCGAGGAGGTGGAGCGCTTCCAGTCATGCGGGCAGCCGGTCATCTCGGTGGACACCAAGAAAAAGGAACTGGTGGGCCTCTTTCGACAGGGAGGGAGGGAGTGGCAGCCGACGACGACGCCTCAGGGCGTGCGGGTGTACGACTTCATTGATGATGCGGAGGGGAAAGCCATTCCCTACGGAGTCTATGACCTGGGCGCCAACTCCGGCTGAGTGAATGTCGGGATGGACCACGACACTCCCGCATTTGCCGTGGCTTCCATACGCGCTTGGTGGAGGCGGATGGGGAGGCGTCGCTACCCGGACACCAAGGAGTTGCTGGTAACGGCAGACGGAGGAGGGAGCAACGGCTACCGCTCTCGCGTGTGGAAAATGGAACTACAAAAGATCGCCAATGACACGGGGCTCGTCATCTCCGTTTGTCATTTCCCGCCGGGCACCAGCAAGTGGAACAAGATTGAGCATCGGATGTTTTGTCACATCGCCGAGAACTGGCGTGGCCGGCCCCTCATCAGTGTTGCCGCGCACGTTGGTTGATGTTCGGGTGAACCGCCTGGTTGATAGCCTCGGAACTACGGCTCCCCAGTCGCGTCAAGGCCTTGGCCGCCTCCGCGGTGCCCTTCGGGCAGCCCTGACTCGACCGGAGAACCGCAGGATGGAAGCAATCAGTTCCGCTTCTCGCGGAAACTGCTGTCGCGTCAAGGAGTTGGGTCCCATCACAAGCGTGACCTCTGGTGGTCCGGCTCCATGATGGCATTTTCGAAGCCTCCACTTGGGATTCCATCATCCAGTCGGTCCGAGAACGGGCCGGTCTCCCTCATCCACCGTGCTCAGCAACAGTCAGCTACGAGGTTGTCGTCAATCTCATCGCCTCCACTACCACTCGTCAGGGCCTCAAGGTACGCGCCGCGCTGGTCCAGCGCGAATACCCGCTTGGTCTCGACGTCACGCGCGAGCAAATGGCCGACCTCCACATCGAGCGCTCAAACTTCCATGGCGAGTGGAATTACACCTTGCGTCCAAAGTGAAATTTTCTTTTTTCGCGGTTCATAAGCCCTGAACATGAATATTGTCCATCCCTGTACCAAGCCACGTCGGAGTGAAGGATAGAGATGCCAGGCAAGAACTGGAACAGCGCGACGGGTGAGTGGAGCGATATTGTGAAGCCCGAGACGAACGACCGTGCCGCGCGCGCGCAGGAGATGCACAAGGAGGGTAACTCGATTGCCCGCATCGCCAAGGCGCTTCGTGTGAGCGAGTCAAGAGTCCGCGAATATCTGAGGAAGTAGGAGCTGCAGTCACCATTACTGCGGTGGCCCTCGTGCGGGTGCTACTGCCTGCGCTGGTAACGACGTGGACAGAAACCATGTCCACGGGCTTAGCTCGGTGTGGCAGGCGCGGCCGTGGAGATCACTGCGCTCCGTTGCGGATGGAGTCGCGCTCAGGCGCTGTGGAGACAACGCGCCCATGGAGGACCGAATGATGCGTTCGCGGACGAAGGCTGGCGCCGCTGTCCTATCGGGTGCGCTGCTGGCCGGTGGCACTGTCACTGTCGCGTGGGCTGTCGGCGCGGAAGCGCCGGGTACGGCAGGAGCGAGCAACGCAGCGGAGACGCGCGGCACGACGGCCGCGACGCCGGGCACAGAGAAGACCCCGCCGGTGATGCTGTACGACGGCGGCTTGTCCCCCGACTGGAAGGACCTCGGCTGGGCGCAGCGCGAGCTGCCCAAGGGCGCGCCGGCGCGCATGCGCCTGTTCAACTACGCCGGGTGGATTCTCTACCGGCCCAAGCTGGAGGGCACCTTCGGCGCGCTGACGTTCCGATTCAGCGCGCCAGAGTCCTTCGGCGAGTTCCTGGAGGTCCGCCTGGACGCCCCGGGCGCCGCCAGCTTCCCGCGCGTCCCCATCATCCCCGAGCTCCAGGTCCGCAAGGACGGCGAGTGGTCTGAAATCGTCATCCCCATGGAGCAGCTCAACCCGAGCGGCCAGCCCTTCGACCGCGTGGTGCTGCGCGCGTCCAAGAGCGTGGGCCGGGAGTGGGTGCTGTTCGACAAGGTGGCGCTGGTGCCGCTGCCGCCCGACCTGGCCGCCGCGCTGGCCGCGGGGGGCGGACGCACGGGCCAGGGCAGTGGCCGCGAGGCGCCGATGACCATCGACTGCACCGCGCCGAGCCACCGCATCAGCCCGCTCATCTACGGCATCGCCTTCGACGGGTTGACGGAGAAGCGCGACACGCACCAGTACGAGGTCGGCGCCACCACGCGCCGCTGGGGCGGCAACCCCACGTCCCGCTACAACTGGAAGCTGGGCGGCGCGTGGAACACCGCGAACGACTGGTTCTACCAGAACGTCGACATCGGCCTGAGCTACGACGACTTCCTGGAGTCCAACCGCAAGCACGGCATGACGTCCGCGCTGACGGTGCCCATCCTGGGCTGGGTGGCCAAGGACACGAAGTCGGTGGGCTTCCCGGTGACGCGCTTCGGCCCGCAGCAGCAGGAGGACAACGGCTCGGGCAACGGCCTGGCCCGGGATGGCACGCCGCTGAAGCCCGGCGCGCCGACGCTCACCAGCACCGAGGCGCCTCCGGAGTTCATCGCCGAGTGGATCCGCGCCATCCGGAAGAAGGACCAGGCGCGGGGCCAGCGCAGCGTCCAGACGTACATCCTGGACAACGAGCCCATGCTCTGGAACTCCACGCACCGCGACGTGCACCCGGAGCCCCTGTCGTATGACGGGCTGCTGGAGCGCACGATTGCCTACGGCACGGTGGTGCGGAAGGAAGACCCGGAGGGCCTCATCGCGGGCCCGGCCGAGTGGGGCTGGACGAACTACCTGTGGTCCGCGGTGGACTTCGCGCCGGGGAAGATGCCGCACTCCGACCGGCGCGCGCACGGCAACGTCCCCCTGCTGCCCTGGTACCTGCGGCAGCTGCGCGAGCACGAGAAGAAGACGGGCGTGCGGCTGCTCGACATCGTGGACCTGCACTTCTATCCCCAGACGAACGTCGGCGTCGGCCTGGAGGGCAACACGGACCCGGCCACCAACGCGCGCCGCATCCGCTCCACGCGCGGGCTGTGGGACCCCACGTACAAGGACGAGTCCTGGATTGGCGAGCCCGTGCGCCTCATCCCGCGCATGAAGGAGTGGATTGCGGACAACTATCCGGGTCTGCGCATCTCCATTGGTGAGTACAACTTCGGCGCCTTCCGGCACATGAGCGGCGGCCTGGCCCAGGCCGAGGCGCTGGGCCGCTTCGCGCAGGAGAACATCTACTCCGCCTACTTCTGGCAGTACCCCACCGAGGGCTCGCCGGTGTTCTGGGCGTTCCGCGCGTTCCGGAACTTCGACGGCAAGGGCAGCCGCTTCCAGGACTGGTGGGTGCCCGCGAAGGCCGCCGAGGGCACCAGCGTGTTCGCCTCGCGCGACGAGGCAGCCGGCAAGCTGGTGGCGGTGGTGCTCAACTTCGACCCGGACCAGGCCGCCCAGGCGCAGATTCAACTCAAGGGCTGCGGGACACTCGACAGCGTGCGCGTGCTGGGCTACTCGGGCGCACCGGGGGGGTTCACCGAGCAGACTCCCGGTGCGAAGGCCGCGGGCTCCCTGACACAGCGGCTGCCGCCCTATTCCATGACCGTGCTCGACCTGACGGTGAAGAAGCCATGAGCTCCGCCGCGACTCCCGTGTCCCCGAAGACTCCGTTCACCTCTGGCCGCGCGCGGCTGAACATCGGCCAGCTCGCCATCGACCAGCTCACCTTCGAGGAGGCGGTGACGGAGATTGGCCGGCTGGTGGACTCGCGCCAGGGTGGCTACGTGTTCACCGCCAACGTGGACCACGTGGTGCTGGCCGAGGACAACGTGCAGTTCCGCGAGGCGTACTCGCGCGCCGCGATTTCGGTGGTGGATGGGATGCCCATCGTCTGGGCCTCGCGCGCCATGGACGTGCCGCTGCCCGAGCGCATCGCCGGCTCGGACCTCATCCTCCCGCTGATGAAGCTGGGGGCGGAGCGCAAGTGGCGCGTGTTCCTGCTGGGCGCGGGCCCCGGCGTGGCGGAGAAGGTGGGCCGCATCGTCGGCGAGCAGTACGGCGTGGAGGTGGTGGGCTGGGATTCGCCCATGGTGCGCCTGGACGGCGGCGACGCGCAGAACGACCCGATTGTCGCGAAGATTCGCGAGAAGGACCCGCACCTGCTGCTGGTGGCGCTGGGCAGCCCGAAGCAAGAGGTGTGGATTTCGCAGGTGGCGGCCAAGCTGGGCCCCACGACGGCGATTGGCATTGGCGCGGGGCTGGACTTCATCGCCGGGACGGCGAAGCGCGCGCCCGTGTGGATTTCGCGCGCGGGCTTCGAGTGGCTGTACCGCCTGGTCAACGAGCCCAAGCGCCTGTGGCGGCGGTACATCCTGAATGACTCCCGCTTCGCCACGATTCTGCTGCGCGAGTTCTGGGAGCGGACGGGGACGAAGAAGCCGGAGTAGCCACGCACGTCACACGGGGGTGAACTTCATCCCCGTGGCGCCGGACCGCTCCAGGGCGACCTTGAGGTCCTCGGAGACGATGAGGGCGATGGGCCAGCCCCAGGTGCGGAACACCTTGGCGCCGCCCACCTTCGAGGGGTCGATGCGCAGGCCCGCCACGGAGCGATACTGGCCGAGCTTCTCTGGCCTTTCGTCCTCGGGCTTCCAGTACAGCACCTCCCGGGTTGCATGGTCGTCGATACAGCGAATGAGCTGGGTGGCGACGAGGATGAGGTACGGGTCCGGTTGTCCCGGAAGGTCCACGGAGATGAGCTGCACGTCTTTTGGGGCCAGTTCCGCGAAGAGCGAGGCCACCTTGACGTGCACCACGGGCGTCACGCCAACGCCCGCCGTGCAGAAGTCCAACCGCTTTCCAGGCGCGTCGACGGGGATGGTCAGACGACCGCTGGGGCTGTGGATGGGTTGACCGGCGGCGTACACCCACGGGTCCTCCACCTCGTGCCCCTGCTCGTCCAAGGGGTCACCCAGGTCCCAATTTCCCGCGTGCCTGTCCTCGGTCAGCTTGAAGTAGCGGCTCGGCATGGCGAACGTTCTGCCTCATTTCCCCCGGGTCAGGAGTCTGTTCATTTCGGATCCGCGCGTTACAGCTTCTCTCGCCAGCCGCTGGAGCTCCGTCGTCAGTGCCTTGCGACACGCCGCCACCTGCCGGCAGCCCGCGGTCGCGCCCTGAAGCCGCTCGAATACCAGCTCATGGTACTCCTGTGGATGTGGCCCCTTGTGTCCCTGGACCTGGATGATGTTCTCGGGGTCCTTCAGCTCCATGCCGGCCCGCTTGAAGAGTCTCCTGAACTCCGGCGTCCACGGCCCACCCCGCGCCTTCGAAACATCGTTCTTGTTCGTGGCGATGTGGTGCTTCTGCGCGCGGCGCGCGCCGTCCGTGCCACCAGCCGTCATGGCCACGGCATGCGGTGCCAGCGCGACGGTGAAGCCCTCAGCCGTCATCGCCACCGACTCCACGCTCCCGAGCGCCGCGTACCGGTAGCCCGCCTGCACCTCGACGTTCAGCGCCGCCTGTGAGGAGCCCGGCAGCCTGGGCGCTTTCGCCGCCAGCCCCGCCGTGTTCCCGATGGCCGCCGTGGCCAGCATGACGAAGATGCGCGCGGCATTCTCTCCGAGCACCTCGCCGTAGGCCTCTCCCGCCGCGCTGAGCTGCTCGAAGGTTGAGGCCTGGTCCACCTGGCGCACCAGGGCAATCCACCCATCCAGCAAGCGCCACACCGTGTCCACGCCCAGGTAGGCAATGGCAATGCCCGTCAGGGTGGCGGCCGCGCCCTTGCTCACGGGCTCGGGTAGCGACCAGAGGAGCAGGTACATGCTGGCGGAGGCACTTACCGTCGCCAGCAGCGCCTGCGGGTCGGCCATGTCCTCCAGCGCCTCGGCCGTCTCTTCCCACACCGAGTCCATGGCGATGGCCAGCGCCAGCGTGTACTTCCCATCGCTGGCCAGCAATGGGCCTTCATCCAACAGTCGAAGACAGTCCCCTGGCTGCCGCTTCCGCGCGCACCATCGGCCGTAGTCGCGCGTCAGTTCTTCGTCCGCGTAAGCCATCAACAAGCGGGGGCCGTCCGCGCGCTCCTCCATGGGAATCAGCCGCTGGCTTCGGCGTTCGTATGCGTAGACGCCACTCCTGTCCGGTACACCGAAGCGCCGCCGCGCATCGCGCAGGGGATGCAGCGAAGGCTCCACCTCCCGCGCCAAGGACACCACGGTGGCCTCGAACGCTTCGTTGTCGAGTTCCACGGAACTGGCGCCTTCCACGCCGCGCGGTGTGTATACGATGGGCGCCGCGGTTCCCGTGTCCAGCCGAACCACACGCACCGTCGAGCACGCCGGCCCGATGAGCAGCAGCAAGAACATCCAAATCAGCCGCATAGGCACCCCCGTGGCCTCGAGTCCATGCGAGGCGCCCCGTCAAACCTAGCTCCCAGGCGTGACACGAGGACCTCGCCGAGAACCGGCTGGGGCGCGCCTGCGCATAGGCCTACTCGCCATCGAGGAGTCGGTGGTGGATGGGAGGCCCATCGTCTGGGCCTCGCGCGCCATGGACGTGCCGCTGCCCGAACGCATCACCGGCTCGGACCTCATCCTCCCGCTGATGAAGCGTCCTCCGACGAAGAAGCAGGCACCGGTGGCGGCTGCTTGTCAGCGTCCGGTGTTATCCCCACACTGTCGGCATGGGCTACGGCGCTCGAAAGCTGGACCATCCTGCCACCCTCGCCGACATCGACGCGCTTCAGGAGGGGGTCGTGGGGGAAATCATCGAGGGGACGCTCTATGCGCATCCGCGTCCGATGGCAGGGCACTCCTATTTGGAGAGCAGGCTCATCGCCGAGCTGGATGGGCCCTTTCAACGGGGACGCGGAGGGCGTGATGGCTGGTGGCTGCTGGCTGAGCCTGGAATCCAGGTAGAGGGCTCGCCGGAGTTCGTTCCGGACCTGGCCGGGTGGCGTCGCGAGCGCGTCCCCGAGTTCCCCACCAAGCGGTGGACGCTCGCTCCGGACTGGGCCTGCGAGATTCTCTCCCCCAGCACGCGTGCGTACGACCAGCGCATCAAGCGCCCCTTCTACGCGCGCATCGGCATCCGCCATCTCTGGTTCATCGACCTGGATGCGCGCACGCTCACCGTGAGCGAGCTCATGAATGACCGCTGGGTCGAGCTGGGCGTCCATGGTGACGAGGACATCATCCGGGCCGCGCCGTTCGAGGACTTCGAGCTGATGCTCGGTGCGCTGTGGCCTCCGTCCCGGCGCGGAGAGGACACGTAGGCTGTTCTCTCAGGACGGGGGGACTGTGCCTCGACTTCGCGAAAGGTGAGCCTCGACAACGGGGCGGCGTGGCCCCGTCACGTACATCGACGCGACACCGGCCGGAGGTCCCCGCGTCACCGGCCTCTCCCTCACTCCGCTCGATACCGTGGGTGGCAGGCTCAGTAGGCTCGATGTCATGAAACCTCCGCTCGAACTCCCCGAGGACCTCCGGCGGAGGCTCCGCTCGCACTCACCGGAACTAGAGTCCGACATCGAGCGGTTCCTCGAAATGGCACCTTCCCCGTGCCTGTACATCCGCTCGGAGCGCGTCTCTCGCTCGCCCCTCCGGCCCTCCCTCCTCCACAGGCTGATGGGCCGCAGGGCCGCGCAGCCCGTGCTCCCCACGCTCGACAGCAAGTTCGGCGGCATCCCCTACGTCGAAGAGGCGGGCTTGACGTGGGAGGGCTTCCACTTCCTCGGGCAGCTCAACTTCACCCAACTGAGTGAGGCTCCTGCCGTGTTGCCTCGGCGGGGTCTCTTCGCGCTCGACCGCGACCTTCGTGCCCCGGACTGCTAAGCCAACTCGTTCCGTGTGCGCTGGTATCCCGAGCCCACCGAAGCGCGCGCCCTCCCTGTCTCACCGCCTCCCTGCGTCGGACGCTGGGAGACGCGGATGCGGTTCTCCGCTGGCTGGTCACTCCCGGGAGGTGACGCGTGGGAAGCGCCACTGTCCTCGGGCGACGCGCAACTCCGTGACACCTGGAACGCCTGGGCGCCTTCAGGCTACCTGGAGGATGAGCGGAGTCCGGGCACCCATCGCCTGTCCGGGCACCGCAGCGCGGGGCTTGATGCGCCCTACGCCTTCGTACCGCCTCCCGGGCGAGACAGCGCCCCGCAGGCGTACGCACAAGCTCTTGCGCATCGACTTCGACAACGCCTCCGGGTTCCAGTGGGGAACGAACTGGCCCTACGCGCTCATCCACCCCGAGGACCTCGCCGAGAACCGGCTGGAGCGCGCCGTCGTCGCCTGGGCGAATGCCTGAGTGAATCGGGTGGCACGCCCGCACGTCAGGCGAGCTCGGCCTGCCAAACAGGTCCTCCCGCCGACCCCGCCAAGCATGCGATACCTGCCCCCCATGTCCTCCTGGAACCGCGTGGCGGGAGCAGCGCCTTCACCGCTGCTGCGGCACGCCCTGGCCTCGCTGAAGCAACACTACGCCTGGGAGTACCGCGCCCTGGGCGAATCCGAGGCCCTCCGGAGACTTCAAGAGGGCCTCTCCACCGCGCACCGGCAGGGACTGGGAGAGACGCCGCAGGCCGTGCTGTTCGCGCTCGGCCAGGTGCTCGCGGATGCCCCCACGCCCGGCTACGACGCAACGTCCTGGGCCACCACCTGCCGCCGCTCCGCCCCCGGCCACGGCGTCCCCAAGGGCCCATGGAAGGGCGCGCTGACCATCCGCGCCGCCCAGATGCAGGCCTTTGAAAATCCCGCGAAGCCCAGCGTCCAGGAGCGGCTGCTCGCGCACCTGCGCCGCGTCTTCCCCGAACGGATGCGCGCCCTCAGCCCCGCCGCCGCGCTCGCGCTCGTCGAAGCGGGGCTCGCCACCGCCCAGCGCCACGGCATCCAGGACGCGAAGAGCATCACCCTGCTCACCGACCTCGTCGTGGCGAAGGGCCCTGGCTTCGAGGACACCCCCGCCATGGCGTGGAGCGGCGCCATCCTGCGCTCGGCGTCGATTCCCTCCGAGGAGAAGGCCGGGATGATTCTCCGCATGCTGAAGCAGCAAGGCAGCGAGGTCTCCCATGCCACCCACCGCTGACTGGACCGACCGCGCGACCCAGGACGTCGCCAACGCTCCCCCCCCGGAGGCGGGCGCCCCCGTCATGCGCTGCCC
>NZ_JAAIYB010000820.1 GCF_010894475.1 Myxococcus vastator
AGCCCGGACCGACCCTGCTGGGCCCCGCCAGCGCCCTGGCGCCGGGCGACATGTTCGACCACGCCCGCGCCGCCGAGGCCGCGTTCATGACGGGGGACTACACCACCTGCGTCACCGCCTGCACGGACGCCATCCGGCGCGCGCTGGCCTTCGCGGGCGAGGGTTCCCTGGGACAGCAGGCCTTCCTGCTCCGCGTGGACGGCGCCGACCTGCTCCGGCTCCAGGGCCTGGCCACGCAGCCGCACCTGCGCGTGGATGACGCCGCCTTCTCCCTCTACGTGATGATGCAGGTCTTCATCCGGCTCAACGCGGTGGGCCTGCCCAACGCGGAGTAGCCTCGGCCCCGCTCAGCGCGGGGAGACGAACTGCAGCAGCCCCATGCGCTGCAGCTTCGCCAGCGTCTTGAGCGTCTCCAGCTCCCGGGCCGGACTGGCCAGCACCAGCGTGGACACGTCCCAGGTGCCATTCACCAGCCCGGCGATCTGCCGCTCCTCGGGCTTGAGCAGCGCCTGTCCCTGCGGGTCGTGAATCATGAGGGGCACCATCAGGGGCGGCATGTCCGCGTAGAGCGCCGCCACGTGCTCGCGCTGCACCAGCCGGGCGAACTCGCGCACGCGCCGGTCCGCCGGGTCGCTGGCCAGCAGGGACGCGCAGACGATGCCCGCGGCGTCGTACTGGCCCTCGCGCATCAGCACCGCGCCCTTCTCCAGCATCTCCGCCACCGGGTCCGCCTCCACCTGCGGCGCCCCGTCCACCTCCACCAGCTTCGACCGCAGCAGCTCGTGCACCCGCCGCGTCACCGAGGAGCGGGACACGCCCATGGACAGGCGCAGCCGCCCCAGGTTCTGCGGCGACGTGCACAGCCCCAGGATGATTCGGTGCATCAGCGGCTGGCTCGGGCTCGGCGGCGCCAGCGCGCGCACGCTGAGCGCGTCGATGGGCAGCGCCTTGTCCACGTCGGACTGCTCATCCACCCAGCGCAGGGACTCGAAGAGCAGCTCGCGGATGCCCATGTCGGACGGCACCCAGTCCTCGCCGGAGCGGTCCGCGTCCTCCGTCCAGTGGAAGGTGCCCCGGCCGGCGATGGTCAAATCCATCATCGCGGCGAACAGCTCCTCGCGGCCCAGGTCGCGAATCCACCGCGCCTGGATGCCGTGGATGTCGAACGCGGCGTCCACGTCCGGGGTGCGCGCCAGCTCGTCGAAGCCGGCCAGCACCTTCGTCCCCGACGCCAGCTTGGACAGCGTGAGCAGCCGCGCCACGCGTCCGCGCAGCCCCTCGGCGGCGGTGGCGCCCACCTGGCCGGAGAGCAGGAAGAGCTTGCGCTCGCCCGCCTCCCACGAAAGCTGGAGCGTCCCCGTCTTGCGGGAGCTGTCCAACCATTGAAGGAACTCAGGGAGCGGATAACTGAAGAGGTCGCCGTGGAGGGCCATGTGTGTCGGATTCGAGGATACAGTCCCCAGCCGTGCGCGTCGCGCTCCTGTTCATCGATGGTGTGGGCATTGGCCGGAAGGACCCGGCCGTGAATCCGCTCGCCCGCCGGGAACACCTGCTATCCCACTTCGAGGACGCCCCCAGCC
>NZ_JAAIYB010000821.1 GCF_010894475.1 Myxococcus vastator
CACCTCGACCACGGGTGGGGGCGGAGGAGGGGGCGGACGGAACACCACGTCCGTGCCCTTCTTCTCTTTGATGACTTCCGTCACCTTGCCGGCCGCGGTGATGGCGGCGATGCCCATCAGCGCGAACACGGCGACGGACGCCGTAGTGGAGAGCGCGAACCGCCGCGCTGATGGGACGTCCGGGCCGCTGTCGAAGGTCTCGAACATGACTGGACGCGCATATAGCGACGCCATGTGTCGGGCCTGTCCGGGGCCCGTGACACTTTGCTTCCATCAACTTGACGGAAGCGTCACGGCGCGAGCCCGCCACCAAAGCAACGTGGCAGGCGTGACACGGCGTCTGCGTCCACCACCGCGCGCGGTGCGCCCACGCGGCGCATCTGCGACAGCAGGGCGATCAGCAGCGCCGTGTAGACGAGCGCGAAGGGGCGCCACAGGAGGACGTGGCGGCTCCACTCCGCGCCCAGTCCCGAGTCAGAGACCAGGAGCCCCGTGAGGGCGATGAGCGCCACCAGCACCAGGTTGGGCCGGTGGCGGCTCTCCACCGCGGCGCGGATCAACGGCCAGGCCAGCACGTAGTTCGCGCGCCACGCCAGCGGTGACAGCAGGGTGACGCCCAGGCAACACACGGCGATGAGGTCCGCTGGCCCGGGTCTTGCCCACACGACGGCGGCGACGAAGAGGACCATGGCCACGGCCTGCGCCAGCGACATGTCACCGGGGGGCACCACGGTGTCGGGCGGGTACATCAGCGCCAGCAGCACGGTGGGCAGGCCCTGGGTGTTGGCCTGGAGCGCCCAGGGCGGCGTGGTGCGCGCCAGCGTGTCGCTCCAGAACTGGAACTGCGCCAGCGTGCCGTCCCAGCCGTAGCGGGCGAGCGTGGGCAGGGTGAGCAGCAGTCCCACCACCGCGGTGGCGCCGATGACGCGCCAGTGACGGCGCCACAGGAAGAAGAGGCCGACGAGGGCGGCGGGCGGCTTGAGCAGGAAGGCGACGGCGAAGGCGATGCCGGGGCGCCACACCTGGCCGCGTTCGGCGCCGAGCGTGGACAGGAGGATGAGCAGCAGGATGACGGCGTCCACCTGGCCGTAGAACAGCTCGAAGGTGAAGGACGGCAGCAGGGCCAGCGTCGTCAGCGCGGGCGCCCAGGCCCAGGGCGTGGCTTCCCCCGACGAAGGCGTGGCGCGCATGGTGAGGCGGGCCACGGCGGCGAGCGCGGCGATGGAGCCCAGGTTCCACAGGGCCACGGCGGCGCGCGCGGGGAGCAGGGTGAAGGGGAGGAAGAGGGGCGCGGTGATGGGCGCGTACTTGAACGGCATGGTGCCGTCGGACAGGCGGTAGATGTCCGAGGCCTCCCAGAAGCGCTCCGCCGCCATGAGGTAGACGCGGAAGTCCACGCCTCGGCGGGGATGCTGGCCCACGGCGATGGCGGCCACGGCCAGCACGGCCAGCACGAGCCACCAGCCCCAGCGCGCCCAGGGCGCACCCACTCCAGGAGATGTCCCCTCACCCTCGGCCGGTGGGGGGGATTCGGAGCCGGAGGGCCC
>NZ_JAAIYB010000822.1 GCF_010894475.1 Myxococcus vastator
CACCTTGGCGCCCATGGAGCGGGCGTCGTTGTCGTTCTTGTTCTTCAGGCGCTTGCGGGTGTGCCGCGCGGCGTCCGCGGACTGCTGTTCGCGCCGGGCCTGGTCCAGCAGGTGCGCCGCGCGACGTTGCTCGGCGCGGGCCTGCTGGTGGGTGGCGATTTCAGTCTCGCGCTCGGCTTCCCAGTGCGCCCGCGCGGCGGTGTAGGCGCCGGGCCACAGCCGCGCGCTCCCGTGGTGGACGCGCAGCGTGGAGGTGGTGAGGGACTCCAGCAGGTCGCGGTCGTGGGACACCACGATGCCCAGGCCCCGGAAGCGGCGCAGCGCGGAGACCAGCCATGTGCGGGCCTCCGCATCCAGGTGATTGGTGGGCTCGTCCAGGAGCAGCAAGTGGGGCTCCGCGGCCAGGGCGGCGCCCACCTGCCACCGCTTGCGCTCGCCCGGGGACAGCGTGGGCCAGCGCTCCAGCGCGGTGACGTCCAGGCCCAGCTGGCCGTGCAGTCGCCGCGCGACGGAGTCCCACGACTCCGCGAAGGCGGAGATGTCGGGCGTCAGCGCCTCCACCTCCTGCCGGCAGAGGCGGAGGATGGGGGCGGAGGGCTCGAACTGGAGGTGCCCCTCGGTGGGGGTCAGCGCTCCCGCCAGCAGCCGGAGCAGGGTGGACTTGCCGGCGCCATTGGCGCCCACGAGCCCCGTCCAGCCAGGGGACAGGTGGAAGTCGACATCGGAGAGGACGGGAACGGCGTCGGAAAAAGCGAACGAAACGCGGTGCGCGCGCACGGAAGACATGAAGGAAGCTCCTGAAGCCAGGGCGCGAGCCAGCCCGAAGGCGGCTCAGCGCGGGAACGTCAACGGACCTGGGGGTTCAGCGAAGCGTCCTCAAGGGTGCGTCAGACCTCTCGTTGGGAGGGGGCGTCAATCCCTCCTGGGATGGCTGCAATCTATGTCCAGCCGCGCGCCGGAATGCAACCCCTGCCTTCAATGGGGCAGGGCGCGCGACTCCGGCAGCGCGGCCGACTGTTTCGCATCAACCTGCCGCGGGCGCCGCGAAGTTCCCCATCCGGCGGGAGAGCCGCCACGCGCCGATGGACGCCAGGAGGGCGCCCAGCATGGCGAGCAGCAGGGCGAGCGCCACGTTGTGCAGCGCCTCGTAGGCGCCGATGAAGAGGACGCGCGGGCCCTGGTCCCACAGCGGGCCGCTATAGGCGTGCAAGAGGGAGAGGAGGCCGGTGGCGAAGCCGAGCGTTCCGGCAGTCAAGGTGCAGAGTCCCAGTGACAGCATCAGCGGCACGTAGCGCGGCGCGGGCCGGCGCGCGTACTGGACGCAGGTGGCGATGAGCGCGAGTCCCGCGAGCAACGTGGGGTACATCCCCCAGCCTCCTGCGATGAAGATGTCCTGCATGTTCCCCTCCGGTGGGTGTGTTCGGAGGCTCTGACATCCGGCCACAGGGAAGGTTCCCGCGAACCTCCCTTGGAGGCCTGCGCCAGGGCTCAGTCGTCCTGCGAGTCCAGGGCGGGCCGCTGGCGCCGAGGGGCCCGCCC
>NZ_JAAIYB010000823.1 GCF_010894475.1 Myxococcus vastator
CACCCCTTTAAACATCTGCTCCCGCCAGGAAGGAAGGGATGCTGGCGGGCCAGCAGGCGAAGGCGGCAAGGGGGACTCCGTCGGCGTGCCATGCCCCCCTGTGCGGACGGATGCCCCTTGGCCACTGTTGGGCTGGGGGTACACCGTCATGTTCGAAGCCATCGTCGAGCGCTTCCTTGCTGAGAGTCCACTCACTGTCATGGCCCGGGTGGCACTGGAACGTGCCTGTGACGCGGCGTGGGTCGACGCGGCGTTCCATGAGCACCGGGGCCGGCAGTATGAGCGAGAGTTGCTGTTCTCCGACGTCGTTGACCGGATGAGCCTGGTGGTGCTGGGCATGCGCCCCTCGCTGCACGCGGCGGCGCAGCGGCACCACCTGCCCGTCTCGGTGCAAGCGCTCTACAAGAAGGTGAACCGGACCGAGCCGGCAGTCCTCCGGGCGCTGGTGCGTAGCGCGTACGCCCGGCTGGCGCCGGTGCGCTCCGCGATGGGGCAGGCGGAGGCGGTTTGCGAAGGGATGGCCGTCCGCATCGTGGACGGCAACGACTTGCCGGCAAGTGAGAAGCGCCTTTCGGCGCTGCGTGGCTTCCGGGGCGCGGCGATGCCGGGCCAGTCCCTCGTGCTTTATGACCCGGACCTGGACCTGGTGGCTGACGTGCTGCCCTGGGAGGACGCACATGACCATGAGCGCTCGCTGCTCAAGCACCTGCTGCCGCAAGTCGAGCCAGGCCAACTCTGGGTCGCGGACAGGGGTTTCAGCACGCGCTCGATTCTCCAAGCATTCGCCGCCCGCGACGCCTTCTTGCTGGTGCGGGAGCATGCTCGCAATCCCTCACCGGCCGAGGAGCGCCCGCGACGGAAGGTAGGGCGCATTGAGACAGGGACGGTATTCGAGCAACCGGTGTCCATTCCAGACGGAGCGGGCGGCGTGCTGCGACTGCGGCGCATCGAGATTGAACTCGACACTCCCACCGAGGACGGCGACACCGTCATCCGGTTGCTGACCAATGTTCCAGCGGGTCGCAAGGGAGCCACAGCACTCGCCCGGTTGTACCGCACGCGTTGGCGGATTGAATGCCTGTTTGGCCGTCTGGAGTCTGTCCTTGAGAGTGAAGTGCGAAGCCTCGGCTCGCCCCGGGGCGCACTGCTTGGATTCTGCGTCGCCCTGGTGGCTTACGACGTGTTGGCCCTTTTGCAGGCGGCGGTGCGGGCCGCACATCCGGTGTGCGAGGAGAAGCCCATTTCATCCTTCTACATCGCGGCCGAACTGCGCGAGTACTACGGTGGAATGAAGGCAGCCCTCCCGGAGGAAGTCTGGGCGCCGTACGAAAGCCAGACGTCGAAGCAACTGGCCCGGACGCTGGTGGACATGGCAAGGCATGTCGACCCGATGATGCTCCTCAAGCATCCTCGCGGGCCCAAGCCACGGAAGAAGAAGGGCTACGCATCAGGAAGCGAGGTGCGCCGACAGGTCGCGACGTCACGCGTCCTCGCTGCCGGCACCGTCGATTACGTCAAGCAAGATGTTTAAAGGGGTG
>NZ_JAAIYB010000824.1 GCF_010894475.1 Myxococcus vastator
CTCCATCGCCTCCCACATGGCGGTCATTACAGGAGATCAAGACTGGGTCAAATCCAGCAAGGTAAAGACATTAACGCTCGAGCACCATATGGCTGCATCGCGCATGGGGTTTTCAGATGCCTTCTCTGCGCTTTACAACGTAAAGACCTGGAACCAAAGCCTTCTAGATGGCACCCTCCCTCCGTATCGATTCTTCGTCAATCAGGTATTGCCTCTCGTAAAGGCCAAGCGCCGCGGCGACCGCTTTGCTGTCGCCCGGATCATCAAAAGCTTCTCGCCACTGCTGACGCAAGCAGCCTTGCGCAACGCTGAAAATCAACCAAGCCATCTCCAACAGGCAAACATCGCAATCGACTCACTAATGGAACTCTGGAAGCACGACACAGACCCCTCCCTGCTGGATGTTTTGAGACGCATTGATAAAAACAACCTGCTTGAAATACCCGACTCTTTGCGCGCAAGTGCATCAGACGCAATGCAGAAGGCGGCAGAAATTCCTACCGGAGGGAACGATGAAATGAGTCAGCAGACCGAAATGACCGATGGCCTTGAGAAGTTTTTAAAAGCTCCATTCTCGCAAATCGAGCCTATGGCCGAGTACCTCCTGGGCAATGCCAATTTCGATACACACCAAGGGGTCAAGGGCCTTGAATTTGATCGTGTCATGGTGATTATGGATGACGACGAGGCCCGAGGTTTCTCCTTTAAATATGATCAACTTTTTGGTGGAAAATCGGCTGAAGGAAAGACATTCGAAAACACTAGACGCCTCTTCTACGTAACCTCAAGTCGAGCAAGGAAGAGCCTTGCCTTGGTTGCCTACGCATCGGAGCCAGACCGCGTCAGACAATTCGTCCTCAACAAAGGCTGGTTCACTGCCGACGAACTCGTAGGAGAATCAGATCTGAACATTCCTCTCCCTCTTTGACCCACAAGCACTCATGTATTGATTTGGCACGAAAGCCTGTGTCTCGGCTCCGAACAAAGCAGGTGGCGAGAATGGTGAACCAGCCGGGTTACTCGCGCCGTGTGGAGAATGTAGCCCTGAAGGTCAGGCCTGATTCGCCCTCGGGTGTCTACGATTTCGTGAGGAGGCCTCGTGAGAGTCATCCCTTTAAACATCTTCGGCATCGGCTCCCTGGGCGGGAGGGAGACATGCAGACGAGCGAGCGGGCGAAGGGACTGCTTCATGGGGACGCCCGGGCCCCTGTGCGGACGGTAGCCCCTTGGGCACTGTTGGTGGGGGTTCTACCGTCATGTTCGATGCCATCGTGAAGCGCTTCCTTGCCGAGAGTCCACTCACCGTCATGGCCCGGCTGGTGCTGGAGCGTGCCTGTGACGCGGCTTGGGTGGATGAGGCGTTCCAGGAGCACCGGGGCCGACAGTATGAGCGCGAGTTGCTGTTCTCCGTAAGCGTCCGGCCAACGACGTGCTGAGAGGCGTTGAGGTGAGAGCCGCCGCCGTGGACGCTGGCGAGCATGTCGAAGTCGGTGGAGAAGCAGGAGTGGTTCCAGGTCGCGGAGTCTTTCGAGGCCA
>NZ_JAAIYB010000825.1 GCF_010894475.1 Myxococcus vastator
GGGCGGGCGCGAGGGGGTGCGCTACAGCGGCTCGCCGTTGCCCCTGTCGCTGTCGGAGGCGGGCTACCGGCATCAGGTGCTGCTGGTGGAGCTGGAAGGCGACGCGCTGGGCCAGGTGCAAGCCCTGCCCGTGCCCCGGACCACGGACATGGTGCGCGTGCCTCCGCGGGACGCGGCGCCCCTGGACGCGGTGCTGACGCAACTGGAGGGCCTGCCGGCGCATGACGCGGACGCGCTGGAGTGGCGGCGGCCCTACCTGGAGGTGTGCGTGTCGTTGCCCCGGCCGGAGCCCGCGCTGCGCCAGAAGGTGGAGAAGGTGCTGGAGGGGAAGGCGGCGCGGCTGGTGAAGCTGACGCCCGCCTATACCGGGACAGGAGGCGCGCTCGCGGAGGTGCAGCCGGGCCTCTCCCTGAAGGAGCGCACGCCCGAGGACGTCTTCCGCGCGCGCTACGCCCGTGACTTCGAGGAGCCCCCCGCGCCGGCGCTGCTGGAGGCCTTCCATACGTTGCTGACCGACGTGCAGGAGGAGTCGCCGTGAAGGTGCTCGCGATTCGCGGCTCCAACCTGACGAGCTTCGCGGGGGACTTCGCGCTGGAGCTGGACCAGCCGCCGTTGGACCGGCTGGGCCTGTTCGCGATTACCGGCGCCACGGGCGCGGGCAAGAGCACGTTGCTGGATGCCTTGTGCCTGGCGCTGTTCGACCGCACGCCCCGGCTGGGGGGGCGCGGCGGCGCGCCGGTGGGGCGCGCGGACGAGGACGAGGACGCGCGGCTGTCCGCCTACGACGTGCGCGGCATGCTGCGTCGGGGCGCGGGCGAGGGCTACGCGGAGGTGGACTTCCTGGGCAAGGACGGGCGGCGCTACCGGGCGCGCTGGTCCGTGTGGCGCGCGCGCAACCGCGCGGAGGGGCGCTTCCGGCCCCAGGAGATGCAGTTGATGGACGTGGCCACCGGGCAGCTCTCGGGCCGCACCAAGGGCGAGGTGCTGGCCGCCATCCAGGAGCGGCTGGGGTTGTCGTTCGACCAGTTCCGCCGCTCGGCGCTGCTGGCGCAGGGCGAGTTCGCGGCCTTCCTCAAGGCGGATGCCAGCGAGCGCGCGGAGCTGCTGGAGCGGATGACGGGCACGGAGGTGTACAGCCGGCTGTCCATGGCCGCGCATGAGAAGAACAAGGCGGAGCAGGAGTCGCTGGCGAAGCGGGCGCAGGGCCTGGCGGCGATTGCCCTGATGCCAGAGGTGGAGCGCGCGGCGGCGGAGGCGGCGCTCGGGGAGGAGTCCCGGGCGCGTCAGGCGGTGGAGGCGCTGCTCGAGGCCGCGCAAGCCGCGGCGGCGTGGCATGTCGCGCGGGCGGGGCTGCGGGAGGCGGAGCACGCGGCGGAGGCGAAGGCGCAGGCGGCCAGGGCGGCCCTGGAGGAGGCGGCGCCGCGCGCGGCTCGGCTGGAGGAGGTTCGCCAGGCGGAGTCCTTCCGGGGGCCCGTGGCGGCGGTGGAGGCCGCGGAGCGCCGGTGGGCGGAGGCGGAGGCGGCGCAGGTGGCGCG
>NZ_JAAIYB010000826.1 GCF_010894475.1 Myxococcus vastator
ATCCCGCCTCGCGCGAGCTGTCGCACCAGTTGATAACGGCCACCCCACTCCACGCTTTCACTCCACCCCTGGAGGCTCGCTCCGGTGAGTCAGTCCCGACCGTCGATATACCGCCGCCGCCCGGGGCCCTCCCCCCGAAGATTCCTCCTCGCTTCGCTGCTCCTGGGCCTCTGGGGGAGCGCGGCAGCCGCGGCCGAGCCCCCCACCGAGCTCCCCTCAGTCACCCTCTTCGTCGTCGGGGCCCCCGAGGCGCGCGCCTCCGTCCAGGCGTGGGCCCAGGAGCAGCCCCCTGGCGTGCCCGTGACGCTGCGCCTCGCCGGGCTCCCCGCACCCACCGCCCGTCCCGGAGGGGATGTCCAGCTCCTGGAAGTGGAGCGGCACCTGCAGGAGGCGCGGCGGCACTACATCCACGCGGAGTTCGCGGAGTGCCTCCAGGAGGTCGGCGATGAGGGGGTGCTCCCCAGGACGCTGAGCCAGGGGCACCGCGAGGTCGTCGCCCGCTGGCTGCTCTGGCAGGTCGCGTGTCAGGTGGGGCTGCGGCGCGAGGAGGCGGCCCTCCAGGTGGCCTCGGAGCTGGGCGTCCTCGGGCTGGAGCTGCCCGTGGACATCGGCGTGCTGCCTCCCGACGTGGGGCGCGTGCTCGTCACGGGCGCGGAGCAAGGCGCGGCGCGGGGGCGCACCACGCTGCGCATCACCTCCGACTCCAGCCCCGCGCGAATCTCCCTGGATGGGCGGCTCGGAGTCTGCATGGCGCCGTGTTCACTCGAGGTCCTGGAGGGGCGGCACGTGGTGCGCGTCGACGCGGAGGGACGACAGTTCGCGGTCCAGGTCATCTCGGCCAAGGGGCCCGAGCTCGCCGTGGCCTTCACCACGCTCCCCGCCTCGCCCGAGCTGGCCGCCGGCCAGTGGGCCACGCACTACGGTGAGTCCTCCGCGAACCTGGACTCGGCGGGCTCGCTGCGCCTGCTCTCCACCGCGCTCCGGGCACCGCGGCTGGTGCTGCTCAACGCCGAGGCCGAGCGCGAGGGCTACCGGCTGCGGGGCGCGCTGGCCATCCATGGGCGCGCGGCGGCTCGCACGGAGCGCCAGGGCGACGTGAAGGCGCTCCACGGGACGGCGGAGGGCGTCCTGCGGGACTTGCTCATCCAGGGCCAGGTCGTCGAGCCCGCGCCGGCCCTCTACCAGCGACGAGACTTCTGGATTGCCGTGGGCGTGGCCGCGGTCATCGCCGGCGCGACCACCACGGCCCTGCTCTGGCGGCAGCCTGTTCGAACGGAGGTGGGATTTTGAGAAGGCACATCCTCGAGGGGCTCCTGGCCCTGGTGCTGCTCACCGGGTGCAACGAGGTGCGGCAGGTGCGGCTCACCTTCGGCGCGGAGGGCGAGGGGCTCGACGGCTTCCTGTGCCGGGAGGACGACGGCGCCTACGTGCTCTCCCGGGCGGTGCCAGCCGGGGGTGGGGCCGTGCCCGCCTCGCTCGTCATCGACTTCGTCCGGCTGGGGGGGC
>NZ_JAAIYB010000827.1 GCF_010894475.1 Myxococcus vastator
GCGGTGAGGAGGCCCCCCGGGAGCCTCGAATGGACGGGGTGCCTCTTCAGCCGCCGGGCCAGCGCCAGGGGCTCCGTGCCGTCGGAGGCGATGAAGGTGTCGTACCCCACGGCCCCCAGCAGGCGAGTCGTCCACCACCAGGATGCGGCGGCGTCGGACCTCGGAGGAGGGCGCCACCGAGAGGAGCGGACGCGGCAGGGCATTGCCATGGCGGGCGCTAGCGATGAGGAAGGCCGCCGAGCGCACCATGGCCAGGCGTCCATCCGCCTGGGACGTGGCCCCGGCGACGTGGCCGAAGCGGCCCGAGCTCCTCGACCTCGTGGGGCTCCCGAGGAGCACGTGGGAGGTTGGCGGTCATCCCTGGTGAGGTGTGGCTGGGAAAGCGCGGGGACGCTGGGGGCGTTGCAGCGACGAGCAGCTCGTCGCCTTCTCGTGCAAAGCACGAGGGGCGGAGCGCGCCGAGGCGGCTCCCTCGCGCAGCGCGTCTGCGCCGCGCGTTCAGGCCGGCCGAGGCCGCCGCAGGCCTCGCGCCAGGAGGATGGCGAGCGTGAGCGCGGTGAGGGGCAGCACGAACCACCCCATGACGCGCGTGAAGCCGTGCAGGGCGTCGTGCTGCTGGGCGTCCAGGACAAGGTAGGCGGTATAGGCCACGTAGTAGGCGAAGAAGACGCCGCCCTCCCACCGGCTGATGACGTGGCCGGTGCGGAAGATGGGAAGGCACGCGACGGCCACTGCCAGCATCACCGGCAGGTCGAAGCTCACCACCGCGTCCGCCGCGGCCACCCCGCCAGGGGCCACGGTGGCGCAGAAGCCCAGCACCGCCAGGACGTTGAAGATGTTGCTGCCCACCACGTTGCCCACGGCGATGTCCCGCTCCCCCCGCATGGCGGCGAGGAGGGAGGTGGCCACCTCCGGCAGGGACGTGCCGCCGGCGATGAGCGTCAAGCCGATGACCAGCTCGCTCACCCCCAGCACCCGGGCGAACGCCACCGCGCCGGCCACCAGCCACCGCGAGCCCAGCACCAGCAACGCCAGGCCCACCGCGACGAAGAGCACGTCCCGCCACACGGGCCCGCGGGGGGCCGCCGAAGCCGCGCCCGGCGCCTGGCGCCGCTCACGCCGGCTGGCCACCACCGTCCACGCCGTGTAGCCCACGCCCCCGGCCACCAGCACCGTGCCGTCCAGGCGCGACACCCGGCCATCCAGACACATCAGCAACAGCGCCCCGGACACGCCCACCATCAGGGGCACCTCGCGCCACACCAACTGCCGCACCACCACCAGCGGCGTCACCAGCGCGGACACCCCGAGGATGAGCAGCACGTTGCAGATGTTGCTGCCCACCACGTTGCCCAGCGCCAGGTCCGGCTGCCCGCGCAGGCTCGCGGAGAGGGTCACCGCCAGCTCCGGCGCGCTGGTGCCGAGCGCCACCACCGTCAGCCCCACCACCAGCGGGGAGATGCCCAGCGCCAGGGCCAGGCCCGACGCGCCCC
>NZ_JAAIYB010000828.1 GCF_010894475.1 Myxococcus vastator
CCTCCATTGCAGCCCCAGCCTCTGCTCCCCTCTCCCTCCGCCCTCACCCCAGGGTGAGGGAACCGGCTGCCAGGCTTCCGCCTCGGCGGCAGCCGCGGAGGACTCCCGTCCTCCGTGGTGGAAATCGCCCAGGTGCCGAGCTGCTCGAGCTCGCCCCCCAGCCAACTTCGCAGCGCCGCACGTCGCGCACGCCACAGCCGTGCAGATACCAGCCGCGAGCACTGCCAAGCGCACGCCCACCACCCGCACGACGTCCGCACTGGTGCCTCGGCAAACGTGAGTGCCAACGTGTCCTCCTTGAGTGGACGCGTGCCGCCCCGGGCCTAACAGCGCCTGCCGCCTGCGCCTTGCGTTCGACGCGCGCCAGGCCAACTGCCGCCTGTCACGGTCGCCGCCGGCGCGTCGTCAGGCAACGGCCCGTGTCGTCGCGCTTGAGGGGCCCATGCGCCCCCCCAAACAGCAGTGAGGGGGGCGCATCGGGCGCCCTCACCACGGAGGAGGACGCGATGGACTACGAGAGCTGGCAGCGGTGGAAGAAGAAGATGGACCGCAAAGTGGAAATCGCCCACCAGCGGCACCAGGCGCTCGACCCCAAGGCGCCGGACTACCAGGAGCAGAGCGAGCGCCTTCACCGCCGCGTCCGCTTCCTGCGTCACCACCAGGTCCTCGCCGCCTTCCGCGTCCCGAGCTACGACGGGAAGCCGCCCCAGCTCCAGGTGCACTACACCCTTCGCGAGGAGGCGTAGCAGCCAGCACCGCGGGGCTCTCCGGAGCCCCGCAGGACTCCTCAGGGAAATGGAAAGCGTGGGCATCGCCGACTCAAATCGTCGGCGATGCCCACGCTACGTTTATGCCGCCGCGCGTGCTCCGGCGTCGGCCTTCGGCCGGGCCTCCGCTCCTCAGCCACCAACCTCGTGCTTCAACCAACACAGAGAAGAAGCAGACCCAACAACAACGAAACGCACAGTTGAAACTACGAGGCGATGTCATCGTCACCGAGGCGCACGGCCGGGCCGCCGCTACGCACGCAACACCCGCTACTGCCCTTCCATCGTCACCCTTCCCGACCTCACTGCCCAGGCCGCGTCCTGCCCTCAGCCCGTTCACGCGGGGGCCCCACAGCCCCACGTGTAACGGGTCCCCCGGGCCGGCCGCGTCCCTCAACCTCCTCCACCTCCGACACGCTCCACTGACCAGCTCTGGCGCTCACTGCCCAGGCCGCTTCCTGCCCTCAGCCCGTTCACGCGGGGGCCCCACAGCCCCACGTGTAACGGGTCCCCCGGGCCGGCCGCGTCCCTCAACCTCCCCCACCTCCGACACGCTCCACCGACCAGCTCTGGCGCTCACTGCCCAGGCCGCGCCCTGCCCTCAGCCCGTTCACGCGGGGGCCCCACAGCCCCACGTGTAACGGGTCCCCCGGGCCGGCCGCGTCCCTCAACCTCCTCCACCTCCGACACGCTCCACTGACCAGCTCTGGCGCTCACTGCC
>NZ_JAAIYB010000829.1 GCF_010894475.1 Myxococcus vastator
GACAAGGACCTGGCGGCGGGGACAGCGGCTCCCGGGGCTCCACCAGTGAAGGAGGGGACGAAGGACACGGGCGCGTCAGCCCTGGCCATCGCGGAGGTGGACCCCTCCACCCTGACGGACGAGGCCCCGGTGCCGGAGGCGCGTGCCCCGGACTCGGACGACGCCCCCGAGGACGACGCCCCGCTCAAGGGCCCCCGGACCTTCAAGCGCGTCCGCAACGGAGCGCAGCGGAGCAAGGCGGTCGCCACGGCGCCCCGCAAGGCCCCGGCCACGCCGCCCACCTCGGAGAGCGTACCGGCGGGCGAGCCCGGCTTCCTCACCCTGGTCACCGAGCCCAAGGCCCAGGTGTTCCTCGGCGGTCAGGACCTGGGCAAGACGCCGCTCTTCAAGGTGAAGCTGCCCGCGGGCCAGCACACCCTGAAGCTGGTGGATGCCACCGCCAAGGCGCACCAGGTTCCCGTGGACATCAAGCCCGGGGAAACGACCTCCGTCCGCGGCCCGTTGAGCCTGCTTTCGGACCCCTGAACCGCGGGGCAGGCAATCAACGCCGGAGCCATGCGTACCTTGAGCACGTCGGGGTCCGTGTCGTGGCCCCTCTTTCCGTTGGAGCATGCCCATGTCCCCCGCCCGCGTCTCAATCGTCGCGTCCTTCCTCCTCTTCGGTGCCTGTGCCCACGCCCAGGACACGCAAGCCGGTGCGTCCACTTCCACACGACAGCGAGGCGACGTCCGGGAGGTGCCCGACTTCGACGAGGTGTCGGTGAGCCATGGCATCCGGGCCGAGGTGAAGGTGGGCCCCAAGTCCGTGCGCCTGGAGGGACCGGCCGAGCTCGTGTCCCGAATCGAGGTGGACGTGCATGACGGGGCGCTGCGCACCCGCGTGGACAGGAAGCTCTTCGACGGATTCCGAGGCGGCAAGGTCCGCCTGTACGTCTCCAGCCCGCGCGTGGAAGGCATCCACGCCAGCGGCGGCAGCCACGTGGACGCGGACGCCACGCGCACGGACGAGTTCGACGTCGAGGCCAGCGGGGGCGCCATCGTCAACGTCCGCGGCGTGGATGCACGCCAGGTGGAGACCGAGGCCAGCGGTGGCTCGAAGGTGACGCTGGCGGGACGGGCGACGGACTTCGACGTCGAGGCCAGCGGGGGCTCCGTCGTGCGGGCCCTGGACGTGAAGGGCGTCAAGACGCTGGACGCGGAGGCGAGCGGCGGCTCGCGCGTGGAGGTGGATGCGACCGACCGCGTCAGCGGCGAGGCCTCCGGGGGCAGCGTCCTCCAGCTCGTGTCCCGCCCGGCCCAGAGCGACGTGCGCACCAGCGGCGGCTCCCGGCTCGTCTACAAGGACTGACGCGCCCGCCGCCGTGGAAGGCGTGCCGCGTCAATGACAACACACGGGTGGGGTGAACCGGACAGCACCCGAGGTCGCGGGTGGGCCGGCTTGCTCCGCATGGGCCGGGGCGGCTGGAATGCGCGTCCCCACCC
>NZ_JAAIYB010000082.1 GCF_010894475.1 Myxococcus vastator
GGCCTCCACCATGCGCGGGGCGGGGTGGCCCTCTGGATCCAGCACCACCTCCATGAGGAGGATGCCCTCGTAGAACAGCACCGGCGTGGGCACGCGCACACCCTGGGCGTGCAGCTTGTAGAGCGAGTCAGCCTCCGCGCTCTTCCAGGCGTCCTCGGCGGCGTTCTGGCCGAAGCGGCTGCCCTTCTCCATGGCGCGGCGCGTGCGCGAGTTGCGCACCTCACGGCCTTCCCGGTAGCCCACGTTGTTGCGGAAGTTGCGCTCGTGGCGCTCCTTGTACAGCTTGGCCGCGACCACCTGGCCGGCATGCTGGACCAGCCATACCTCGGCCTCCTTGCCCGTCTTCAACTGGCCGATGATGGCTTCGATGATGCCATCGGCCAGGAGGGTCTCTAGCGAGTCATTCATTCCGACGCGGGGTTCCAGTGGGGGCCGGGCAGGATTGGCGGCGTAGTCGCAAGCGTGCGGGCGGCCCTGTTCGCGGCGCACGGCAGTATGTGAACATCTCGTGGGCCCTTCTTGCTACCAACACGGTGCGGCAAGCAGCCAAGAAGGCTGGCGGAAGGTCCGCTAGCAGTTTGCCTCCTGGGGTTCCAGGGTAGCCAGGGCTTTGAATGCGCCGGGTGGGTCATCTTGGACCATGCCCTGGGCCTGATTCCAGGCCATCCCCACCGTCCGCGTTCGCCAGGGGACGGAGTCCGCACGTCGTGGCGGGTGGGTTGGGGCGCGTGCTGATGCTTGGACCCGAACGCGGGAGCGCTACGATGCGCGCCGTCCAGGGAGGGGTTCATCATGGCGACGAAGTCCCGCAAGACGGCTGTTGCGAAGAAGTCATCCCGGCGTAGCGCGACGGTGAAGAAGGCCACGCCGAAGAAGGCCGCCGGCAAGTCGCGCGGCGCGAAAAAGACCACCGCGAAGAAGACGACGGCGAAGAAGGCCACCGCGAAGAAGGTGGCGGCGAAGAAGCGCACCGTGAAGAAGGCGGCGGCGAAGAAGAGCCCCGCGAAGAAGGCACCCGCGAAGAAGGCCACCGCGAAGAAGACCTCCGCGCGCAAGGTGGCGACGCGGCGGACGTCCGCGTCTCGGCGTGAGCGGCCCGCGACAGGGTCTCCCTTCGTCGAGCAGGTGGAGACGACGTCCGCGGGGTTCCAGCCCCTGGCGCCCGTCCACGCCGCGGTGGACGAGTTCACCAGCTCCGGCAACGAGGTGCTCGACATCTTCCAGCGGTATGACCGCGACCGGACCGGCACCATCGACCGTGCCGAGTTCGCGCGCTTGCTGGAGGCGCTGGGGCAGAACATCTCCGACGAGGAGCTGGAAATCGCCGTCGACATCGTCGACACGGACCGCACCGGGAAGATTTCCTGGAACGAGTTCAAGGCCTGGTGGAACAGCCGCTGACGGCGCGTCGCAACACCGTCCTGGTCCGCGAGCGCGTCTGGCATGATGCGCTCCGAGCGGGCCTTCATTCGCGTGGCAGGGGCAAGGGTGGCTGACCTGGCGTCAAGCGCACATGCAGCGGTTTTCGAGCACTCGCGGGATGGGGTGCTCGTGCTGGATGCTGGGCAGCGCATCGTGGAGGTCAACCGCGCCGCGGAGCGCATCTTCGGGCCGCGTGCTGGACTCGTGGGGCAGCCGGTGGGGCTGCTCCTGCCTGGCTGGCGTCCTCCAGAGCCCCGCGCTCCCGCCGATGCCGCCCTGCGCGAGACGGAGCTGGCTGGACAGCGTCCAGGCGGCGCCGGCCCCGCGCACTACCTGCGGGTGGTGACGCTGCCGCTGGCCGGAGAAGGCGACGGGGGCTGGGTCCTGCAGCTCCATGACATGACGGCCCGCCTGGAGGTGGAGGCCTCGCTCCGGCAGCAGAAGGAGTTCTTCGAGGCGGTGGTCATCAACAGCCCGGTGGCCATCATCACCATCACCCGTCAGTTCCGCGTGCTGTCGTGGAACCCCGAGGCCACGCGCCTGTTCGGGTACTCGCCAGCCGAAGCGCTCGGCAAGCACATCTTCGAGCTGGTGGCCACCGAGCCCACCGTCCTCCCGGAAGCGGAGCAGGCGTCGCGGGAGGTCGTGCAGCGCGGGCGGCTGCGCTCCGTCACCCGGCGGGTCCGCAAGGATGGCAGCGTGGTGGACGTGGAGCTTCGGGCCCTGCCGGTGTCGGTGGGCGGACGGCAGCTCGGCTTCATCGCCATCTACCACGACATCACCGACCTCGAACGGGCGCGCAAGGCGGCGGAGGCGGCCAACCAGGCCAAGAGCCTGTTCCTGGCCACCATGAGCCACGAAATCCGCACGCCGATGAACGCCATCATCGGCATGACGGGCCTGCTCCTGGACCGGGCGCTGACGGAGGAGCAGCGCGACTTCGTCGCCACCATCCGGCAGAGCAGCGAGGCGCTGCTGACGTTGCTCAATGACGTGCTGGACTTCTCCAAGATTGAAGCCGGCCGCTTCGAGGCGGAGCTGCGCCCCTTCGACCTGCGCCAGTGCGTGGAGTCCGTCCTGGACCTGATGGCCGTGCGCGCCAGCGAGAAGGGGCTGGACCTGGGGTGTGACCTCGCGCCGCGGCTGCCGCAGATGCTGGTGGGGGATGCGTCGCGCCTCCGCCAGGTGCTGCTCAACCTGGTGGGCAACGCGCTCAAGTTCACCGAGCACGGCGGCGCGGTGGTGAGCGTGGAGGGCGCGGCCCTGGGCGGCGCGGAGGGCGCGGCGGACTGGGAGCTGACCTTCAGCGTGCAGGACACCGGCCCCGGCATCCCCGAGGACCGGCGCACGGGGCTGTTCCAACCGTTCAACCAACTGGATGCCTCCGTGTCGCGGCGCTTCGGTGGCACGGGGCTGGGGCTGGCCATCTCCAAGCGGCTGGTGGAGGCCATGGGCGGCACCCTCTGGGTGGAGAGCGAGGGCGTGCCCGGACAAGGCACCACCTTCCGCTTCACCCTGCGCGTCCAGGCGGCGCCACAGGCCTACGCGGTGCCGCCGCGCCAGGAGCAGGGGCTGCTCCAGGGCCGGCGCGTGCTCATCGTGGACGACAACGCCCTGTTCCGGCGGTTGCTGGGCCGGCAGCTCCAGTCGTGGGGCCTGGTGCCCGTGGAGTCCGCGTCGGGGCTGGAGGCGCTCGCCCAACTGGAGGCGGGGGCTTCGTTCGACGCGGTGCTCATCGACCACCACATGCCGGGGCTGGATGGCACCACGCTGGCCGAGCGCATCCGGCAGCGCGAGGAGACGCGGGCCCTCCCCCTGGTGCTGGTGTCGACGCCGGGCCGACGGGGCAATCCTCCCGAGGGCCTGTTCGCGGGCGTGTTGTCGCGTCCGCTGAAGGACTCGCAGCTCTACGACGCGCTGGTGTCGTGCTTCTCGCAGCACCTTCCCCAGCTCCCGGAGCCCCGGCAGGCGCGGCCCTCGCGCGCGGGGCCCTTTCCAGGGGAGCGGCCGGGGGACACCGTGCCGCTGGACATCCTCCTGGTGGAGGACAACGCCACCAACCAGAAGCTGG
Source organism: Myxococcus vastator (assembly GCF_010894475.1). Taxonomy (GTDB): domain Bacteria; phylum Myxococcota; class Myxococcia; order Myxococcales; family Myxococcaceae; genus Myxococcus; species Myxococcus vastator. The sequence goes on from NZ_JAAIYB010000082.1 coordinate 3,494, forward strand.
CGCTGCTCGTGCTGGAGCGGCTCGGCTACCGCGCGGACGTGGCGCTCAACGGACGTCAGGCGCTGCAGGCGTTGTCCCAGAAGCGCTACGACGCGGTCCTCATGGACCTGCAGATGCCGGAGATGGACGGCCTGGAGGCCACGCGCCGCATCCGCCAGGAGCTGCCGCCCAAGGCGCAGCCCTGGGTCATCGCCATGACGGCCAACGCCATGGACTCCGACCGGGAGCAGTGCTTCTCGGCGGGCATGGACGACTTCCTGGGCAAGCCCATCCGCGTGGAGGCGCTGACGGCGGCGCTGCTGCGCTGCCAGCCCCGGCGTTCGGACGTGGCGCCGGAGCGGCGGGTCGCGAGCGCCACGGTCGCGTTGACGCCGCTGCAAACGGTCCTGGAGGTCCTGCCGGACGCGGCGCGCATCCCGGGCCTGGAGTCCGCCGCGCTCGCCCGGCTGTGGGCGGAGCTGGGGGCGCAGGCGGCGCAGATTCTCCCCGAGCTCATCGACACCGCGCTGCACAGCATGCCGGCGCTCCTGGAGGACGCGTACTCGGCCCTGGTGCGTGGACACGCGGACGACCTGGGCCGGGCGGCGCACACCCTCAAGTCGAACGCGGCCTGGTTTGGCGCCAGCGCGCTGGAGGCGCAGGCCCGCGACATCGAATTGCAGGCGGACGCCGGCCGGCTGGAGGACATGCCCGAGCGGCTCGAGCGGTGCCAGACGGAGCTGGAGGTGACGCGGCTGTTGTTGGGCCGCCTGCGTGACAGCGTCCTGGCCCTGTCCGGCGCCTGACACGGGCGGGTGGGGCGGCCCGGATTGCGCGGCGGAGGCGCACGTCGGCGGTGCGCGACGCCCCCTCCGAGCGCTATCTCTTGAGGTTCATTCGCGAATGCCACCGAGGAGATGCAAAGCGCATGGCTCGATACGACTTCGACCTTTTCACCATTGGCGGCGGCTCTGGCGGGGTGGCGGCCAGCCGCAGGGCCGGGGCTCACGGGGCCCGGGTGGCGGTGTGTGAGGACCGCGACGTGGGCGGCACGTGTGTCCACCGCGGCTGCGTGCCCAAGAAGCTCCTGGTGTATGGCGCGCACTTCCGGGAGGAGTTCGAGGACGCGGAGGGCTACGGCTGGACGGTCCAGGCGCCGCAGTTCAACTGGAGCAAGCTGCTGGCCGCGAAGGACAAGGAGTTGGGCCGGCTGCGCGGCGTGTATGCGCGCTTGCTGCGCGACTCGGGGGTGACGCTGCTGGAGGGGCGCGGGCGCGTGGTGGACCCGCACACGGTGGAGGTGGCCGGCAAGCTGTACACGGCCGAGCGCATCCTGATTGCCACGGGCTCGCGGCCCTACCTCCCGCCCGACATCACCGGCATCGAGCACGCCGTCACCTCCGATGAGGCGCTGTCCTTTCCGGAGCTGCCCAAGCGGCTGGCCGTCATCGGGGCCGGGTACATCGGCGTGGAGCTGGCGGGCGTCTTCCACGGGCTGGGCTCCCAGGTGACGATGTTGATTCGCGGCGCCAGCGTGCTGGGCGGGTTCGATGAAGACGTGCGCTCCTTCCTCACGGAGGAGATGCGGAAGAAGGGCATCGAGCTGATGACGGACACCTTCATCCGGGACATCGAGAAGCGCGCCGAGGGCGGGGTGAGCCTGCTGACGGGCGGAGGGGAGACGGTGGAGGCGGACGCGGTGCTGTTCGCCACCGGGCGCGTTCCCAACTCGGGGGGACTGGGGCTGGAGGAAGTGGGCGTGGTGCTGGACGCGCGCGGCGCTGTGGTGGTGGACGCGTGGTCCCGCACCTCGGTGGAGAGCATCTACGCGGTGGGCGACATCACCGACCGCATCAACCTCACGCCGGTGGCCATCGCGGAGGGGCGCGCCCTGGCGGAGACGCTCTTCAACGACAACCCGACGCAGATGGACCACACCGACGTGCCGTCGGCCGTCTTCAGCCAGCCGCCCGTGGCCTCCGTGGGACTGACGGAGGTGGAGGCGCGGGAGCGCCACGGAAAGCTGGACGTCTACGTCACCAGCTTCCGCCCCATGAAGCACACCCTGAGCGGGCGCAACGAGCGCACCATGATGAAGGTGGTGGTGGAGCGCGAGTCCAACCGCGTGCTCGGCTGTCACATGGTGGGGACGGACGCACCGGAGATCATCCAGGGGCTGGCGGTGGCGGTGAAATGTGGCGTCACCAAGAAGCAGCTCGACGCCACCGTGGGCATCCACCCCACCGCGGCCGAGGAGTTCGTCACGCTGCGAGACAAGCGGCCGGACCCCGACGAGCGCATGGCGGCGGAGCTGGGTCATGACGCGGGGGCGCCTCCGAAGGGGACGCGCGGGTGAGGCGAACGGCTCGAAAACCCCAGGCGAATCAGCGAGGGATGACGGGCTCCAACACGCCTGACCTCGCCAGCAGCTCCCCCACGCGCTTTCCCCTTTCGACATGCTCGATGTTCTTCGCGGTCAGCCGCTCTGGAGTCAGGACGATGACGGTTCCCCGGTCCTCGACCGGCTCGATACGGACGGGAGCTGGCAATGGGGGCACTGTTCCCCGGCGGCGCGACAGGTACGTGACCCAACCCACGAACCCGCCAGCCCGGGGCGTTTCGGTCATCAACGCACGGTGCTCCCATGATGTGGCCACGGCCCAATCAGGGTCCCATGCCTGCGCCATGCCGCGGAGCACGCCCGCCAGCACCGGGGTGGTGATGAGCCGCTCCGCTTCCGCCCCGCCGCTCGGTAGCGTCATCACGCAGGAGTTGGGGGTGGCGCCACCATGGTCACCACAGGTGATGCGCAGATCCACGTCTTCCCCTCTAGCGCCTCCATTGCCGAACCAGAACGTGAAGCCGAGCTGCTCAATGGCCGGCCCGCCTTTCTCGCGGTTGACGCCGCGCCGAAAAGACTCAGTGAGCGTGGCCAGGTCCGGCGGCATCAAGGGGTACTTCCGAGCGTCCTTGCGTGAGCGCGCGGGCTTGTACCATTGGGCCAGGAGTGGATCACATGCGGCCAGGGCCATGAGCAACTCCGCGGTGCGACGCGCGCAGTCCTCGGGGGACTCCTTGCGCGGCCCCCAGTAGGCACCCACGTAGTATTCTTCTGCTTCAGGTTGTTCAGCCACGATGTCCTCCTCTCCCTGTGCTGGGGTGTGGACAACCTTGATGCCTTCAATGTCGGCTCCGTCCAAGAGCCGGCGGATTGGATTGACTGCAGCCGCTTCGGCCACATGCCACTCAATCCGTATACCTGTCCCCTGGACCGTCTGCGTCTGCCGCCGAGCTTGCTCTACGAGGTCCACAGCCCCCGAGTGGCGGAACCATTCCTTGGGCTTCAGTCCCTCGAAGAACCTCGCGTAGCCAGGCCCCTTCGCCTCCAGTAGCACTCCATCCTTGAAGCCGTCGAACTTCACGCCTCCGGCTTGCGTGCTCGTGCCACCGACCCAATACGCTTCATCTGCCGGATGCCCGGTGATCTGCTCCTGATAGCGCCGGGCACGGGTGGACATCGACTCCTTTGCTGGCCCCCACTGACCTGGTCCCTGGGAAGGTGCTCCTCCCTTCGAGGCCGTGTTCGCCCGCTGGAGGATGATGGCCGCCCCGGGCCCGCCGCTCAGTGCAGCCGCCGCGCGCCCTGCTGGCACTGAGACACGCTCCAGTGCCAGTGCGCCCTTCGCCGACAGCGAGAGCACTGGCACCGAGACTTCCGCGCCTACCGCCATCCCCTTCAACGTCCGCGTCGTGGCCGAGGCAGCTCCCCTGGTGATGAGCATGCCCGTTGTGAGCCGCGACACTTCGCGGATCTGCTCGCCACGGGTCATGGACTGAAAGCGCTCCCAGTACATGGGCGAGGACGCGATGAGCGCCACCACGCCCGCTGGCAGGTGGCTCAGCTCCGCGAGACTGTCCACGGGACGCGTGAGCAACTGGCCCAGCGCGTGGTACAGCTCCACAAACGCGTCCTCCGCTCCATCCAGGGTGCGGCTGATGACGTCCGCGTCGTCGTACACCTCGGCCAGGGGCCGCCAATCCGAAACCTGGAGCTGCGCGTCCACGGTCCGGAAGACACCGCCCTTGCCGCTGAAGAAGCGCCCCAGCTCGAAGCCATGCGCTCGGAAGGCGCCGTGCTTCCACTCGACCGTTGCCACTCTCTGCTGGGTTCGCCCGGTGAGGGCCCACGCCAGATAGCCGTCGGGTCGCAGCACCGCGATCTGCTCCCGGGCGAAGCGCTCCACCCGTCGCACCAGCTCCTGCCGCGTGACTTCGCCTCCCTCCATCACCTCGCGCAGGATGAAGCCTGCGGCCATGCGAGGCGGGAAGGTCCTCAATGTGACGGGCTTGCCCAGAAGCACTTCCATCAGCCGCGCGGCTTGCGTGGGCGTCAGCGCGCCTCCCAGGGGACGTTCGTCCCGAGCCGCCAGCCCCGCGGTTGTCAGCAACTGCTCCCAGGCGTTCGGTTGCACGTCATCGGGACGGATGTTGCCTGCCATGGCCACCGCGCGAACGGGGCTTGCCGCCGTCACCACTCCGCGCACTGCCTTGCGGCGGTACAGGGGCGGCGCTTCCTCGCGAGGCGTGACACTCGGAACCGGGGCGGATGCACGCGGCGCCTCGTCGTTCGACGCCCGCGATCCAGGGGCGTCCGTGGCCGTGCGGGACGTGTGGCTCAGCGTCCTTCCGGGCCCGGCAGGTAGCGAAACGCAGCCGGTGAAGAGGAGGGCCACGCACCCGAGCAGGACGTTGTTGGAGCGCAGTGTCCGCCCCTTGGCCCACCGAGGCGAAGGCTCCCGGCCGTGAGCCTGCCGCGATTCCGTGACACCCGAGAGGTATGGAAGGAGCACGGAATGTCCTCGCCCGGGGAGAAGTCGATGAAGCCCCGCAGGGCGCTCAATGCGTTCCCGGCGGACTTCAAGGCCGAGATGGTGGAACTGATGCTGGAGGAGGGCAAGGCCAACCTCCAGGAGCGCCGAGGCCCCCCGATGTGCGCATGGCGGTGGAGGTGAGGCATGATTCGCCGGCGTCCACCTGGCGCTGAGGCCCGGGCAGGTCAGGGCGGCTTTTGCATCGCTTCGAGAGGTGACGACCCCATGAGTGATTCATCGACGGAGTCCTCCTCCCCAGGCGGCGCGCGCATCCGGGGCCTGGAGCAGGTGGATCGGCTGTCGGTGCCGCTGCCCCACGGCACCGAGGTGACGACGCGCGTGGAGCGCCTGGCCTCCGGAGGCCGCCGCATCCCGCAGGGCGTGGTGGGCCGCGTGGTCCGCGCGCATGACGGCGGCTTCGACGTGCAGATTGTCGGCGTGGGGGAGGTGTGGTTCGCGAGGGATGAGCTGGTGCCCCGGCGCCCGGGGCAGGTGCAGTTCGCCCAGCGCCGCGAGGCGGCCTGGAGCGCGCTGACGCCGTGTGTGGTGCTGGAGACGCGCGTGGGCAGCCATGCCTGGGGGCTGGCCGACGAGCGCTCGGACGTGGATGTGCGCGGCGTGTTCGCCTTGCCGCTCCCCTGGCGATTTGGACTGGTCGAAGCGCCCCGGGACCTGGTGAGCGCGGATGGCAGCACCACGTACTGGGAGGTCCACAAGGCGGTGGAGCAGGCGCTCCGCGCGGACCCGAACACGCTGGAGACGCTCTTCGTGCCGGGCGCGAAGGCGTTGGACCCGGTGGGCGCGTGGCTCCTGGAGGAGCGCGACGCCTTCGTGTCCAAGGCCCTGTTCGGCAGCTTCGGGCGCTACGCCATGAGCCAGCTCGACAAGCTCACGCGCAGCCAGCGGCTGGCGGAACATCGGGACCTGCTGCTCGAATGGCTGTGCGAGGAGCCCGCGCCGGACCTGGACGAGGTGGCGCGCCGTCTGTCGGCCGTTTCGCCTCGCGAGGCGCCGTCGGCGCAGGATGCGCTGCTGGCGGCGAAGACGTACGTGAAGCAGCTCTATCGCTCGCTCTGGGACCAGGGGCTGCTGGCGGCCAACGACTTCAAGGCGCTCACCGCCTATGCGCGCAGCGGCGGCCAGCGGCCTCCCTCCGCGCGCGAGCTGCGCCCGAAGAACGCCTACAACCTGCTGCGCCTGGTGGCCACGGCGACAGGGTGGCTGCGCGAGGGGGCGCCCGTCTTCGAGGCCACCGGCGCACTGAAGGCGAGGCTGCTCGACATCAAGGCGGGCCGCGTGCCGCTGGAGGACGTGCTGCGGGACGCGGAGGCAATGGCGCCGGACCTGGAGGCAGCGCACCGGGAGAGCCGTCTGCCGGAGCATCCGGACTACGAACGCGCGGACCGGTTGCTGCGGCGCGTGGGCGAGGAGTTGGCGCGGCGCTGGGTGCTGAAGGAGCCCGGGCCGCTGGGACGTGACGCGCCGGAGGCCCCGGCCATGGCGTGGAGGGATTCGGAATGAAGGGCACCCTGACGGAACATCAACGGGCCATGGCGGACCGCGTGCTGGACGAGGAGTCCCGGCACCGCGCGCATCTGGTCGTCTCCCTGTCCGGAGCGCACGCCTACGGCTTCCCCTCGCCGGACAGCGACCTGGACCTGAAGTCCATCCACGTCGCGCGGACCGCGGCGCTGCTGACGCTGCAGCCCGTACACGTCCCCACGGAGCGGCTGGAGGTGCTGGAAGGCGTGGAGGTGGACTACTCGTCCAACGAGCTGCTGCCGGTGCTCCAGGGCATCCTGCAAGGCAATGGGAACTACCTGGAGCGGGTGCTGGGGGCCATCCCCCTGCGCGTGTCTCCGGAGCTGGAGTCGCTGCGTCCGCTGGTGCGCGCGGTGCTGTCGCGCAAGCTGCACCGCCACTACAACGGCTTTGCCCAGGGACAGCTGCGCGAGTGGGAGAAGAGCGGCTTCCGTTCAGCGAAGAGGCTGCTCTACGTGCTGCGCACCACGCTGACGGGGACCCATGCGCTGCGGACCGGCGAGGTGGAGACGGACGTCACGGAGTTGCTGTCGCGGTACGGCTTCGCCGAGGCCCATGCCCTGGTGGAGCAGAAGCTGCGCGGGGAGAAGAGCGAGCTCCCGGAGGCCCTGAGCGAGCGGTGGCGCGGCGAGGTGTCGCGCGCGTTCGAGGTGCTCGAAGCCGCGCGGGCGGACTCGGTGCTTCCCGAGTCACCGCCCGCGGAGGCCGTGGTCGCGCTGGAGGCGTGGATGCTGGAGCTGCGGCGGAGGAACTTCGAGGAACACGCGCTATAGCAAGTCCAAGCGCTGCTCGCGGTCCCAGACCACCTGGTGGCCGCGCTTGAAGTACCAGACGCGGTGCCAGGGAATCTCGCCGTCCGGGACGAAGGCCGCGAACGGCATCTCCTCGCGCGTCTCACCATGGGCGTCGTAGCCGATGGTGAACTCGCGGGGGTCGAACCGCGGGTCCCACTGGATGCGGTGGTAGACCTCGCGGCTGGTCGTGAAGCGTTCATCGGACATGGCGGGCTCGCGTGAAGCGGGGAGGGGAGACGCGCCTGCCCTCATGACATGGTGGCATGGCGCGCCGCACCCGACGCCCCACCGAGGGGCCGCCTGACGTGTCGTCCCTAGGACGGACTCACGCCCGCCACCAGATAGAAGCGGAACTCGCCCGAGTTGACGCTGTAGGCCGCGTCCACGCCCACCAGCGGCAGCACGATGTTGCGCAGGTACAGCCGCAGGCCGGCGCCCACGCCCTGGGCCACCGTGGCGTTCCCCAGCCCGCCCGCCGCGTCCGGCAGGTAGCTGCGCACCACGCGCCCGTTGACGTCCCGCAACTCCCGGTCCCCGGGCAGCTTGCGCCACATCATCATCCCCGTGTCGGAGAAGGCGACGCCGCGGAAGGACAGCGGGTTCACCGTGAAGAGGGGGAAGTGATACTCGGCGGTGAATGACAGGCGCGTGTCACCCCGGAACTGGCGGTAGACGAAGCCACGCAGGGAATTGCCGCCCATGACGAGCTCTTGATGGAACGGCAGGTCCACGCCGGCCACGGCCTCGCCGCGCAGCACCAGGTTGTGTTCACCCACCAGCCGCAGGCCATGGCGGTACAGCAGGCCGAAGCGCTCGTAGCGGAAGTCACTGCCGACGCCGGGAGTGGAGCGCTCATAGGAGGCCTCCAGGTTGAGGCCCTCCATCACCGCGTGCAGGTTCTGCCGCGTGTCGATGCCCACCATCAGCCGCAGGGACGCGTCCTGCTGCGACGGGCCCAGGGAGAAGGCGGGCGTCGTCACCTCCTCGGTGGCGTCGGGGGACTTCGCGTCGATGGACATCAGCCGGTACTTGGCCGCCGCGCGCACGCGCTCGAACAGGAGGAAGCCCAGCTCTCCGGCAATGGACGCGGAGTTCATCCGCGTGCGTCGCACCACCTCCGGGCGCCGCTGGCCGGAGCCGGGCAGGTACTCGTCCACCCGGTCGCTGCGAAGCTGGCCTTCCAGGCTGAAGCGGAGCTGGGGCAGCCCGAAGAGGTTCGGGTCCAGGAAGCCCGCGAAGAGGCCGCTCTCCGCCGTGCTCACCTGGGCCGCGGTCGCGAACTTCTTGCTGCGGCCCCAGAGGTTGTTCTCCGCGTACAGCACGCCGCCGCCGACGTTGTCGGATTGCAGCACGAAGGTGGGCGCCACCACCCAGGACGCCTTGTCCTCCACCTCCAGAATCAGCCGCACCCGGCCGGGCCCGGACGGCTCGTAGCTGACCTTCACCTCCTGGAAGAGGCCCGTGGCGACCAGCCGCCGCTCGACCTTGGCCAGGTCCTCGAGCGCGAGCGGGTCTCCTTCCCCCACGCGCGCGTAGGCGCGCACCGTGTCCGGCTGGGTCTTCTCCGGGCCGCGGACCACCACTTCCTCGACGACCGGGTCTGACTCCGTGATTTGCGCCGGTGCCTGGGGCGCCAGGAGGCTCAGCCCCAGCGCCGCGCATCGAACCCACACGCGTCTGCTCATTGCTCGTTGCACGTCCGTGAAAGGGGCTGCCGGCCAGCGCCCGCGAGGCGCAATCTACCTCCAGTTTCGTCCCGGGAGGTGCTCCTCGCGCCATGCCCGTCTGCTATGCCAGGGCGCATGCTCTCCTTCATCCGCCAGTTCCGGCGCCGGCGCCTGCTTCGCCGCCCCTTTCCGGAGGTCTGGCTGGGCTACCTCGACGCGCGCGTGCCCTTCTTCCGCACCCTCTCCCCGGAGCTGCGGCAGCCCTTCCTGGACAAGCTCAAGGTGTTCGCGTGGGAGAAGGAGTTCATCGGCGCCGGCGGCCTGGAGGTCACCGACGAGGTGCGCGTGGTGATCTCCGCCACCGCGGTGCAGCTCGTGGTGCACCTGGGCCTGTCGTATTACGACCGGCTGCGGGAGGTCATCATCTATCCCGCCGCCTTCCGCATCCCGGACCGCACGGGCGGGGTGCTGGGCGAGGCGAAGAACTGGGGCTCCGTCATCCTCTCGTGGGAGTCGGTGCTCGCGGGGCTGCGCAACCCGGACGACGGCCACGACACCGCCACGCATGAGTTCGCCCACGTGTTGGACCGGGCCGACGGCGCCTTCGACGGTACGCCCAACCTGCGCGCGTATTCGCATTACCGGGCCTGGAGCGTGGTGATGAGCGAGCACTTCCACAAGCTTCAGAAGGGCCAGCGGCGGGAACGGCAGGTCCTGGATGACTATGGCGGGCTCAACGAGGCCGAGTTCTTCGCGGTGGCCACCGAGTCGTTTTTCGAGAAACCCCGGCAAATGCGGGAGAAGACGCCGGAGCTCTACGAGGAGCTGAAGCGCTTCTACGGGTGGGATCCCGCGGCTGGCGCCTGAACGTCCGAGCGCGAACGTCCCGGCTGTGCTACGCGGCGGCCTGGATGTTCATCTCCTGGAGTGGAATCCATGGGCTCAGCCACCAGTCCGTCCGCATCCATGTTCATCGACCTGGAACGGGAGTCCTGGCGTGCGCTGCGTGCCGCCACGCCGCTGCCGCTGGAGTCCGCGGAGATTGATGGACTGCGAGGCCTGGGAGAGCACCTCGACCTGGACGAGGTGGTGGACGTCTACCTGCCCTTGTCCCGGTTGCTGAACCTGCAGGTGGCCGCGGCGCAGCGGCTGTGGGCGGAGCAGCAAGCCTTTTTGGGGGGCTCGGCGCGGAAGGTGCCGTACATCATCGCCATCGCCGGGAGCGTGGCGGTGGGCAAGAGCACGACGGCTCGCATCCTCCAGGCGCTGCTGAAGCGGTGGCCGGACCACCCGCGCGTGGAGCTGGTGACGACGGACGGGTTCCTCTTCCCCAACGGGGTCCTCACCGAGCGCGACTTGATGAAGCGCAAGGGCTTCCCGGAGAGCTATGACCGGCGCGGCCTGGTGCGCTTCCTGGCGGAGCTGAAGGCCGGACGCGCGGAGGTGGCGGCGCCGGTGTATTCGCACCTCGTCTACGACGTGGTGCCCGGTGAGGCGCAGGTGGTCCGCCAGCCCGACATCCTCATCCTGGAAGGGCTCAACGTCCTCCAGGCCGGGGCCCAGGAGGGGAAGCAGATGCCGGCGACGTTCCTCTCCGACTTCTTCGACTTCTCCATCTACGTGGACGCGCACGAGCACGACATCCGCCGCTGGTACGTGGACAGGTTCCTCAAGCTCCAGCAGACGGCGTTCCGCGACGAGCGCAGCTACTTCCGCCGCTTCTCCGAGCTGAACCACGAGCAGGCGATTGCGCTCGCCGAGTCGGTGTGGGGCGAAATCAACGGGCCCAACCTGGCCCAGAACATCGCGCCCACCCGCTCGCGCGCGCGCCTCATCCTCCTCAAGGGCCCCGACCACAAGGTGAAGCGGGTGCGGCTGCGCAAGCTGTAGCCGCGCTTCAGAAGCGCAGGCGGTAGTGGAGCGCCTTGGGCCGCGTCAGGGCGTCGAAGCCCAGCGCGCTCAGCGTCACGCCGCGTCCGGAGTCCTTCACGCCGCTCCAGGGCAGCGCGGGGTCCAGCGCGTCACAGCGGTTCATGTAGACGGTGCCCGCTTCCAGTTGCCGCGCCAGCCGGTCCGCGCGCTCCCGGTCGGACGTCCACACGCTCGCGGTGAGGCCCAGCCGCGAGGCGTTCATCAACGCCAGGGCCTCTTCGTCCGAGTCCACCGGCGCGATGGGCAGCAGCGGCCCGAAGGACTCTTCACGCATCAGCCGCGCCTGGGGGCTCACGTCGCGGAGCAGGGTGGGCTCGAAGAACCGGCCCCGTCCCCCCACCTGCGTCGCGCGGCCACCGGTGACGAGCCGCGCGCCCAGGCTCATGGCGTCCTGGACGAAGGCCTGCAGCTCGGCGGGGTGCCAGGGCTGGGCGATGGGGCCCATCGTCGTCTGCTCGGACTCCGGATCGCCCAGCACGTAGGCGCGGACCAGGGGCTCCGCGGCGGCGACGAAGCGCTCGTACAGCGAGCGGTGCACGTAGACCCGCTCCACGGCGCAGCAGCTCTGCCCCGCGTTGTACATGGCGCCGTCGACGATGTTCTCCACCGCCTGGTCGAAGTCGCAGTCCGGCGCGACGTAGGCAGGGTCGTTGCCTCCCAGCTCCAGGCCGATGTGCAGGAAGCGCTCGCGCGCGGCCGCCTGCATCTTGTGGCCGCCGAGCACCGAGCCGGTGAACAGCACGTGGTCCACGCGCGCGTCACCAACGAGCTGCTCCGTCCCCGGGTAGTCCAGGAAGATGGCCTGCACCGCGCCATCGGGCGCGCCTGCTTCGGCGAAGGCGCGCGCGAAGTGGCCACCGCACAGGGGCGTGCGCGGCGAGTGCTTCACGATGACCGCGTTTCCCGCGAGCACGGCGGGCGCGATGGCATTCACCGCGGTGAGGAGCGGGTAGTTCCACGCGGGCAGGTCCAACACCACGCCCAGCGGCTCCTTCGCGACTCTCCGCTCGAAGCCGTCCTTGGGCGGCAGGACGAGGTCCGCGAGGGACTCCTCGGCGATGGCGGCCATGTGGCGCAGGCGTCCCGCCATGCCGCCCACCTCGCCCCGGGCCTGGGACAAGGGCTTGCCCATCTGCCGGGTGATGTCCCGTGCGATGGCTTCGGTGTTCTTCTCCATCGCCTCGCACGCGCGCAGCACCCGCTTCACGCGCTCCGCCACGCCCATGGCGCGCAGCGCGCGCGACGCGGCGCGGGCCCGCTCCAGCACGCTGTCCAGCTTCGCGGGCGACGTGGGCTCGACCGAAGCGGCGACGTCGCCGGTGAAGGGATTGTCGACGAGGTGGGTGCTCTGGCTCATGGCCTCGCAGGAAAGCCATGGACGCGCATTGCGTCATGGGCCCGCGAAGTCGCCGGCCGCCCGGGCCGCCCCGGCGCGTGCGGTACGTGACAGATGGTGTCCGGGAAGTGTTGTCGTCCCATCGCCCGCCGGCTTCAGGCGTCGGGTGGGGACGCCACGCAGAGGGTGCCATCCTCGAGCCCGGCGATGCGCTGGCGGAGCAGTTGCTCCAGCTCCGGCGAGCCTTCTTCCTCGATGAACTCCAGGGCCCGATGTTCCGCCTGCCGCGCCTCTTCGCACGCGCCGCTGCCGGCCAGGGCCATGGCCAGCGTGTCCAGGGCGTTGGGGCTCCAAGGCGCGAGCGACACCGCCCAGCGCGCCAGCGGCAGGGCCTCCGCGTGGCGGCCCTGGGTGACGAACAGCCACGCCAGCTCTCGCGCCGCATTGGCGTTGCGCGGGTCCAGCCGCAAGGCCTCGCGATAGGCGGCCTCGCGCTCCTCTGTCGCGGTGGGCTCATTCCGCAGCGCCGCGCCCAGCAGTTCCCAGGCCTCGCTCTCGTGCGGGTGGGCCTCCACGGCGCTCCGGCCAATGGCCACGTGTTCGTGCGCGGGCGCTGCGCGCAGCTTCACCGACAGCGCCAGGAGCCCCGTGGGATTCAGCCGGAGCGCCTCGTCGAGCTCGTCCTTCGCCACCTTCCGGCGGTTGGTGATGAAGGGCTCCCGGTGGGCCAGGTGCGCCCCCAGGGCGGCCAGCTTCGAGCGGACGGCATGGACCTGGGCATCGTCGAGGGGTTCCTCGATGAACGCTGTCCCCACGGGCGGCACGGAGACGGTTCGCTGCACGAAGCGGCGGTTGCGCAGGTATTCGTAGAGCACGCTGTCGAGGGAGGGGGACGTCAGCTCGGGCAGCGTCCGCGCGAGTGCCTGCTCGGGAGCAACTCCCTGGTTGAGCAACGCCAGGTATTCGGCGAAGGGTTGGGGCCGCTCATTCAGCAGCCAATGCACCAGCAGCCAGCTCCCCGCGTAGTTCGCGCCGACTTCCTTGTCCTGCTCGCGCGCCTCCAGGGTTCGGTCCCACTGGAGGACCCGCTGAATTGTCCAACCTCGTGCCAATCCCCTCCTGACGCCGTCGAGCCAGGACGTCATGAGCGCGATGGCCGTCCAGTGCGGCACGCCGACGACCGCCGTCTGTCCATCCCGGGAAAGGCGCAGCGTCTCCAGGTATTCGGCCAGGCCTTCGGACAACCAGCGAGGCTGACGGGAGAGCGGATAGGCGCTCAGGTAGTGGGCCAGTTCGTGGTTCAGCGGGGATGAGGACGCCAGGGACATGCCGGAGAAGGTCCGCTCCCACCTGTCGGGCCGTCCCGACAGGACGATGAGCGCCTCGTTGTCGGAGCGGAAGAAGAAGGCGCGCACGCGGCGTGGGTAGAGGCCTTCGAACTCGCGCGGATTCTGAAGCACGTAGACGTCCAGCTTCGTCATCTGCTGGCCCAGGGCCTGCGGCCACATCGACGTGAGGATGGCTGCCCGGGTCCGCTCCAAGGTCCGCATGGCCTCGCGTGCCTCTTCGGCGGCGAGGTCCGTGTGCAGCGTGTAGTGGTCGCTGTCCAGGCGCAGCCAGGGCCGGCCGCCTTCGCCCGGACACGTGGTGAAGCGCGGGCCCACGACGCACGCGAGCTGGGTGGTGGAGAGCAGGGCGAGCAGTGCCCCCATCGCGAGGCCGTGGCGCAAGTCGGGTCGTCTCCTCGGCCGGGGCGCGGTCCCCGGCGCACGGCCAGTGTAACGTCGGCCCACCCGGGACATAGCGGCGAGCGTCGGCCGTGGCCCGGCGTCAGCGCGTCCCGCGAGCGGGGCGCACCATGTCGATGTGGGGGATGCCGTCCTCGTCGTAGACGTCGCCCTGCGTCTGGAAGCCGAAGCCTTCGTAGAAGCGCTGGAGGTAGTGCTGGGCCCCGATGTGGATGGCGGCCTGTGGGTACAGGCTGTCCAGCCGGGCAATGCCACGCGCCACCAGCTCGCGCCCCAGCCCCTGGGCCCGTGCGCGGGGCGATGTCACCACGCGGCCCAGGCTGCTCTCCTGGGTGTACTTCACACCAGGAGGCAGCACCCTCAAGTACGCGGCGAGCAGCCGGGCTCCCCGCGACTCCGTCTGGAGCAGCAGGTGCTCCGAGCTCCGGTCGAACCCGTCCACGTCCTGGTAGATGGAGCGCTGCTCCACCACGAAGACCTCCTGTCGCAGGGCGAGCACGTCGTACAGCTCGTCGAGGGACAGCGCCTGGAAGGACTTCCATTGCCAGCTTCGCATGAGGAGGGCGTCTAGCACGGGTAAGCGTGTGAGGCCTTCCTCGGTGGACACCCGCCGCGTGTCCCATCCTTCATTGCTACGTTCGGCGCCGTGATGACGAGGGACGCCGCGCCTGCAAGCCGCTCACGCCGCGTGGTGGCCGTCACCGTGGCGACGCTGCTCGCCGCCGGACTCGCGGAGCTTGCCCGCCTGCCCGCCGGGGCGCTGCTGGGGGCGATGGTGGTGTCGATTGCCGCGTCGCTGACGCTGTCCTTGCACGTCCCGGTGTCGCGCGGAGGGCTGCTGGTGGCGCAGTCGGTGCTGGGGGGCGCGCTGTGTTCGTCCTTCTCGCCAGAGGCCTGGCGCGCGCTCGCGGACAACTGGGCCGTGTCACTGGGCGCCGTGGTGGGCGTGGTGGCCGTGGCGCAGGGCGTGGCGTGGGTGTGTGCGAGGCTGGGCCACCTGGACCCGCGCACCGCCACCTTGGGGCTGATGCCGGGGGGCGCGTCCGCGATGGTGGCGCTGAGCGACGAGCTGGGCGCGGACGCGCGGCTGGTGACGCTCTTCCAGTACATGCGCCTGTGCGTCGTGATTCTCGTGGCCGTGGCCGTGGGGCGGTGGGCGGGGGATATGCCGGACGTGGCGGTGGCCCGCGCGGCGGACCTGCCTGGCTCGCCGCCCCCGCTGTGGGCCTGGCTGACGACGGCGGCCGTGTCCGCCGTGGGCAGTGCCCTGGGGCTGCGCTTGAAGCTGCCGGCGGGTGCCTTCCTGGGGCCCGTGTTGCTGGGCATCCCCCTCACGGCGCTGGGCCTGCCGGTGGGCGCGTGGCCGCCGGGCGTCCTCCTGTTGGGCTTGTGGGTGCTGGGCGTGCGCGTGGGCAGCCAGTTCGATGCCTCGGCGGTGCAGGAGCTGAAGCGCGTCGCCCACGTCGCGCTGGCGGCCTCGGTGGCGATGGTGGCGGGGTGCCTGCTGCTCGCGTGGGGCTGGTCCGCCGCCACGGGCGTGGACCTGCTCACCACCTACTTCGCGACGTCTCCAGGCGGCGCCGACTCCGTGCTGGCCATCGCGCTGGGCACGCGTGCCACGTTGTCCGTCGTGCTGGCGGTCCAGGTGGGACGGCTGCTCTTGATTTTCCTCGTCGCGCCGACGTTCCTGCGCAGGCTGTCCCCCGCCCAGGACACCTGAGCACCCCGCGGGCCAGGCTGGCAGGCGTGCTCGCCCGAGCGAGCAGGGGCAGGTGTGTGCCCGGGAAGGACCAGGCGAGGGCGGACACCCGGCGCGGCCAGGGACGGGCGGTTAAGATGTAGGCCGCGATGACTGCCCCGCACGATGCCCTGCCTGTCCCCAGCCTCGCTCCGAGCATGGAGGCGCTGGTCTCATTGCTCACGCGCCGCAGCACGGTGGTGCTCACCGGGGCGGGGTGCAGCACCGAGTCAGGCATCCCCGACTACCGGGGGCCCGGGACGCGGGCGCGGGCGCGCAACCCCATCCAGCATCGCGAGTTCCTCACACGCCCCGAGGTCCGGGCGCGCTACTGGGCGCGAAGCCTGATGGGCTGGCCGCGCTTCTCCTCGGCCCGGCCCAACGCGGCGCACGCGGCGCTGGCGGAGCTGGAGCAGGCGGGCCACGTCCGAGGCCTCATCACCCAGAACGTGGACCGGCTGCACCACGCCGCGGGCAGCTCGCGGGTGATTGAGCTGCACGGCGCGCTGGCCCAGGTCCGCTGTCTGGCGTGCGGCGCGCAGGAGGCGCGCGACGCGTTGCAGGCGCGGCTGCTGTCGCTCAACCCCGACTTCTCCCACGAGGTGCAGGCGCTGCGTCTGGACGGTGACGCGGACCTGACCTCCGAGCAGCTGTCGTCCTTCCAGGTCCCGGCGTGCCTGAGGTGTGGTGGCGCGCTCAAGCCGGACGTCGTCTTCTTCGGCGACAACGTGCCGGTTCCCACCGTGGCGTCGGCGTTCGCCCTCTTGGAGGAGGGCGACGCGCTGCTGGTGGTGGGCTCTTCGCTGGCCATCTTCTCCGGCTACCGCTTCCTGGTGCGCGCGTCCGAGCGCCGCATGCCCATCGCAATCCTCAACCTGGGGGAGTGCCGGGGCGTGGAGCTCGCGGACGTGCACCTGGAGGCGCGAGCAGGGGATGCGCTCCCCCGGCTCGCGGCGGCGCTGGCGCGGCGCTGACGCGCGGGGGCGTGAGGCAGCCTCCGCCAGCAAGGTCTGCTCAGCCCGCATGCTTGGAATGCGTTGACCCCCCAAGCGCTGTCACGGAGGCGCGACGTGTCTGTGACAGGCTGTCACGGGGCCCTTTGACAGAAGTGTTGCGCGTTGCGCGGTGCGTCGCGTGTTGTCGGGTGGGGCACGTTCACCGGCGGCAATACCAATCCGAATCCGCAGACGGGGGATTGCACCACCTCCACGCGTTGAGCAACGGCGTGACGCGGACCGGGGTGAGCGCGGCGGATGACTGCTGGAGCTGCACCTACACGTTGACGGTCCCGGCGGGCAAGACGAGCCGGATGTTCCATACGTCAGGCGGAACGGGTGATGCGGAATTGTTCGTGAAGTACGGCGCGGCGCCGACGGCGACCTCGGCTGACTGCCGGAGCGAAGGGGCTGGCAACTACGAGGTCTGCAACATCACCAACATCCGGGCCGGCACGTACTACGTGAGGCTGTATGGCTTCACCGCGGCTTCGTCGGTCAGTCTGACCGGCACATACCAGTAGGGCAGGGCGGCTCCTAGGAGCGAAGGCTCCCAGGAGCGTGGAATGGTGCGCGGCGCTGGACGGCTCAGGCGGCGTCCGGCGCGTCGTATCGCCGCGAAGCATTGAAGATCTTCTGGCCACTGTGGAGTTGCCCCCGTCAAATCGGACAGCTCAGGGGTGAGAGTTAGCAGTACGGACTCGCGCCCGCGGCGCATCAGTACATCCGGCGCTAGCCTATCTGTCTCATTCCACGTCACTCCCGGTTCCTTCATGTCGCCACTTCTGTTTTGTCAAATATACAGTTTCGGCAGACTTCATCCGGGACGAGGACGAGGCGTACGTGAAAGGACTCCCCGGGGCCAGGCGATTCTGGAGCACCTGGGTTCGCCCACGGCGTGTGCGATGTTGGCCCTGGCACGAGGGCCAGGCCAGGCTGTGGGGTGTTGAGGCTCAAGAGGTGCCGCGAGGTCCACGCTCCTACTACGCACCTGATGGGAGCGCGGTCTGGGCATGCGTGTGCCTCAAGGGGACTACGCGGGCTGTCCACGGACGGGCGCATTACGCGGGACGTCCCGTCAGCAGCCCTCCTCGGCCCCTCTGACCTCACCCTCACAACAGGGCTTTCATCCATCTTGTGCGCCAGGCGGACACGGGCGGGAACGGCAGCCGCGACGTTGCCGAACTGCCTCGCAGTTCCGACAGGTTGGCAAGATTCTCGCATTGACAGTCTAGTTGGGTCTCCTGTATCTACCTGTGCTCCTGCCTGCCACATCTTGGCTTAGCACCCACGTCAGGAAGCGCGCGGAAGGAACCCGCACTCAGTCATGCAAAACAAAATACCAGCAGTTGTCGCGGTTGGCGTCGGTCTTATTCTTGGATTTGCAACGGTGGCGGCAGCCCAGGATGTGGCGAGTGGCTTTCGCTACGATGCTGCGGGGAATCTGATCGAAGTCATTGACACCACGAGAGACAACAACAATTGCGGTGTCCCCGACGCGGTCTGTCAGGCATCCACATCGTGCTGCGGAGGTAGCTGTCGCACGGCAGCCTTCTACGCTTCCGACGTCAACAACTGCGGCGCCTGCGAGAACGCCTGCAGCCGGCCAGCGAATGGCTGGGCTGCCTGCGTCAATGGCACCTGTACGACCGGCGAATGCGACGCTCCATACCAGACCTGCAACAACCAATGTGTCAACACCAGCACCGACGCCAATCACTGTGGCGGCTGCGGAGCTGTGTGCCCCACCCTCGCGAATGGCCGGGCGGGCTGCGAGAACGGATTCTGCCGAACGATCTGCAACGCTGGATACACGTATTGCAACGGCGCGTGCCGTCCGAACTCGGATTTCATGAGTGACAGCAACAACTGCGGCAGCTGTGGCAACGTCTGTCCGAATGTGGGTGGTGGATTGACTTGGTGCGAGAGTGGCGGTTGCGTAGTCGAGTGTAGACCCCGCTACGTATGGAATGGGACCACCTGCGTCTACGATCCGTGGAGCGACCCAATCTAGGAAATGCATACGGCACGGGCCTCGGTGCCTGCAGCGTGGTGCAGGCAAATAACCTTTCAATAAAACACAACATTTCCATGAAACATACCCTTCTTCTGATTGCGCTGGTGGCGGGATTCCTGCCCGGTGCGGCTCGGGCGGCGCCTGACAAAGCAAAGGTCGGCACGGATTGGCGCAGTGGCGGCGTCGTCGACACGGGCGGTGGCTACGAGGCCTACAGCGGCATGCCCCGCCGCCATGTAGTCGATTTCGAAGTACCCGGCTCTGTGGGAAAATACCCGCTACGCTGCGCCCGAAGCTTGGTCATTCGGCAGTTCACTGCTGAAGACGATACTACAATCATCCCGCTCACGCCGAAAGTGAGCTGGATGTTCGAGCACTTCTACTCGGCCACCTTGCGGTTGAATGGCGGGATCGATGTTCGCTATCCGAACGGCACGTCGACTGTGTTCCGGAGGCGGGACGCTGCGGCGACCTACTTCACGCCGCCGGCTGGTCAGGATCGGCTCGTCGTCGTCGGCGGCAAGCCGGTCACCCTGCGCCTGTCGGACGGCGGCACGGTCCACTTCACCGAGCTGCAAACCGAATCCGTCATTCCGGGAGAGAATCCGGAACCCTTCACAGCCTACGTGTCGACGCGCATTGTCGATCCCCATGGCGTGGCGCTCACGATCGAGCCCTATAAGCATCACGGGCCTCGGCGCGTTACCGACGCCTCCGGCCGGTGGTTGGAATTCACCTGGTCGGGAAGTGGCGTCTCCAAGGTCAGGTCAAGCGCGGGACAGGAAGTCGGCTACACACTCTCCCCCCAAGTCTACTGGGAGGAGCCCGTCATCACCCGGGCGCAATACCAGGACCATTCGTTCGCGACGTACAAGTACGGGACCAGACCCGAAACCTATTTCAACCTCCCGCTCGAGCTGAATGACACCCGCAGCAGCGCCCGCATCCAGCGGACCCAGTATACCTACAGAGAATCGCGACGAACCATTGGCCTCGTGGTCCACACGGAGAGCACACTCGAAGGTGGCGTGATTTCCACCTACCTTGAGGAAGGCGGTCTTTCAGCCGCTGAGATTCGCGCGGACGGCTCCAAGCGGACGTGGCTCTACGATGCGTGGGTTCCGCCCGGCGCACCGCCCGGATTTCATTACGACGGAACACTGCAGGCGGAGACGGATAGCTCCGGGCGGACGTATGGTTACGCGTACGGCCTCGCGGGGGCAATCAACTACGTCCGCAACCCTGGCGGTCACGGCACGACGCTGTCGCAGGAACCCGTCCTCGGACGGGTGACGCGCGTGACGCACCCCGACGGTGCCTACTCTACCGTCGAAT
This sequence comes from Myxococcus vastator, assembly GCF_010894475.1. GTDB lineage: Bacteria > Myxococcota > Myxococcia > Myxococcales > Myxococcaceae > Myxococcus > Myxococcus vastator. The sequence continues at coordinate 23,448 of NZ_JAAIYB010000082.1, forward strand.
ACTCCGATTTGCATAATCCATACTTAATCTCCGCCGAAACGGACGAGCGGGGTAAGACGACTCGTTATGACCGGTTTGAGAACGGAGCCTTCAAGCCCATCGTG
>NZ_JAAIYB010000830.1 GCF_010894475.1 Myxococcus vastator
CCCGCCGGGTCCCGCTTCCTCCGCCCCGGCCACGAGGCACCTGAATGAGACGACTGCTCCCCCTGCTTCTGCTCCTGCTGGGCCCCGCCCTGCCGGCCGCCGCCGCGCCCACCCCGGCGTCGGACGCCTTCCCGTACACCCTCCACACGGACACCCTGCCCAACGGCCTCACCGTGGTCCGCGTGCCCTACCCGTCCAGCGGCATCATCGCCTACGTCACCGTGGTCCGCGTGGGCTCGCGCAACGAGGTGGAGCCCGGCCGCACCGGCTTCGCCCACTTCTTCGAGCACATGATGTTCAAGGGCACGAAGACGCACCCGGAAGGCGAGCGCGAGCGCATCCTCGGGAACTTCGGCTACGACGACAACGCCTTCACCACCGACGACATCACCCTCTACTACTCCTACGGCCCCACCGCCGGCCTGCCCCAGCTCATCGAAATCGAGGCGGACCGCTTCCGGAACCTGGAGTACAGCGAGCCGTCCTTCCAGACGGAGGCGCTCGCCGTGCTCGGCGAGTACCACAAGAACGCCGCCGCCCCCTTCCTCAAGATGGAGGAGGAGCTCAACGCCGCGGCCTTCACCCGCCACACGTACCAACACACCACCATGGGCTTCTACAAGGACATCCAGGCGATGCCCCAGGCCTATGCGTACAGCCGCACCTTCTTCGAGCGCTGGTACACCCCCGACAACACCCTGCTCTTCATCATCGGTGACTTCGACGACGCCCAGGTCATGGAGCAGGTCCGCCAGCACTACGGCCCGTGGAATCGCAAGGCCGCCCAAGTCACCGTCCCCGCCGAGCCCCCCCAGCAGGGGCCTCGCACCGCGCACATCGACTGGCCGCAGCCCACGCAGCCCCGGCTGGTGATTGCGTGGCGCACGCCCGGCGCCGGCACCAGCCCGGAAGACGCCGCCATCCAGACGCTCCTCGTGGACTACCTGGCCGGCCCCACCAGCCCCGCCTACAAGCGGCTGGTGCTGGACAAGCAGCTCGTGGAGTCCATTGGCAGCGACTACGCCGAGCACCGCGACCCGCACCTCTTCACCCTCACCGCCACCCTCAAGGACAAGCGCCACAGCGCCGCCGTCCGCAAGACGCTGCTCCAGGAGGTCAGCCGGCTCGCCGCCGGCCGCGTGGACGCCGCGCGCCTCAAGGCCATCCAGGACCACGCCCGCTACGGCGCGCTCATGGCCCTGGAGACGCCTCGTGACGTGGGCATCCAGCTCGGCTGGTACGCCGGCGTCACGGGCTCGCCCGACGGCTTCCAGCGCCACCTGCAGCGCCTGCCCCAGGTGACGCCCGCGCAGCTGTCCGACTTCACCAAGCGCCACCTCACCGCCAACAAGTTCATCCTGCTCAGCCTCACCCCCAAGACGGACGCCCAGGGAGGGACGAAGTGATGAAGACCCGAGCACTCCTGTCCCTCACCGCCCTGCTGGGGCTCGCCGGCTGCGCCACCACGCCCCAGGCG
>NZ_JAAIYB010000831.1 GCF_010894475.1 Myxococcus vastator
CCGCAGCTCCTGCACCAGTCGAGTCAGCTCCTCGACTTGACGCTCGAGCTCCGCGATGCGCGCATCCTTGGGGTCGACCTCGGCCACGACACGCCGTGTCCCATGCCCCACGCCGCGTCAGCGAGCGACGAGCCTACCGTCGGCTGCTGGCCTGCTCCTTCTTCAACCGCTCATCCCACCTGAACGCTTACCCCCAGCTCTTCTACACCGTCATCGCCACGGGCCTCGTCACCTGGGCCGTCTTGGCAGCCAACCCCGAGCCGGTGTTCACCAAGGTGGCGGCCATCGTCTCGGCGGTCCTGCTCATCTACCTGGGAGTGGAGACCTTCCTGGAGGTGGTGGACGCGAGCCAGGAGTTGAAGGGGGCCGCCGACCTGGCCACGACGTGGGTGGAACTGGAGCAGGCCGGTCAGCGCTTCGCCAACCGGGTCGGCCCGGAGGTGGCGCGCGTCTTCGTCCTCGCGGTCACCGTGGTGGTGAGCCAGGGCATGACCGGGGGCGCCGCGTGGCTGGCCTCGCGGTTGTCGATGTTGCCCCGCTTCACGGAGGCAGCGGTAGCAGGGGCCTCAGGCGTAGGCATCAACCTGGCGAATGTAGGACAGGTGCGTGCGGTGGCCGTCGTAGGAAGCAGTGGCACCACATCGTCGAGCAGACTCCTGGCAACGTGGAGCGATTCGGTCCCCGTGCCATCCACAACACCGAGAACGTCATCCCACTGGAGGAAGGACTGCACACGCGCGTGAGCGGGTTCTACTCCTCGATTCAACAGGAAATCACCGGCTCGAGGAGCTTGACGGTGCGACGGTGGTTGAGCACGCAGTCTTGTGAGGCCCAGCGCCAGTTTGGATTGCAGGCTATCCAGAAGGTGCAGAAGGGGATTTGGGGAGTCCGGAAGTGAGTCTCGAAAAGCTCGTAGATGCATTCGCTCAGCACTCCGCAGCCCAGACCGATGCGATCTGGCGGGGAGACGCGAAGACCGGAAACAAGCACGCCAAGAAGGTGAACGCGGCATTCGACAAGCTGTGCGCGCATGGCAACCCTGGGAGGGATGCACTCGCAGCTCTGTTCATACATCCTCGCATGGACGTTCGAGTCAAGGCGGCAGCCTTCCTCCTTCGTCATAGAACGGAGGAGGCCAAGGCGGTCTTGAAGGAAGCAGCACAGGGGGAGGGCCTTGTTTCCTTCGCGGCCTCCGAGGCGTTGAAGCGCTGGGAAGAAGGAGCCTGGTCCTTGGACCCTGGTTAGGACGTCTTCATTGTCGGTCGGCTTGCAGTAACGTAACCGTTCAGGGGGGGTGAGGCCGTCGTCGCGGTGTGCATCCCGTGGCGGATGCACACGGTTAGGGCCCGATCAGAAATTACTTATCCGAATTGGGCTTGAGGACGTAGTTCCAGTCCCCATGAAAGTCTGAGCGGACGAGGCGGAGTTGATGCATGGCTGCCTGAGAGACGCTGACTCCCGTGCGGTA
>NZ_JAAIYB010000832.1 GCF_010894475.1 Myxococcus vastator
GGGTGGGACGCACAAGGTGGAGACGGCGCTCGCGCAGGGGGCGGCGGTCGTCATCGACAAGAGCCGGGAGGCCTTGTGGGCCGCGGCGGAGCGGGCGGCGCCTCGCGGGTATGACGTGGTGCTGGACGCGAACGGGCCGTCCACGCTGCGCGACAGCTACAAGCACCTGGCGTCGCCGGGGAAGCTGGTCATCTACGGCTTCCACTCCATGCTGCCGCGCACGGGAGGCCGGCCGAACTACGCGAAGCTGGCCTGGGACTGGTTGAGGACGCCGCGGTTTGATCCGCTGACGCTCACCAACGACAACACCAGCGTGCTGGCGTTCAACCTGTCGTACCTGTTCGAGCAGCGCGCCGTGCTGGAGGAGTCCATGGCGCGGCTCCTGGGCTGGCTGGAGGAGGGGAAGCTGGTGCCGCCTCCGGTGAAGTCGTTTCCGTTGGACGCGGTGGCGGATGCACACCGGGCCCTGGAGTCCGGCGGTACGGTGGGGAAGCTGGTGCTGGTGCCGTGAGGGCGTGCCAGGGGATACCGACGCTGCTGCGGGGCTCCAGTCCCCTGTGCTTTCGGCAGGTGTTGCTCTTGGTAGTATTCTCTTCGCTAGTTCGAAGTCCTTTTCACGTACGAGATGCTCGTGGCCCTACGACTGGACGACTTGACGGTGGACACGTTGTCCAACACTCCGCTTGTTGACGCCGTTGAGTTGCTCGTGGCGCGTGAGCCCGGCCTCTTCCGCGCCCGCCTCGCGGAAGTCGACATGGCGGAGCTTGCCGAGATGCCCGACGACATCGCGCAGATGTACGGATGGCGTGCGCCGGACGAACTCTCGACATGGAGGTCCATTGAACTCGGACTCGACGTCGATGATGACTCGGAAGGCTTCTGGCGCTCTGGTGACCTCTCCCTCGGGATGGACCTCTATCCGGACGCATTGACTCCTTCCGCTGCGGACCTGGATGGCGGAGACTTTCTCCCTCCCGGCGCGGAGGTCCTCTTGGCCGGGCTCTTTCGCCTCTGCGACCACGCATCCGGTGACAGGACGCTCGTCAGTTTGCTACCGGACCCGCTCGGGCTGCTTCGCGTTCATTCCTACGCGCATGACACCGGCCGGCTCGGGAGGCCACGCAGCCTCAAGGGATTCGTCCTCAACACATGGTTGTCGGAGCTGGAGCCTGATGAGGGACGTCGGCGCCCTGGTCAGGTCGGAACCGCCCGGTTCAAGCACCTGCTCCGTGTCGCAGACGCCTTTGACGACCGACTGGAGTCCGTCCGGCGCGACCATCAACCCGCGACCTTCTTGGATAGTGCCAGACTCTATGCGCGCTCAAGGTGGCTCATCGTAACCGTTCAGGGGTAGTGTTGAGGCCGTCGTCGCGGTGTGCAACCCGTGGCGGATGCACACGAAAACCCCTGCGACGCTGGAATCGAAGATTGAACGACTGGTCCACGAGCACCTGGTGGAGCAG
>NZ_JAAIYB010000833.1 GCF_010894475.1 Myxococcus vastator
GGGGCATCGGCTCGGACGGCGGCAGGCCGGCGGCGCGCTCCTTGAGCAACTCGACGAACTCGTCGCCAATCAGGCGCAGCTCCACCAGTACGCGGGACAGGCGGGCCTGGAAGTAGTTGTAGAAGACCATGGCCTGCACAGCGACCAGGATGCCCACCGCGGTGGCGACCAGGGCCTCGGAGATGCCCGTCATCACCGCCGCGCTGCCGCCGGTGCCGCCGGCCTCCACGTCCAGGCCCAGGTCCTTGAAGGAGCGCATGATGCCGGCCACCGTGCCGAAGAGGCCCACGAAGGGCGTAATCGAGCCGATGGTCGCCAGGATCCACAGGTAGCGGCGAAGCTTGAGGGCCACCTGGGCGCGCTCGCGTTCCACGGCGGCCTCGATTCCGGCGCCCCCGGCGGTGCGGCTGCGCTCCATCCGGTCGAACCCGGCCAGGAAGATGTCGGCGGCCACCGCGTCGGAGCGCTCGGCGGCGGTGCGGGCCGCGAGGACGTCCCCGCGCAGCAGGTGTTTGTTCACTGTCTCACCCAAGGCGCGTGAACGTTCGCCCACGCCCCAGAGCGCGATGATGCGCTCGACGGCGACTATCAGCGCCGCGACCGAGGCGAAGATGAGCAGGGCGAGGGTGACGCCACCCAGGCGGAGGTAATGGAGGATGTCGTTCAGGCTCATTGGTGGGTGACCGGGCAGGGCGGCATGGCCCAGACTAGGACATATGAACCGCGCAGCCGCCGCAATCTTCCTGGTAGTGCTCTGTTCTGGCTGTCCCAAGCGAATCGAGTTCGGCCCCGAGGGAGAGCTCACGGATGCGGACGCCGTCTATCAGCGCGTCGTGAAGAACCAGGAGAACGTCGTCACGCTGGAGGGCGACGCGAAGCTGCGCGCCGAGCTGCCAGACCAGAGCGGCACGCTGAGCATGTTCGTCGCCGTCACCCGGCCGGCCATGCTGCACCTGGAGACGTTCGACTTCTTCAACAGGCCGCTCGCCTCCCTGGTGTCCGACGGACAGCGCTTCGGGCTGTATCAGGCGGATACCAATACCTGGTACCAGGGCCCCGCCAGCCCCGCCAACGTGTCCCGCTTCCTGCCCGTGATGCTGCCGGGCGAGGAGCTGGTGCCCATCATGCTCGGGCAGGTGCCGCTCATCCCTCCGGAGCGGATGACGCTGGCGCTGGACCGCGAGAAGGGCGTCTACGTGCTGACGCTCCACCAGGGCCAGGCGACGCAGGTTCTCGATGTTCACACCAGGTACCTGCGCATCATGAAGAGCCAGGTGCGGGGCATCCCTGGGTATGACCTGGGCTTCGAGGACTTCCAGGAGCAGGGCGGGCTCATCTTCCCGGGCCGGGTGTCGCTGGAGGCGAAGCAGGCGAAGACGAAGCTCCAGGTCCGCTACCAGCAGCTCAAACTCAACGCGCGGCCGGACCTCACACTCTACGAGTTGGTTCCCCCCGAGGGG
>NZ_JAAIYB010000834.1 GCF_010894475.1 Myxococcus vastator
CCCCAGGCGGGCCCACCTCCCGGCCTCCCTCAGCGGAGGCCGGGAAAGCGAAATGCCCTACCGCGCCCCACGACCGAGAAGCACATGCCTCACGGTGTGGAAGATGATGCCCACATCCAGGAACAACGAACCGTTCTTCACGTAGTACAGGTCGAACTCCAGCTTGTTCCGCGCATCCTCCACCGACGCGCCGTAGGGGTAGCGAATCTGGGCCCACCCCGTCAGGCCTGGCTTCACGGCCTCCCTCAGGCCGTAGAACGGAATCTGCTGCTTCAACTGCTCGACGAACACTGGCCTTTCGGGGCGGGGCCCCACGAAGCTCATGTCTCCCGTCAGGATGTTGAAGACCTGGGGAATCTCGTCGATGCGCGTGCGGCGGATGAAGCGGCCCACCCGGGTGACACGGTCATCGTTCGCCTTCGCCCACACCGCGCCGTGCTTCTCCGCGTCCGTGCGCATGCTGCGGAACTTCCACAGGTGGTACGTGCTCCCGAACAGCCCGGTCCTTTCCTGCCGGTAGAAGATGGGGCCCTTCGAATCCAGCTTGATGGCCACCGCGACCAGCAACAGGAAGGGCGCGGACAGCATTAGCAGGAGGGATGCCACCGCGATGTCGAAGCCCCGCTTCAGCGTGCGGCGCAGCGGGGACACGGTGAGCTCGTCCGCGAAGGCGAAGTCGCTCGCCCGCAGGAACTGCACGGGAATCCGGCGCAGCACCCGCTCGCAGAACCCCGTGGCCTCATACACCCGCCGGCCCTGGAGCCGGCAGCGCAGCAGGCCGTCCACCCAGTTGGCCCCGCGCATGTCGTCCGCGGCCTGCACGACATACGCCGCGTTCAGCCGGGCCGCCGTCTGCTCCAGCGTCTCCCCCGAGGTGCGAGGGTCCGTCAGGCCCACGATGCGGTAGGTGCCCTCCCCGCCCGCTTCAATCGCGCTGGCCACCGCGCGCGCCTTGGGCCCTTCGCCGACGATGAGCACCGCGTGCGGGGCGCCCACCAGGGCGCGGATGGACACCCGCACCATCAACGTCCCGGCCAGGGCCCCCATGGCCCCGCCCAGCAGCGTGCCCGGCGGGAGCTGCATCGGCACCACCAGCGGGGTGACGAGCATGACGCCGCCCGCCACCATCGCCGTGACACCCGCGGCCTTGAGGAACCGGTATCCCCTCACCCGGTCCTCCGCGGCCACACGGAGGTCATACAAATCCAACAGGTACAGCGTGAACTGGAAGGTGATGACGAACGCCGCGCCCACCCACAGCAGCGTGGGCCACCACTGCGACAGCGGGGTGTGCGTCCCATCAGGCGCGAAGAGTGCCGCGCAGGCCGCCGCGCCCATCACGCAGGCCAACGCGATTGCCGAACTTTCGGCGAGGAAGAACGTGAGTTTCTTTGCAGAGAAATAGTGGTGAAAAACGCGGAGCACGTGCCCCTCCAACCTACCCGC
>NZ_JAAIYB010000835.1 GCF_010894475.1 Myxococcus vastator
GGCCGGGGCATGGCCTCGCCCGACGCGCAGCGGTGGCTGGCGAACATGGGCGTGGACTCCCTGGAGGTGGGGGAGGGCGTCGCCTGGTTCGAGCGGCTGCTCGGCGCGGACCTCACGCAGGCCACGGTGGCGCGCGTGAGGTGGGAGCGCTTCAAGCCCATCTACGAGGCGCGCGGTCGCCGGCCGTTCCTGGAGGCGATGAGCGCGGAGGCCGCCGCGCCCACCGTGGCTCCGGCGGCGAGCCCCGCGCCCGTGCTGGGGCGCGACGCGCTGGAGTCAGCGGTGCGCCAGCAGGTGGCGGGGGTGCTCGGGTTGGACCCGAAGCGGCCCATCCCGCCGGGGCGTGGCTTCGCGGATCTGGGCATGGACTCGCTGATGGCGGTGGAGCTGAGGGAGCGGCTCCAGCGCGTGGTGGGACAGCCGCTGTCGGCGACGCTGGTCTTCAACTACCCGAACGTCCAGGCCCTCACGGAGTACCTGGTGGGCCTGGTGGGGGAGCGGACGCCTCGGGCCGAGGCCCCCGCGGCGGAGCGCATCGCGCACGCGGACGAGCCCATCGCCATCATCGGCATGGCCTGCCGCTTCCCAGGGGACGCGGACACCCCCGAGGCGTACTGGCGCCTGCTGCGCGACGGCGTGGACGCCACCACGGAGGTGCCCGCGGACCGCTGGGACGTGGACGCGCTGTTCGACGTGGACCCGGAGGCGCCGGGGAAGGTGTACATGCGCAAGGGCGGCTTCCTGCGCGACGTGGCGGGCTTCGAGCCGCAGTTCTTCGGCATCTCCCCACGAGAGGCCGAGAGCATGGACCCGCAGCAGCGGCTGCTGCTGGAGGTCGGCTGGGAGGCGCTGGAGCGCTCGGGCATCAACCCGGACACGCTGCGCGACACGAACACGGGGGTCTTCGTGGGAATCACCGCGTCGGACTACTCGCGCGTCATCCTCAACCAGGACCCCTCCGCGGTGGATGCGTACTTCGCGTCGGGCACGTCGCTGAACGTGGCGCCGGGCCGGCTGTCATTCGCGCTGGGGTTGCATGGGCCGAGCATGGCGGTGGACACGGCGTGCTCGTCGTCGCTCGTCGCGCTGCACCTGGCCTGCCAGAGCCTGCGCAGCGGTGAGTCCACCCTGGCGCTGTCGGGTGGCGTGAACCTCATCCTCACGCCCGAGGCCACGCTGTCCATCTGCAAGGCGCACATGCTCTCGCCCGAGGGCCGGTGCAAGACGTTCGACGCCTCCGCTGACGGGTTCGCCCGCGGCGAGGGCTGCGGCGTGCTGGTGCTGAAGCGGCTGTCGGAGGCGGTGGCGGACGGGAATGAAGTGCTGGCGGTGATTCGAGGGACGGCGGTGAACCACGACGGGCCGAGCAGCGGGCTGACGGTGCCGAACGGGATGGCGCAGCAGGCGGTGATTCGGCAGGCGCTGGAGAACGG
>NZ_JAAIYB010000836.1 GCF_010894475.1 Myxococcus vastator
GGATATATGTTTAAAGGAGGGGCACTTACGCAATGCCTGCCTGAGGGTGAGGGGCAGGCAGATTACGCTCCCGGAGGATATTGCTACTCCACGCGGGACGTGCTCAGCATGAGAACCACACCCGGCGAGTGGCGATTCCGTCAGCAGGGAGGGACTCATGCTATGCAGCAGGCCAGTGCCCGTTTTTTACATGGGCGTGTCTGCTCTTGCGTGAAGGGCCATGTGAAATGGGAGGATTTACGGAAGCGGACGGCCTGTACAGTTAGCCGCCGTTTGCTAAAGGGACACGCGCCAAGTGTTCTTCAATGCGTTTGCGCTCCGACACCTGAAGCGGGAGGTGGGATGCCTCTTGTTGCCAAGCATCACGAACTCTCTGCGCCATGATGCTTACCCATGATGCTACTTCATCAAAGGAGTAGCCGCTGGTTTGTGCGAGAAGTTGAAATGAATCGAGACGCACGTCTTCGAATAATCGCGACTCTCCGATGCTTAATGCTAAGTCATCGGTGATCTCATGTGGTGCATATATAACCGAAGAAACAAGGTCATATGCCGGAGATAGACGTGGAGTGTGCCCATCGGGATAAATGATAGACCAGTTCTTGAGGTGTGCATCCGTATTGCCGCAGAGTATGCAAAAAACGAGACGCTCACAAAATGGGCGCACATCCTCGGGCGTCGTCGAGCCTAAAAATGTTGAGAGGTGCTCGTATCTCCCCCCGTATTGTGAAGTTCCTGGTGGGCGATCGAGAACCTGAGCAAAGTCCTCTATGTGGACCCGTCCTCCTGAGGGAACTCGGTCGAATCGTTGAGTGAGGAATACCGTCCCATCCCCAGTTGGAATAGCCGTTGGTAGCGCAGCGAATTCGGAAATATGAGCTTGGCGGAAATCTGGAAGTGGAATTTGTGCTGCTCGGGCCCAGAGCGTAGTTGCGAATTCTACACGGGGAAGATCTTTGAATGTAGGATCGTAGAACTTAGCAATATAGGAGCCTGTTTCTCCTTGGACGGGGACTGTCCATCCTCGATCTCCGGGTCGTACCGACAACTTCCATTGCATTCCGGCGAGAGCGACGCGCAGGTTTTGCGTGTCAATTGGATTTGGCGTCGGGAGAGGTGGGGGCTCATGAGAGAGGCGCGGTTGGCCAACGCCTAATCGCACTGCTCCGGGAAGATCGCTGCCGAGGAACTGTAGTAAGTCAAATTCATCGTCCTCATCAACACCAAGTTGTTGGGCAATGGCCCGCCGTAGGCGTGCCTGTGGCAGTAGATGGGAAAACCAAATGGGCACATGCCCTGTTGTTGCAATGTCGAAGGGCTTCCGATCTTCGAATAACTGGCCGAGTACTGGGCGTTCTTTTGAGATGCTTAAGTATGATTCGTCAAATGAAAATCGATACTCCCATTCACTGGTATGTTCAAGTAGGC
>NZ_JAAIYB010000837.1 GCF_010894475.1 Myxococcus vastator
GTGCCCCGTCCCAGCGGTGGACCCCCATCCCCAGCGGCGGTCTGCGGCGTGACGCCTGGCGCCGCTCCGTCGCTTGTCCTCCAACCAGGTGTTCGATGACCCGGTGCGTCGCTGTGTGCAATCGCCATCTTCGCGAGGGGGACTCAGGCCATGCGCTGGGGCTCGGCCCGGCAAGGAGAACGCGGACATGAAGCGAGCCTGGAAGAACCAAGTCGTCGTCGTCACTGGCGCGTCCAGTGGCATCGGTCGCGCCACCGCCCTGGCCCTGGCGAAGAAGGGGGCCCACGTCGTCCTGGCCGCCCGGCGCGAGGAGCCGCTGGAGGACCTGGCTCGCGAGTGCCAGGCGCTCGGCGTCCGGGCCCACGTCGTGCCCACGGATGTGTCGGACGTGGCCGCCGTGCAGCACCTGGCGGACGAGGCGCGCAAGGCCTTCGGCCACTTCGATGCGTGGATCAACAACGCGGGCGTCTACCTCATGGGCCGCCTCGAGGAGACGCCGGATGACGCCTTCCGACAGGTGATGGAGACGAACTTCTTCGGCACCGTCAGCGGCGCCCGCGCCGCCGTGGCCCAGTTCCGTCAGCAGGGCTATGGCACACTGGTCAACGTCTCCTCCACCTTCGGCACCGTCGCCGCGCCGTATGTCAGCGCCTACGTCGCCTCGAAGCACGCCGTGCGCGGCTTCTCCGCGTCCATCCGCCAGGAGCTGCTCGGCACCGGCATCGACGTGTGCACCGTGCTCCCCGCGGCCATCGACACGCCGCTGTGGCAACACACCGCCAACTACACCGGCTGGCGCATCCGCCCCGTGGAGCCCGTCTACACGCCGGAGCGCGTCGCGCGGGTCATCCTCGGGGTCCTCCGCGGCCCCAAGCACGAGGTCTTCGTCGGCCCCGCGGCGCGGAGCTTCGCCGCCATGCACGGCCTGCTGCCCCGCACCTTCGAGCGCACCATGAACGGCGTCACGGAGGCCCAGCACTTCGAGAAGGAGCGCCAGGGCCACACCTCCGGAACCCTCTTCCGTCCGATGGCGGAGGGGACGGGGACCTCGGGGGGCTACCACGCGGCGGGCAAGCAATGGCTGCGCCGGCTGCTGGTCGCCGGGGGCGTGGCCGCGGCGGCGTTCTCTCTTGGAAAGAAGCGGGAGGCACGGGGGCTGAAGGCCCGTTTCGCCCATGCACTGGGAGTATGAGGGTCCTTTTTGCGTCACGACGCGTCACCGGTTGCCGCGCCGTGACCGGGCCATGACAAAGCGTGGAGAAAGTCCCGCTCGCCATGAACAACATCGCCGTCCTCGTCAACCTGCGTGCACGCCGGGGCTCCGAAGGCATGGGGGGGCTGGTCCAGCGCTTCCTGCCCCGGGCTCGCGTGGCCCTCACCCGTTCGCTCGACGAGGCCCGTGCCTGGATTTCGGACACCCTCCGGCCC
>NZ_JAAIYB010000838.1 GCF_010894475.1 Myxococcus vastator
CCGTTGCCGCCGGTGTCGGGGCAGCCGGCGGCGGGCAGCGCGCACTGGGGCAGGCTGGTGCCCAGGTGGCTGATGACCGCTTCAATGGGCACGCCGCGGTTGGGGCAGTTGGCGCAGTGGTGCAGGGCCACCACCAGGTTGTCCGAGTGGCCGATGACGGGCGATCCGGAGGAGCCGCCCTGCGTGTCCGCGTAGTAGCCGATGTCGTTGGGGCCACCGGACTGGCAGGAGGCCTCGTTGCGGCTGTAGATCTCCGCGAAGCCGGACTCGTCCCGGGCATCCGTGGAGCGCACGGCGATCTTCTTGCCGTGGCCGGCCGGGTGCTGCGGCAGGAAGATGCGCTCGTTCACCACGGCGCCGGAGGCGCGAAGTTGGAGGTAGCCGTAGGTGTTCACCGGGTTCTGGGACAGCTGGATGAGCGCGTAGTCACGCGGCGCGTCCACCTTCACCAGCGTGCCGCCCGGGATGACGGTGCCCGGACAGCCGAACCAGCTCGCGCAGCTCGTTGAACAGCTCGCGCCCTCCGCCATGAACTCGTAGTGGGTGTTCTGCGCCTCGCTCGCCGTGCCGACGCAGTGCTGGTTGGTCATCAGGTGACCCTGGCTGCCCACGAGCCAGCCCGTGCACGCGCCGGAGCCGTTGATGAGCAGGCGCGCCACCGGACGGGCGCGGCCGTAGATGGTGGGGTCGCTGGAGGCGTAGCAGGGGGCCCACTGCGTGTCGTCCGCGCCGCACAGGGCCTTGTCGCCCGACAGGCCCATCTCCTCGTTGGAGTAGCCTCGCGCGAACCGGTCGATGGAGTAACCGTGCTTGTTGAGGATGCCGCGGCGGTTGACGCTGTCGTGGCTGTGCAGCTCGATGATGGCCGTGTCACCGGCGATGTGGATGCCCCAGAAGCCACTGCGCGCGCCCGGGTGCGAGTTGTCGTAGCGCCACGACCGGGAGTTGTCCGGCGCGCGCACCACGACGAAGTCGCCTTCCTCCAGGTCGAGCCGCTCGAAGTGGGGCGCGATGTACGCCGCGCCGGGGTGGGTGATGACGTCCGTGTGGATGGGGCCGTCGGAGGCGCGAAGCTGCGTGGTGGCGTAGGGGTGGGTCGTCTCGAAGCGGCGGAAGACGTCCTCGCCCACCTTCGTGAGCCGCTGCGACGAAGAGGAGACCTCTTCCTGCTGGCAGACCTCATCGGAGGCCAGCGCCGACGGCGCCCCCGTGGCCAGCGCCGTGACGAGACATGCGAGTGGGATGCGTTTCATCGATTCTCCTGGGAGTGAAGCTCTTGCGGAGCTGACTGCACTCCCGTTTATACCCGGTAAAACTGACAATTCCCTGTAACGGCCATGGGTTCCGTGGCAGGCGCAGCGTGGCTGGAGATTTCTCTTTTCACGGTGAGTGACGCTCCGGCTGGCGCGGCGCGGTGCGTGAGGGG
>NZ_JAAIYB010000839.1 GCF_010894475.1 Myxococcus vastator
GTTCGCGCTCTTCATCGCGGGGCTGGGGGTGAAGGCGGCGCTGGTGCCGCTGCACGGCTGGCTGCCGGCGGCCATGGTGGCGCCCGCGCCGGTGAGCGCGCTGCTGCACGCGGTGGCGGTGGTGAAGGCGGGGGCGTTCGGCATCGTCCGCGTCGTCTATGACGTGTTCGGCGTGCGCTATGCGCAGTCGCTGGGCGTGACGGGCCCGCTGGCGGCGGTGGCGGCCTTCACCATCCTCTATGGCTCCGTGCGCGCGCTGTCGCAGCAGAACCTGAAGCGGCGGCTGGCGTACTCCACGGTGAGCCAGGTCTCGTACATCGTCCTGGGCATCGCCATCGTCGGCCCGGTGTCCACCGTGGCGGCCTTGTCCCACCTCGTCCACCAGGGGCTGATGAAGATAACCCTCTTCTTCTGCGCGGGCAGCCTGGGCAAGGGGCTGCACATCCACGACGTGAAGGAGCTCAAGGGCGCGGGGCGGCGCATGCCGTGGACGATGGCGGCCTTCACGGTGGGGGCGCTGGGGATGATGGGCGTGCCACCCGTGGCCGGCTTCGTCACCAAGTGGTACCTGGGCCTGGGCGCGGTGAGCGAGACGGGCCAGGCCTGGGTGCTCTGGGTGCTGGTGGGCAGCACGGTGCTCAACGCCACCTACTTCCTGCCGCTGCTGAAGCGCGCCTGGTTCGACGCGCCGGACGCGGAGCCCGCGGGCCCCGCGCCACGGTGGGAGGGCCACCCGCTGCTGCTCTTCCCGCTGCTCACCACGGCGCTGCTGTCGCTGGTGGTGGGGTTGCTGGCGCACTCGCCCATCAGCCCGCTGTCCTGGGCCTGGCTCATCTCCCAGCGGGAGTTCCGGCCATGAGCGGCCGGGGCCTGCTGCTCGTCGCCGTCTTCCTGCCGCTGGTGGCCGCGGGGCTGGCGGCGGTGCGGGGGCCGCGGCGGTGGAGCGGCGCGCTGGCCTCGGTGGCGGCGCTGCCGGCGCTGGGGCTGGCGCTGGCGGCGGGGCGCTCGCCGTCGCTGGAGGTGGAGTTGCCGTGGCTGCTGCTGGGCGCGCGGCTGGGGCTGGACGCCACCAGCCGGCCCTTCCTCCTGGCCACGGCGCTGCTGTGGACGGCGGCCGGGGTGTACGCGGCGAGCTACCTGGCGGAGGACCCGCGGCGGCACCGCTTCCACGCGCTGTTCCTGGCGGCCATGTCCGGCAACCTGGGGCTGGTGCTGTCGCTGGACGTCATCAGCTTCTACACGGCCTATGCGGTGATGGGCTTCTCCACGTACGGGCTGGTCATCCACGCGGGCGGGCCGGAGGCGGAGCGCGCCGCGCGGGTGTACATGGGCTTCGTCATCTTCAGCGAGGTGCTGGTGTTCGCCGGGCTGGTGTTCGCGGTGGCGGCGGCGGGGGGCGCGCTGGACGTGCGCGCGGTGGCGG